>NZ_JBFODH010000002.1:0-430423 GCF_040908225.1 Aeromonas sp. R5-3 | reverse complement strand
ATTTGGTGAGGTGTCCGAGTGGCTGAAGGAGCACGCCTGGAAAGTGTGTATACGGCAACGTATCGAGGGTTCGAATCCCTCCCTCACCGCCAAATTTTAAAGAACCGACCTGATGGTCGGTTTCTTGCTTTGGGGAAGAATTATCAGCTCATGTCGAAGAGGGAGGGTGAGAACCCTCGCCGGGTTCGAGCAGAGCAGCTTGCTGCGATGAACGGCCGCAGGCCGCCCCGAAGGGGTGAGCCACGCAGTGGCGAATCATCCCTCCCTCACCGCCAAATCTTAAAAAACCGACCTGATGGTCGGTTTTTTGCTTTCAGACTCTGACGAAAGCGGCCCTCTCACCCAGCGTCAAGCAGGCCGGCAGCCACTCTCTATCCTCCAGGCAGTCCTGCTGGCTATGACCCGCCCCATGGCGCACCGCCCATTTGAACGGCCAACCTGATGGCTGATTGTGGCATTCCGCCGCCAGCTCGCCTCTGCAGCCAAGCGCCTCAAACGCAAGACCACAGCACCGCCAAATACCCTCTGCTGGCAGCAACGTCCACCTTGGTGGCACACCCCTTTCCAGCCGGAAAACACCTCTCCCAGGCGGCAGCTGACGCTGACGCGCGTTATTGCTCACCGATTGGATATCATTTTGAAAAACTGATACTTAAGTAGCTACACTAGCCATTATCAATCTTCAGGGATGCGTAATAAATGAGCTTAATCGGCCTGGTTCTGGCATTGATCGCCATTCTGGGCGGCAACATGATCGAGGGCGGCCACCCCAGCGCCCTGCTCGATCTGCCCGCCTTCCTCATCGTGATCGGCGGTACTATCGGTGCCGCTCTGACCCAGTTCCCCTTCTCCGTCGTCGGCAGCACCCTCAAGCGTTTCAAGTGGTTGCTGACCCCTCTCAAACTCGACATGCAGGAGCAGGCCGAGTTGTTGGAGAACCTGGCGGGCAACGCCAGGCGCAGCGGCATGCTGGCCCTGGAAGGGATGATCGACGACATCAAGGATCCCTTCCTGCAAAAGGGGGTACAGATGATGGTCGACGGTTACGAGAAGACCAAGATCCACGAGGTGCTGGAGAACGAGATCGAGTTCGAGCAGGAGGACCTCGAGCAGACCGTCAAGTTTTATGAGGCCATGGGGGGTTATTGCCCGACCATGGGGATCGTGGGGGCAGTATTTGGCCTCATTCACGCCATGGGCCTGCTGGATGCCCCGGACAAGCTGGGGGGCGCCATTGCGGTGGCCTTCATCGCCACCATCTACGGGGTTTCGGCCGCCAACCTCATCTTCCTGCCCTTCGGCAACCGCTACAAGGCCTTTGCCCACCAGATCCGCCACTACAAGGAGATGACCCTGACCGGCATCCTCTGCATCGTGGACGGCGAATCCCAACAACGTCTGCAAGTCACCCTCGAACCCTACTTAGGAGGCCATGGTGGCAAAAAAGAAAAAGGCTGAGGCGCCGGAGAACCACGAACGTTGGCTGGTCTCCTATGCCGACTTCATGACCCTGCTGTTTGCCCTGTTCGTGGTGCTCTACTCCTTCGCGATGGCCAAGCAGTCTGAAACCCGGGTACTGATCCAGGGCTTCATCGAATCGCTGGGTAAAATAGGCCTGATCTCTCCTCCCGCCGGTTCACCGGTCATGCAAGGGGGGACCGGCATTCTCGAGCCGGAATCCAAGACCACCCCGAGCAGCCCCGAGAAGGAGACGGTGCTGGAGAAAGATGCCCCCGCGGCGGCCTCGGATCCCTTCAACGAGACCATAGGCGCCTCTGAGAAACCGAGTGCGACGGAGTCCTGGCCTCACAAAACCAAGGAACAAGAGTGGGTGCAGGTCACCAAGAAGAAGCTGGAACAGCAGCTCAAGGCACAGATTGAATCCAAGGATCTGGAGGTGGAACAGCTCGGCAGCCAGCTGGTGATCCGCATCGGTGAGAAGGCGCTGTTCCCGGCCGATTCCGCCTTCCTGCAGCCCCAGTTCATTCCGCTGGTCAACAAGATCTCCGGCATTCTGGCGGATATCCCGGGCAAGGTGGTGGTGACCGGCCACACCGACAACACCCAGGCGCCGGTGGAACTCTATCGCAGCAACTGGGAGCTGTCGGTGCTGCGCTCGGCTTCCATCGTGCACACCCTGCTCACCAACCCCAAGCTCGATGCCTCCCGGGTCATCGCCCAAGGGGTGGCCGATGCCCAGCCCCGCTATCCCAACGACACCCCGGAACACCGGCAGGCCAACCGCCGGGTCGAGATCACCCTCTCCCAGGGCAAGGCCGCCGAAGAGTCCCTCCCCGTCCTCAAGCCCTGATCCAGCAGACCCCGCCCGGCGGGGTCTTGTCTTTCTCGATTAGTTTATTTTTCGAACTGCCCCACGATTTTCCCCCCATCACAAAAGCGAGTGAAAATGATTCTCAAATAGGAACATTGACCCCGCTTGCAAAATACGATTTTCCTCCCGCTGATTAATAATTAATCCCCTGAAATGACATGTAAATCAGTATCGAAGTGGCATAATACGTAACATCCTTGTTAAGTCTCGTGATTAATTTGGTTAGGGAAAACTCCTATGTTTGCTGATATTGCTGTCCAGCATTGGGCTTTTGCTGTCTATGTAGTTGGGGCCATCTGTATCTGCCTGATCATGATCGGCCTGGCAGCCCTGCTGGGAGGCCGCGCCTACGGCCGAGCCAAGAACAAGCCCTTCGAATCAGGCGTGGACTCCGTGGGCAATGCCCGTCTGCGCTTCTCCGCCAAGTTCTATCTGGTTGCCATGTTCTTCGTCATCTTCGACGTGGAAGCGCTCTATCTCTTTGCCTGGTCTGTCTCCGTTCGGGAGAGCGGCTGGGTCGGCTTCATCGAGGCCACCATCTTCATCTCCTTGCTGCTGGTAGGACTCATCTACCTGTGGCGCATTGGCGCCCTCGACTGGGCACCGAAAAAACGCGTCCTGACCGACAAGAAGCCAGACTGAATTACTGATTATCCCTTTGAGGTTGCACCATGAAGTACACCCTGACCCGGATTGACCCGGATGCGCCGGTTGAGCGCTACCCCCAGGAACAGCGCCAGACCGTCGAGGATCCCCTGGCTCAAGAGGCCTCACGCGGCATCATGATCGGGCGCCTCGAAGAGGTGCTGCAAGACACTGTCAACTGGGGCCGCAAGAACTCCCTCTGGCCTTACAACTTCGGTATCTCCTGCTGCTACGTAGAGATGTGTACCGCCTTCACCTCCCCCCATGATGTGGCCCGCTTCGGAGCCGAAGTCATTCGAGCCTCACCGCGCCAGGCCGATTTCATGGTCATCGCCGGCACCCCCTTCATCAAGATGGCCCCGGTCATCCAGCGTCTGTATGAACAGCTGCTCGAACCCAAGTGGGTCATCTCCATGGGTGCCTGCGCCAACTCCGGCGGCATGTACGACATCTACTCGGTCGTTCAGGGCGTCGACAAGTTCCTGCCGGTCGACGTCTATATTCCGGGTTGTCCACCCCGTCCCGAGGCATTCCTGCAGGCGCTGATGTTGCTGCAGGACTCCATCGGCAAGGAGCGCCGTCCGCTCTCCTGGGTGGTTGGCGATCAGGGCATCTATCGCCCTCAAATGCCTGCCGAGAAGGACCGCAAGCGTGGCGAGCGGATCAACGTCACCAACCTGCGCACGCCGGATGAGATCTGACCATGAAACTGACTCGAGAATTTCCCAGCAACTACGCCATGGCCCAGTGGCAACCGAGTGATCACAAAGACGCTCAGGTAGTCGGCGAGCTGTTTGCCCATTTCGGTGCCGAACGCTTCACCATCCAGAATACCCGCACCGGCGTGCCGGTGGTCTGGCTCTCCCGCGAGCTGCTGCTGGATGTGATGGGGTTCCTTAAAAAGCTCCCCTCCCCGTTCGTGATGCTGTTTGACTTGAGCGCCACCGACGAGCGGATGCGCAGCCATCGTCACGACCTGCCCGACAGCGACTTCACCGTCTTCTATCACCTCATTTCCATCGATCGCAACGCCGACCTGATGTTGAAGGTGCCGCTCAAGGAGGGGGATCTGACGCTGCCCACCGTCAGCCGCCACTTCCCCAATGCCAACTGGTATGAACGGGAAGTGTGGGATCTGATAGGCATCAACTTCGACGGTCACCCGCACCTGACCCGCATCATGATGCCCAAGAGCTGGCAGGGTCACCCGCTGCGCAAGGATTATCCGGCGCGCGCCACCGAATTCGATCCCTTCATGCTCGATGCCGCCAAGCAGGACATGGAGCAGGGCAACCTGATGTTCAAGCCGGAAGAGTGGGGCATGAGCCGCGGCAACGAGAACGAGGACTACATGTTCTTGAACCTGGGCCCCAACCACCCCTCCGCCCACGGCGCCTTCCGCCTGGTACTGCAGCTCGATGGCGAGGAGATCCGCGACTGCGTGCCCGATATCGGCTATCACCACCGCGGTGCCGAGAAGATGGGCGAGCGCCAGTCCTGGCACAGCTACATCCCCTACACCGACCGGGTCGAGTACTTAGGCGGCGTGATGAACAACCTGCCCTACGTGCTGGCGGTCGAGAAGCTGGCCGGCATCAAGGTGCCACAGCGGGTCGACATGATCCGGGTGATGCTGGCTGAGCTGTTCCGCATCCAGAGTCACCTGCTGTTCATCGGTACCTATATCCAGGACGTGGGCGCCATGACCCCGGTCTTCTTCACCTTCACCGACCGGCAGCGGATTTACACCATCATCGAGGCCATCACCGGCGCCCGCATGCACCCGGCCTGGTTCCGCATCGGCGGCGTGGCCCATGATCTTCCCGTCGGCTGGCAGCGACTGGTGCAGGACAACCTGCTGAGCTGGCTGCCCAAGCGGCTGATGGACTATGAGAAGGCCGCCATGCGCAACAGCATACTGCGTGGCCGCACCATCGGCGTCGCCGCCTACAACACCGAACAGGCGCTGGCCTGGGGCACCACGGGCGGCGGTCTGCGCGCAACCGGCCTCAACTTCGACGTGCGCAAGTGGCGCCCCTACTCCGGCTACGATCAGTTCGAATTCGAGGTACCGGTCGGTGCCAACGGCGATGCCTACGATCGCGCCCTGGTGCGCATCGAGGAGATGCGCCAGAGCATGCGCATCATAGAGCAGTGCATGAAGAACATGCCGGAGGGGCCGTTCAAGGCGGATCACCCGCTCACCACGCCGCCGCCCAAAGAGCGCACCCTGCAGGACATCGAGACCCTGATCACCCACTTCCTGCAAGTGTCGTGGGGCCCGGTCATGCCGGCCGCCGAGTCCTTCCAGATGATCGAGGCGACCAAAGGGATCAACAGTTATTACCTGACCAGCGATGGCTCCACCATGAGCTACCGGACCCGGATCCGCACCCCGAGCTTTGCTCACCTGCAACAGATCCCCTCGGTGATCCGTGGCCAGATGGTGTCGGACCTCATCGTCTATCTGGGCAGTATCGATTTCGTTATGTCGGATGTGGACCGTTGAGTAACGGCTGTTACCAAGACCCGTTACACGACAACAAGAACAAGCCACAAAAGGTTATGCCATGAGCCAGCAATGTCAGTGCCAACACAATCCGTCCCCGCAGGGACAGAGTTCATGCCAGGGCAAGGGGAACGATTTCGTCCTGAGCCAGGCAGAACGCGATGCCATCGAGCATGAGAAACACCACTACGAAGATCCCCGTGCCGCCAGTATCGAAGCGCTCAAGATAGTGCAGCAGGCCCGCGGCTGGGTACCTAACGGTGCCATCCACGCCATCGCCGCCGAGCTCGGTATCCCCGCCAGCGACGTGGAGGGGGTCGCCACCTTCTACAGCCAGATCTTCCGCCAGCCGGTCGGTCGCCACATCATCCGCGTCTGCGACAGCATGGTCTGCTACATCAACGGCCACGAGCAACTGCTGGCCGGCCTGAAAGAGGTGATGAACCTGGCCCCCGGCCAGACCTCCGCCGACGGCCGCTTCACCCTGCTGCCGGTCTGCTGCCTCGGCAACTGCGACAAGGGGCCGGCGCTGATGATCGACGATGACACCTACGGTGGGCTCGACGCCGTCAGCCTGCTCAAGACCCTGGAGGCTTACCCATGAGTCTGGCATCCCTTGGTACCGCCAACCGCATCGCCCGCGCCGCCGAGACCCATCCCCTCACCTGGCGGCTGCGCGACGACGGCCAGCCGGTCTGGCTGGATGAATACCAGAGCAAGCAGGGTTACGATGCGGCCCGCAAGGCGCTGGGCCATATGAGCCCTGATGAAATCGTCGGCACCGTCAAGGATGCCGGCCTCAAGGGCCGCGGCGGCGCCGGCTTCTCCACCGGCGTGAAGTGGGGCCTGATGCCCAAAGACGAGAGCATGAACATCCGTTACCTGCTCTGCAACGCCGACGAGATGGAGCCGAACACCTACAAGGATCGGCTGTTGATGGAGCAACTGCCTCACCTGCTGATCGAGGGGATGATCATCTCGGCCAAGGCTCTCAAGGCCTACCGTGGCTACATCTTCCTGCGCGGCGAGTACGTCGATGCCGCCACCAACCTGCGCCGGGCGGTAGAAGAGGCCAAGGCCGCCGGGCTCCTTGGCAAGAACATCCTGGGCTCGGGCTTTGACTTCGAGCTGTTCGTCCACACCGGCGCCGGCCGTTACATCTGCGGCGAAGAGACGGCGCTCATCAACTCCCTGGAAGGGCGGCGCGCCAACCCGCGCGCCAAACCCCCCTTCCCCGCTGTTTCCGGCGTCTGGGGCAAGCCGACCTGCGTCAACAACGTCGAGACCCTGTGCAACGTCCCCGCCATCATCGGCAACGGTGTGGCCTGGTATCAGGGGCTGGCGCTGCCGGGTTCGGAAGATCACGGCACCAAGCTGATGGGCTTCTCCGGCAAGGTCAACAACCCCGGCCTGTGGGAGCTGCCGTTTGGCATCACCGCCCGCGAGCTGTTCGAGAACTACGCCGGCGGCATGAAGCCCGGCTATCGCCTGAAAGCCTGGCAACCGGGCGGGGCCGGTACCGGCTTCCTGCTGCCCGAACACCTGGATGCCCAGATGTATGCCGGCGGCATCGGCAAGGTTGGCACCCGGATGGGCACGGGCCTTGCCATGGCGGTGGATGACAGCATCAACATGGTCTCCCTGCTGCGCAACATGGAAGAGTTCTTCGCCCGCGAGTCCTGCGGCTGGTGCACTCCCTGCCGCGACGGCCTGCCCTGGAGCGTCAAGCTGCTGCGCGCGCTGGAGCGAGGCGAGGGTCAGCCTGGGGATCTCGCCACCCTGGAGCAGCTGGTCAGCTTCCTCGGCCCGGGCAAGACCTTCTGCGCCCATGCCCCTGGCGCCATCGAGCCGCTGGGCAGTGCGATGAAGTATTTCCGCTCCGAATTCGAGGCCGGCGTCAAGGCGCCGCAGGATAGTCACAAGCAGCTCAAGGGTATCCAGCCCAACCTGCTGGGCGAGCGCTGGTAAGGCGCCCAGTGCGCCCGCAGAACCGGCGCGAGCCACAGAATTTATCTCATTGAAGTCAGGGAAGTTGTATGGCCACCATTCATGTAGACGGTAAAGAGTTCGAGGTAGACGGGGCAGATAACCTGCTGCAAGCCTGTCTCTCCCTTGGGCTGGACGTCCCCTATTTTTGCTGGCACCCGGCGCTCGGTAGCGTCGGCGCCTGCCGCCAGTGTGCGGTGAAGCAGTATCAGAATGCCGACGACAAGCGCGGCCGCCTGGTCATGTCCTGCATGACCCCCTCCACCGATGGCACCTATATCTCCATCGAGGATGAAGAGGCGAAGGAGTTCCGCAAGACGGTGGTGGAGTGGCAGATGACCAACCACCCCCACGACTGCCCGGTGTGTGAAGAGGGTGGAGCCTGCCACCTGCAGGACATGACGGTGATGACCGGCCACAACAGCCGGCGCTACCGCTTCACCAAACGCACCCACCAGAATCAGGATCTGGGTCCCTTCATCAACCACGAGATGAACCGCTGCATCGCCTGCTATCGCTGCGTCCGTTACTACAAGGATTACGCCGGCGGCGAGGATCTCGGGGTCTACGGCGCCCACGACAACGTCTACTTCGGCCGGGTCGAGGATGGCACCCTGGAGAGCGAGTTCTCCGGCAACCTGGTGGAGGTCTGCCCCACCGGCGTGTTCACCGACAAGACCCACTCCGAGCGCTACAACCGCAAGTGGGACATGCAGTTCGCCCCCAGCATCTGCCAGGGGTGCTCGGTCGGCTGCAACATCAGCCCGGGTGAGCGTTATGGCGAGCTGCGCCGCATCGAGAACCGCTTCCACGGCGCCCTGAACCACTACTTCCTGTGTGACCGCGGCCGCTTCGGCTACGGCCACGTCAATCTGACCGACCGCCCGCGCCAACCCCTGCTGCAGGATGGCAATGACAAGCTGGCCATCACGGTGGACGGTGCCCTGAACCGGGCCGCCGACGCCCTGCGCACCGCCAGTGGCGTCATCGGCATCGGCTCGCCCCGGGCGTCGCTTGAGAGCAACTTCGCCCTGCGCGAACTGGTGGGCGCCGCCAACTTCTACAGCGGCGTCGAGCAAAGCGAATGGGAGTGCCTGCAGAAAATGCTGCAGATCCTGCAGCACGGTGGTGTGCGCACCCCCAGCCTGCGCGACATGGAAGAGGCCGACGCCGTGCTGGTGCTCGGCGAAGATGTCACCCAGACCGCCGCCCGCATTGCCCTGGCCCTGCGTCAGGCAGTCAAGGGCAAGGGCCGTGAAATCGCCCGCAAGCTGAAGGTGGATCTGTGGCAGGTCGCCGCGGTGCAGACCCTGGCCCAGAACGAGCGCTACCCGCTGCTGATCACCAGTCTCGACACCACCCGACTGGACGACGTGGCGAGCGGCACCCTGCACGCCCCCCACGCGGATCAGGCGCGCCTGGGCTTCGCCATCGCCCATCTTCTTGATGGCAGCGCCCCTGCCCTGACCGATCTCGCCCCCGAACAGCAGGCCCTGGCCGCCAGCTGGGCCGCGCTGCTCGGCAACGCCAGGAAGCCGCTCATCATCGCCGGCACCGGTGCCCGCAGCCAGGCGCTGCTTGAGGCGGCCAGTAACATCGCCCGCGCCCTCAAGGGCCGTGGCCAGGCCGTGGAGCTCGCCCTGGTCGCCCAGGAGACCAACAGCCTGGGGCTGGCCATGCTGGCCGGCAATGCCGCCCCGCTGGAAGCCGCCCTCGAGCGTATCGAAAGAGAAGAGAAGCTCGCGCTGGTGATGCTCGAGAACGATCTCTACCGCCGCGCACCGCGCAGCCGCGTCGATGCCGCCATCGACCGTCTGCAGCACCTGCTGGTGGTCGACCATCAGGACACCGGCACCGCCCAGAAGGCGGACCTGGTGCTGCCTGCCGCCAGTTTCGCCGAGGCAGACGGTACCCTCATCAACATGGAAGGCCGCGCCCAGCGCTTCTTCCAGGTTTATGCCCCCGCCTTCTACGACGCCGACATCCAGGTGCGCGAGAGCTGGCGCTGGCTGGCCGCCCTGCAAGGGGCACTGGATCGCAAACCGCTGCGCTGGAACACCTTCGACGAGGTGAGCAGTGCCTGCGCCGCCAGCGCTCCGCTGCTGACCAGCATGCGCGAGGCCGCGCCCAACGCCGGTCTGCGCATCCGCGGCATGAAGCTCGCCCGCGAGCCGCACCGCTACAGTGGCCGCACCTCCATGCTGGCGGATCAGAACGTGAGCGAGCCCAGAGTCGCCCAGGACCCCGACTCACCCTTCAACTTCTCCATGGAAGGCTACGCCGGTGCCCGCCAGCCGCTGCAACAGGTGCCGTTCGCCTGGGCGCCGGGCTGGAACTCCCCGTCCGCCTGGAACAAGTTCCAGGACGAGGTGGGTGGCAACCTGCGCGCCGGGGATCCCGGTCGCCGTCTGCTGGAAGCGGGTGAGGACAGCCTCGGCTGGTTCGACACCATTCCCGCCCCGTTCAGTGCCAAAGAGGCGCTGCAGGTGGTGAGCTATGACCAGCTGTTTGGCGGCGAAGAGCTCTCTGCCAGAAGCCCGGTCATCCAGGCCCGCATGAGCGAGCCCGTGCTGGTGCTGAACCCGGCCGACGCCAACCGTCTCTCCCTCCGTGCCGGCAGCCAGGTCGCCTTCTCCTGGGGTGGCCACCACTGGCGGCTGACCCTGCGTCTGAGCGAGCATCTGGCTGCCGGTCTGGTGGGTCTGCCGCTTGGTGTCAACGGTCTGCCGACCGCCCTGCACCAGCAATATCTCGCCAACCTGCAGGAGGCCATCGCATGAGCGACTCTCTGATCGATCTGTTGCTGGAGATCGGCAAGGCATTGATCGTGCTGGTGGGGATCGTGGGGGCCGGCGCCTTCATGAGCTTCATCGAGCGCCGTTTGCTGGCGCTGTGGCAGGATCGTTACGGCCCCAACCGGGTAGGCCCCTTCGGCCTGCTGCAGCTGGCGGCCGACATGATCAAGATGTTCTTCAAAGAGGACTGGATCCCGCCCTTCGCCGATCGCCGGATCTTCGTGCTGGCCCCCATCATCGCCTTTACCGCCTTCATTCTGGCGTTTGCGGTGGTGCCGATCACCCCCACCTGGGGCGTGGCCGATCTCAACGTGGGACTGCTCTACATCCTGGCCATCGCGGGGCTGGCAGTCTATGCCGTGCTGTTCGCCGGCTGGTCGAGCAACAACAAGTACTCCTTGCTCGGCAGCCTGCGCGCCTCGGCCCAGACCCTCTCCTACGAGGTGTTCCTCGGCCTCTCCTTGATGGGCATCGTCATCCAGACCGGCAGCTTCAACCTGCGGGATATCGTGGAAGCCCAGGCAGGACTGTGGAACATCATCCCCCAGTTCCTGGGCTTCATCACCTTCCTGTTTGCTGGCGTCGCCGTCACCCACCGCCATCCGTTTGACCAGCCGGAAGCCGAGCAGGAGCTCGCTGACGGTTATCACATCGAGTATGCGGGCATGAAGTGGGGTCTGTTCTTCGTGGGTGAGTACATCGGCATCGTGCTGATCTCTTCGCTCATCGTGACCCTGTTCTTCGGTGGCTGGCACGGCCCCTGGCTGCCGCCCTTCATCTGGTTTGCCCTGAAGACCGCCTGCTTCATGGTGTTCTTCATTCTGCTGCGGGCCTCTCTGCCCCGCCCGCGCTTTGACCAGGTGATGTCGTTTGGCTGGAAAGTCTGCCTGCCGCTGACCCTGCTCAACATGCTGGTCACCGGCGCCGTGGTGCTGATGAATGCGCAGTGAGGCCCCGATGGACAGAAAAATTGTGATGCCGTTTGGCTGGAACGTCTGCTTGCCCGCCGCCCTGCATCCCGCTCGGGATGCAGCCGCTACGGGCTGTGGTGCTGATGAATGTGCAGTGAGGCACGACTATGAAAATTATTAACATCATCAAGGGTGTCGGCACCCAGTTACGCAGCCTGGGCATGGTGTTCTCCCATGCCTGGCGCCCCCGCGAGACCCTCAACTACCCGGAGCAGGCCGTCTATGCGGCGCCTCGCTATCGCGGCCGCATCGTGCTGACTCGCGACCCGGACGGCGACGAGCGCTGCGTGGCCTGCAACCTGTGTGCGGTGGCCTGCCCGGTTGGCTGCATCTCTCTGCAAAAATCCGAGCGGGAAGATGGTCGCTGGTACCCTGAGTTCTTTCGCATCAACTTCTCCCGCTGCATCTTCTGTGGCCTGTGCGAAGAGGCCTGCCCCACCACCGCCATCCAGCTGACGCCGGATTTCGAGATGGGCGAGTACCGCCGCCAGGATCTGGTGTACGAGAAGGAAGATCTGCTGATCAGCGGGCCCGGCAAGTACCCGGACTACAACTTCTATCGCATGAGCGGGATGGCCATCGACGGCAAGCCGAAAGGGGATGCCGAGAACGAAGCCAAGCCCATCGATGTCAAGAGCCTGCTGCCCTGAGGAGTCAATCATGGAACTGGCATTCTATGCCGCGGCCCTGGTCGCCATTTACAGCACGCTGCGGGTGATCAGCACCAGCAATCCGATGCACGCGCTGCTCAATCTCATCATCTCCCTCATCGCCGTGGCCATGATCTTCTTCTGCCTGGGCGCCGCCTTCGCGGGCGCCCTGCAGGTGATCGTCTACGCGGGCGCCATCATGGTGCTGTTCGTGTTCGTGGTGATGATGCTGAACCTGGGCTCGGCCCAGGATCAGGAGAAGCACTGGCTCACTCCCACCACCTGGGTGGGCCCGGGCCTGCTTTCGCTCATTCTGCTCGGCTTTCTGGCCTACGGCATTCTCGGGGTCACCGGCGGTGAACTCGGTCTGACCGACGTCAGTGCCAAAGCGGTCGGCATCGCCCTGTTCGGTCCTTACGTGCTGGCGGTGGAGCTCGCCTCCATCCTGCTGCTGGCGGGTCTGGTCACCGCCTATCACCTTGGCCGCGAAGACAAGAGCGGCGAGGTACTCTCGGTGCCCCGCACCCCGGCTCGTCCATCACAAGAAGGAGGTCAGCAATGAATGGCATCCCCATGGAGCACGGACTGCTGCTCGCCGCCGTGCTGTTCTGCATCGGCCTGTGCGGCCTGCTGATCCGCCGCAACTTGCTGTTTATCCTCATGAGTATCGAGATCATGATGAACGCCTCGGCACTGGCATTCGTGGTGGCTGGCAGCCGCTGGGCCCAGGCCGATGGCCAGATCATGTACATACTGGTGATTTCTCTGGCGGCAGCGGAGGCCAGTATCGGCCTCGCCCTGTTACTGCTGCTCTATCGTCGTTACCACACCCTCAACGTGGACACTGTGAGCGAGATGCGCGGATGAGCCTCCTATACCTGACTTTTCTGTTTCCGCTGCTGGGATGGCTGGTGCTGGCCTTCTCCCTCGGTCGTTTCGGCGAGCGCACCTCGGCGCTCATCGGCGTCGGCAGCATAGGGTTGTCGGCCCTCACTACCCTGTGGGTCGGCATTGATTTTCTCAACACCATGCCGGCGGGCGGCGTCTATACCCAGACCCTGTGGCAGTGGATCTCGGTGGGCAGCTTCAGCCCCAGCTTCCGCCTGGCACTGGACGGCCTGTCGCTGACCATGCTGGGCGTGGTCACCGGGGTGGGCTTCTTCATCCACCTGTTCGCCTCCTGGTACATGCGTGGGGAAGAGGGTTATTCGCGCTTCTTCACCTACACCAACCTCTTCATCGCCAGCATGCTGTTCCTGGTGCTGGCCGATGACCTGCTGTTCGTGTATCTGGGCTGGGAAGGGGTGGGTCTGTGCAGCTACCTGCTGATCGGCTTCTACTACAAGGATCGCAACAACGGCGCCGCCGCCCTCAAGGCGTTCGTGGTGACCCGGGTCGGCGACGTCTTCCTCGCCATCGGCCTGTTCATCCTCTATCGCGAGCTCGGCACCCTCAACATCCATGAGCTGCTGGTGCGCGCCCCCACCCTGTTTGCCGAAGGCTCCCCCGCCCTGTCGCTGGCCTGCCTGATGCTGCTCGGCGGCGCCGTCGGCAAATCGGCCCAGCTGCCGCTGCAGACCTGGCTGGCGGATGCCATGGCGGGCCCGACCCCAGTCTCGGCGCTGATCCACGCGGCCACCATGGTAACCGCCGGTGTCTATCTCATCGCCCGTACCCACGGTCTGTTCCTGCTGGCCCCCGAGATCCTGCATCTGGTGGCGCTGGTCGGTGCCATCACGCTAGTGCTGGCAGGCTTTGCCGCCCTGGTGCAGACCGACATCAAGCGGATCCTGGCCTACTCCACCATGAGCCAGATCGGCTACATGTTCCTGGCCCTCGGCGTTGGTGCCTGGGAAGGGGCCATCTTCCACCTGATGACCCACGCCTTCTTCAAGGCGCTGTTGTTCCTCTCCGCCGGTGCCGTGATCGTCGCCACCCACCACGAGCAGAACATCTTCAAGATGGGGGGCCTGCGCAAGAGCCTGCCGCTGGTCTATGCCTGCTTCCTGGTAGGGGGCTCGGCCCTGGCCGCGCTGCCGCTGGTGACCGCCGGTTTCTACAGTAAAGACGCCATCCTGTGGCAGGTGCAGGCCAGTGGCCAGAGCGCCCTGCTGTGGGCCGGTCTGGGTGGTGCCTTCCTCACCTCCCTCTACACCTTCCGCCTCATCTTCATCGCCTTCCATGGCGAGGCGAAGACCGAGGCTCATCCCGGCCACGGTCTCGCCCACCAGCTGCCACTGCTGGTGCTGATGGTGCTCTCCACCGGCATCGGCGCCCTGATCGTGCCGCCGCTGGCGGGGGTACTGCCGGCGGGTCCGGGGGATCACATCGAAGAGGGGCGCCACGCGCTGGAGATCACCTCCGCCGTCATCGCCATCGCCGGCATCGCCCTGGCCGCTTTCCTGTTCCTGGGCGAGCGCCGCCTGGCCAGCAGCATAGCCAACAGCGCACCGGGCAAGTTGCTCAGCACTCTCTGGTTCAATGCCTGGGGCTTTGACTGGCTTTACGATCAGCTGTGGGTCAAGCCCTATCTGCTGGCGACCCGGTTGCTCGGCAAGGATCCGCTGGACTGGATGATGAACCTGCCGGCCTGGCTGGCCCAGAGCGGCCACCAGTTGCTGGCATGGACCGTTTCCGGCAAGTTGCGCTGGTATGCAGCCTCCATGGGGATGGGCGCCGCCCTGATCCTGGCCCTGCTGCTGCTCGGCTGATCCCGTGATGCAGCCCCTGAACTCGCAGCAAGCCCACGGGCCTGCACAGTGACTAGAACATAGACGAGAGCTGATATCGTGACCTTACTCTGGATCTTGTTAATACCCTTCATCGGCGGTCTGCTCTGTTGGCAGACCGAGCGATTCGGCGAGTACTTCGTACGCTGGGTCGCCCTGTTGTCGATGAGCGCCTGCCTGCTGCTCGCCTGCGCCATCTGGTGGAGCGGTGACTTCACCCTGGCAGCCCAAGGCGGCGTGCCCGTCTGGGCCGCCGAACTGCAACTGCCCTGGATCCCCCGCTTTGGCATCTCACTGCACCTGGCGGTGGATGGCTTGTCGCTGCTGATGGTGATCCTCACCTGCTTCATCGGCGTGCTGGCCATCCTCTGTTCCTGGAAGGAGATAGTGCAGCGCATCGGCTTCTTCCACCTCAACCTGCTGTGGATTTTGGGTGGCGTACTCGGCGTCTTCATGGCGCTGGACCTGTTCCTCTTCTTCTTCTTCTGGGAGATGATGCTGGT
This sequence comes from Aeromonas sp. R5-3, assembly GCF_040908225.1. Classification (NCBI taxonomy): domain Bacteria; kingdom Pseudomonadati; phylum Pseudomonadota; class Gammaproteobacteria; order Aeromonadales; family Aeromonadaceae; genus Aeromonas; species Aeromonas sp. R5-3. The sequence goes on along the minus strand of NZ_JBFODH010000002.1, from coordinate 415,303 downwards.
ACCGATGTACTTCCTGATTGCGCTGTGGGGCCACTCGGTCACCGACGGCAAATCCCGGATCAACGCCGCCACCAAGTTCTTCATCTACACCCAGGTCAGCGGCCTCATCATGCTGGTCGCCATCCTGGGCCTGGTGCTGACTCACCACGCCGCCACCGGCGTGTTCACCTTCAACTATCAGGACTTGCTGAACACTCCGATGAACGAGGGGGTGCAGTGGCTGCTGATGCTGGGCTTCTTCATCGCCTTCGCGGTCAAGATGCCGCTGGTGCCGCTGCACGGCTGGCTGCCGGATGCCCACAGCCAGGCACCGACCGCGGGTTCCGTGGACTTGGCGGGGATCCTGCTCAAAACCGCCGCCTACGGTCTGCTGCGCTTCGCCTTGCCACTCTTCCCCGAGGCATCCGCCGAATTTGCCCCCTACGCCATGGTGCTGGGCCTCATCGGCATCGTCTACGGCGCCATCGTGGCGTTCGCCCAGACCGACATCAAGCGGCTGGTGGCCTACACCAGCATCTCCCACATGGGCTTCGTGATGATCGCCATCTATTCGGGCAGCGAGCTGGCCCTGCAGGGTGCCGTGGTACAGATGATCGCCCACGGTCTCTCCGCCGCCGGCCTCTTCATCCTGTGCGGTCAGCTCTACGAGCGTCTGCACACCCGAGACCTGCGCCTGATGGGCGGGCTGTGGGGTCGTCTGCGCTACCTGCCCGGCGTGATGCTGTTCTTCTCGGTCGCCTCTCTGGGGATGCCGGGCACCGGCAACTTCGTCGGCGAGTTCCTGATCCTCATCGGCAGCTTCCAGGTTGCCCCCGTGCTCACCATCATCGCCACCTTCGGGCTGGTACTGGCCTCGGTCTACTCCCTCATCATGCTGCAGCGCGCCTGCTTCGGTACCCCCAAGGACGAGAGCGTCCTCAAGGGGCTCGACAGCCGCGAGCTGGTGATGATGATGACCATCGCCGGTCTTTTGGTGCTGCTCGGTGTCTATCCCCAACCAGTGCTCGACACCGCGGGCAACAGCCTGCTGAGCGTGCTGCACTGGTACGCCCTGCCCTTCGCAGGAGCATTGCAATGAGAGTGACCGCTGTTAAACCGCTGGCCCTGTTGCCTTCCTTGTCCATTACAGGAGCACTGCAATGACCTTCACCGCTTCGCAACTGCTGGCCCTGCTGCCCCTGTTGCTGACAACCGGGGCCATGGTAGCCCTGATGCTGGCCATCGCCTGGAAACGGTGCGATGACACCGCCTTCGTGGTCACCATCGCCGGTCTCAACCTGGCGCTCTTCTCCCTGCCCATCGTGATGGCGCAAGGCGATCAGGGGGTCACCCCGCTGCTGCAGATCGATGGCTACGCCGTCTTCTACATGGGCCTGGTGCTCATCGGCGCCCTGGCGACCTGTACCTTCGGCCGCTCCTGGCTCAAGGGCTATCCGGACAACCGGGAAGAGTTCTACCTGCTGCTACTGATCGCCACCGCCGGTGGCCTGGTGCTGGCCGGCTCACGTCACCTCGCCTCCCTGTTCATCGGGATCGAGATGCTGACCCTGCCGATGTTCGGTCTGGTGGGCTACGCCTATCGCGAGCGCCACTCGCTGGAGGCCAGCATCAAGTACATGGTGCTCTCCGCCGCCGCCACCGCCTTCCTGCTGTTTGGCATGGCGCTGCTCTATGCCCAGGCAGGGAGCCTCAGCTTCAGCGATCTGGGGCTGACCCTGGCCACCACCCCGGCCCACCACCCGCTGCTGATGGGCGGTCTGGGTCTGATGCTGGTCGGCTTTGCCTTCAAGCTCTCCCTGGCACCGTTCCACCTCTGGACCCCGGACGTGTACGAAGGGGCACCGGCACCGGTGGCCACCTTCCTCGCCACCGTCAGCAAGATCGCGGTGTTCTGCGTGCTGCTGCGCTTCTACCTGGCGGTGCCCGCCGCCGCGGATCCCATGATCCACTGGCTGCTGGCCGCCATGGCGGTGGTCTCCATCGTCGTCGGCAACCTGCTGGCCCTGCTGCAGACCAACATCAAACGGATGATGGGTTACTCCTCCATCTCCCACTTCGGCTACCTGCTGGCGGTGATCGTGGCGAGCCGTCTCGGCCAGATGCCGGTGGAAGCGGCAGGCGTCTATCTGCTGATGTACCTGTTCACTAGCCTGGGGGCCTTCGGCGTCATCAGCATGATGTCCAGCCCCTATCGCGGCAAGGATGCGGACTCCCTGCACAGCTACCGCGGCCTGTTCTGGCGTCGCCCCTACCTGACTGCCGTGCTGACCGTGATGATGCTCTCGCTGGCCGGTATCCCCATGACGCTCGGCTTCATCGGCAAGTTCTACCTGATCGGGGTGACCGTCGATGCCAAGCTGTGGTGGCTCTCCGGCGCCATCGTGCTCGGCAGTGCCCTGGGTCTCTACTACTATCTGCGGGTCATGGTCACCCTCTACCTGCGCGAGCCCGGCATGCAGCTGCGCGACGCCAAGGGGGACTGGGCCATCACCTCCGGTGGTCTGGTGGTGCTGCTCTCCGCCGCGCTGGTGGTGGCACTGGGTCTCTATCCCCAGCCGGTCATCAGCCTGGTGCAGGGCTTCCAGAACGTGGTGCTGCGCTGATTTCACTCCACTTCAAAAACCGGCCCAAGTGGCCGGTTTTTTTATCTGCCCAGAGCGGGATGTCCGCTCAGCCATCTCAAATTTATCTGCCTTTATAACGGCTTATAAGCGCTTATCGGACACGACCGGGTATCCACCTCGCCCGGCTTGCTGATATATTGGCCATTGGCAGGAAAGGAGTTCCGAGGGATGATGCAGCCCGCTTTTCTTTCATTCGATGCGCAACCACTGGCCGATGCACTGCAGCCCTATCGTGGGGAGCGGCTCGATCTCGTGCTGGCCGAGCAGGATGCCGGGCACGTGGCCGAGCTGCAGCAGCAGTGCCGGCGGCTCGATATTCAGCTCAGCGGCGCACTCTTTCCCCGCCTCATCAGCCGCCACGGCTTTCATAAGCACGGTGCCTGGCTGCTGCCGCGCCCGGCCTCCCACGCCCCCCTGCTCATCCCGCTCGATCCCGCCGCCAGCACAGACCTGCAAGTCAGCACCCTTTGCGATGCGCTACTCCCCCAGCTTGCGCAATGGCCAGAGGGCGCGGGCGTACCGACCCTCTTTCTGACCTTTGATGCCATGATCCCCAACATCGCCTCCCTCCTTGAGGGGATCTATCTGCATCTCGCGGACAGGGTCAATTATGCCGGCGTCAATGCCGGCAGCGGCCAGTTCCGCCCCATGCCCTGCCTGTTCGACAACCACAGATTGCTGGCGCAGGCGGTCTGCTGCACCCTGCTGCCCCACCACAGCTACCCGCTGCTCGAGCACGGCTATCAGCTCACCGCCCAGCCCATGCTGGCCACCAGCAGCGAGGGCAACAAGATTGCCTTCATCGACTGGGAGCCGGCCTTCAGTCGCTACCAGTCCCTGGTCCAGCAACAGTTCCAGCATCGCCTGACGCCGGATCAGTTCTACCAGTACGGCGTCCACCTGCCGCTCGGGCTGCTGCGGGCCAACGGCGACGTCATCGTGCGCATCCCGGTCGCCGTCACCGAAGAGGGGGCCCTGCTCTGCGTCGGGGAGGTGCCGGATCACAGCATCCTCACCCTGCTCAAGGCGCCGCAGAGCCCGACCGCCCACGCCATCGAGCTGGCCGAAAAGCTGAGCCGGCACGGCGCCCCCGAGCGCCTCGAGATCTACTACTGCGCCGGCCGTCAGCAGCACTTCGGCGAGCAGAGCACGCTGGAGCTGAAGACCCTCTTCAGCCACAGCGGTGCCCACGAGCTGGTGGGCGCCCTCTCCCTTGGCGAGATCGGCAGCCTGCGACCAGGGGAGTATCCGCTGTTTCACAACGGAGCCATTCTCTGCAACGGGGAGGGACGGCGATGAACAACGACCACGCCATGGCCATCGTCTGCGATCTTGCCCTCTGCATCGGTCGCGAGGTCACTCTGGACGCCCTGTTGACCAAGGTGCTGCAGCGTTTTCTGTTTCACTGTGCCTGCCCGGTCGGGCTGGTGCTGCAGCAGTTGCCACAGGGTGAGTACAAGATCATCAAGGCGATTGGGGATGAGCAGCTGGTCAGCCATCAGGGGGAGCCGCTCGCGCTGCCCCACTGGGTCGGCGACGGCGAGCAGTGCATCCTGCACGCCCCGCTGCCGCTGCCCGCTGCACGCCCCTACCCCTTTGCCTACCGGCTGCGGATCGAGGGGGGTTACCTGATGCTGCTGCTCTCCCCCAATGCGGAGCAGCAGGGGGAGCGGCTCTGTCACCTGTTCAGCCCCATCCTCGGCAACCTGGCCCGCGCCATCCAGCTGTGCCGGGACAGCGAGCAGCTGGCGCTGCGCCAGCAGGCGGAGCTGGTCGACATGCAGCGCTTCAACGAATCCCTGCTCAAGGCAATTCCCATTCCGGTGTTTTACAAGGATGTCGAGGGGCGTTTCATCAGCTGCAACCCGACCTTCACCCAGATCACCGGCATCAGTAAGGCCGAGCTGCAGGGCAAGCGGGTGGACGAGCTCCTCCCCCCCGAGATGGCCGACGAATACACCCAGCGCGACCTGGAAGTGCTGCGCAGCAGGCAGCCGCAATATTTCGAGCACACCCTGTTTGACCGAGAGGGCCGCCGCTATCAGGTGCTCAACTTCAAGGATCTCTTCTACGACCATCAGGGCGAGGTGGCCGGCATCATAGGCGCCCTGGTCGACATCACCCACATCAAGGAGAGCGAGCAGCAGCAACGTACCCTGCTGTTCCAGACCATAGCGGCGCTCTCCTCCGCCATCGCCCACAAGGATCCCAGCACCGCGGGCCACGAGCGGCGCGTGCACGATCTGGCACTGGCCATCGGCCAGCATCTGCAACTCGCGCAAGAGCGGCTGGATGGACTGGGCCTCGCCGCCATGGTGCACAACATAGGTCTGCTGCAGATCCCGGCGGAGATCCTCACCCGCCCCCGCGAATTGCGGGAGGTGGAGTTCGAGCTCATCAAGCTGCACCCGCAGGCGGGCTGTGAAATTCTGCAGCAGATAGACTTCCCCTGGCCCATCGCCACCATAGTGCAGCAGCACCATGAGAACATGGACGGCAGTGGCTATCCGCAGGGATTGCAGGGGGATGCTATCTGCCTGGAGGCGCGCATCATCCGGGTGGCCGACTCCTTGGCGGCCATGACCGCCCACCGTCCGTTTCGGCGGGCCCTCTCCTTCACCGATGCCTTCGCCGAGCTGACCCGCTATGCCGGTGTCCACTACGACGAACAGGTGGTCAGCGCCTGCTTCGCCGTCTGGCAGGCAGGCTACCGCTTCGCCCCCCTTTGACCGAGGCTGGATGACGATGAGTTCAAGACCCGCACCGCCCTTTACCCCGCAGCCCACGGCCGCCCTGCTTGGCCAGGTGATGGATCAGTTGCCCTACCGGGTGCTGCTCAAGGATACCCGCTCCCTCTTCATCGCCTGCAACCGGCTGCTGGCAGACGATCTCGCTCTCAGCCCGGCCGAACTGGTCGGCAAGTGCGATGCCGACTTCTTCCCGGCCGAGCTGGCCCAGCGCTATCGGGACGACGATCTCAGGGTCATGACCAGCGGCACCACCCAGCGCCACGAGGAGCCTTATCTCAAGGGAGGCGAGGCCCGCTGGCTCAGCACCACCAAGTTTCCCCTGCACGACGAGCTGGGTCAGGTGGTCGGCGTCGGGGTCTTCTTCGATGACATCACCGAGAAGAAGCAGCAGCAGGAGCGGCTGCAACAGTACACCTGGACCCTGGAGGCTATCGGCCGCGCCCATCACGCCATGCTCAGGCCGGACGACGAGCAGACGCTGCTGCAGGAGATCTGCGACGCCATCACCTTCGATGGCCGTTTCCCCCTCGTGACCGTGCTGCAGGAAAAACCTGACCAGCACACCCTGCAGGTGCTGGCGCAGGCGGGCAACGCAACCTGGTTTGCCAGCGACGAGTGGCTGACCCAGGATCCCGCCCTGCACCAGGCCATCAGCACAGAGATGCCGTGCAACGAGGCGCTCCCCTGCGAGCTGGTACATCATTCGGCCACCCTGCGCGCCCGCCTGCTGCTGCCGCTGCAGTGGCACACCGGCGGGCGTGGCGGCCTGCTCATTCACAGCGAGCAGGCCCGCCCCTTCACCGACGAGGAGGTGCACCTTTTCAGCCAGCTGGCAGACTACCTTGCCTATGGCCTGCAGGCCCGCAGCACCCAGCAGGCCTACCTCACCGCCCAGCGCGACAAGATGCTGCATGCCCGCCAACTGGAGCTGGCGCTGGAAGATGCCCTCGGCGCCATAGCCGCCGTGCTGGAGCAGCGCGATCCCTACACCGCCGGCCACCAGAAGCACGTCGCCACCCTGGCGCTGGCCATAGGTCGCGAGCTGAAGCTCGATGAGAAGCGGTTGCGGGGACTCTATCTGGGGGCCATGGTGCACGACATCGGCAAGATCCAGGTGCCGGTCGACATCCTCACCAAGCCGGGGCGGCTCACGCCCCAGGAGTTCAACCTGGTCAAGGAGCACCCGGGCGCCGGTTATCAGGTGCTCAAGGACATCGCCCTGCCCTGGCCCATCGCCCAGATGATCCACCAGCACCACGAGTACATCGACGGCTCCGGCTACCCGGCCGGGCTCAAGGGCGAGCAGATCCTGCTGGAGGCCCGCATCCTCACGGTGGCCGACATAGTGGAGTCCATGTCCTCCGATCGCCCCTACCGCGCCGCCCTCGGCATTCCCCAGGCCAGGGCCCATATCATCCAGCTGCGCGGCACCCGGCTGGATGAAGCCGTCGTGGATGCCTGCCTGCGCATTCTCGATCGCGGTGACTTCATCCCCCACGAACTGGGTCACGGCCGCCCCTAGCTGGAACGTCGCCATAAAAAAACCGGCCACAGGGGCCGGTTTTTGTTTGCGTCGCAGGCTTAGCCCAGACGAACCCGGGCATTGCGGAACATCCGCATCCAGGCGCCATCCTCGCCCCAGTTGTCCGGGTGCCAGGAGTTGGCGACGGTGCGGAACACCCGCTCCGGGTGCGGCATCATGATGGTGGCGCGTCCGTCGGTGGTGGTCACGGCGGTGATACCGTTCGGCGAGCCGTTCGGGTTGGCCGGGTACTGCTCGGTCACCTGACCACGGTTGTCCACGAAACGCAGCCCCACCAGGCCGCTGGCTTGCAACGCCGCCAGGTGGGCAGAATCGCGCACCTCCACTCGCCCTTCCCCGTGGGAGACGGCGATCGGCATCATGGAGCCTGCCATGCCGGCGAAGAAGGCGGACGGGGAGTCCTGTACTTCCACCAGGCTGAAGCGGGCCTCGAAGCGCTCGGAGCGGTTGCGCACGAAGCGCGGCCACAGATCGGCGCCCGGGATCAGCTCGCGCAGGTTGGACATCATCTGGCAACCGTTGCAGACACCCAAGGAGAGGGTGTCGCCACGCTCGAAGAAGCGCTGGAACTGCTCGCGGGCGCCCTCGTTGAACAGGATGGACTTGGCCCAACCCTCGCCCGCCCCCAGCACGTCGCCATAGGAGAAGCCGCCACAGGCCACCAGGGTCTGGAACGCATCCAGCTTGATACGACCGGAGAGGATATCGCTCATATGCACGTCGACGGCGGTGAAGCCGGCGCGGTCAAACGCCGCCGCCATCTCCACGTGGGAGTTGACCCCCTGCTCGCGCAGCACCGCCAGACGGGGGGAGACCCCGCGGGCAATGTAGGGCGCAGCCACGTCCTCGGCCGGGTTGTAGCAGAGCCTGGCCTGCAGGCCAGGATCGGCTGCGTCCTGACGGGCGGCATGCTCCTGATCCGCGCACTCGGGGTTGTCGCGCAGGCGCTGCATCTGCCAGCTGGTCTCGCCCCAGATGGTGCGAAGGGCAGTGCGGCTGGCGCGATAGATCTCCTGGCCGGCCCGCTGCAGGGTGATGAGATCCCCCTCACGCACCGTGCCCAGCACGTGGGAGCAGGCCGCCAGACCGTGACCGGCCAGCAGGGTCATCACCGCTTCCTTGTCTTCACGGCGTACCTGGATGACGGCACCCAGCTCCTCGTTGAACAGGGCCGGCAGCAAGTCGCCACCGATGCGATCCAGTTGCAGGTCGAGGCCGCAGTGACCGGCGAAGGCCATCTCCACCAGGGTGACGAACAGGCCGCCGTCGGAGCGATCGTGGTAGGCAATCAGCTTACGATCGGCCACCAGCGCCTGGATGGCGTTGAAGAAGCCCTTGAGCTGGACCGGGTTGTCCAGATCCGGTGCCTTGTCACCCAGCTGGCGATAGACCTGGGCCAGGGCGGAGGCGCCGAGGCGCTGCTTGCCGTTGCCAAGATCGATGAGGATAAGGTCGGTTTCACCGAGATCGGTGCGCAGTTGCGGGGTGACTGTGTTGCGCACGTCCTCGACCCGAGCAAAGGCAGAAATGAGCAGGGAGAGCGGCGAGGTGACGCTTTGCTCCTTGCCATCCTGCTGCCAGCGGGTCTTCATGGACATGGAGTCCTTGCCCACCGGAATGGTGATGCCAAGGGCCGGGCAGAGCTCCTCGCCCACTGCCTTGACCGCTTCGTAGAGACCGGCATCTTCCCCCGGATGACCGGCAGCGGCCATCCAGTTGGCAGAGAGCTTGACCCGCTTGAGGGAACCGATGTGAGCAGGCGCCAGGTTGGTCAGGGCCTCGGCCACCGCCATACGGGCGGAAGCCGCATGAGAGAGCAGCGCCACCGGGGTGCGCTCGCCCATGGACATGGCTTCGCCATGGTAGCTGTCGTAGGTGGCGGCGGTGACGGCGCAATCGGCCACCGGGATCTGCCAGGGGCCGACCATCTGGTCGCGGTTGACCAGACCGGTCACGCTGCGATCGCCGATGGTGATGAGGAAGGATTTCTCCGCCACGGTGGGCAGACGCAATACCCGCTCGGCGGCGTCGCCGAGGGTGATGCCATCCAGTTGCAGTGCCTTGCCCTGGGCGGGCAGGCTCGCTACGTCGCGGTGCATCTTGGGGGTCTTGCCGAGCAGCACATCGAGCGGCAGATCGATGGGGTGGTTGTCAAAGTGCTGGTCGGAGAGGGTCAGGTGTTTCTCTTCGGTGGCGCTGCCGATGACGGCATAGGGAGCGCGCTCGCGCTCGCACAGCGCCTTGAACAGCGGCAGCTTGTCCTGGGCGACGGCCAGTACGTAACGCTCCTGGGATTCGTTGCACCAGATCTCGAGCGGGCTCATGCCCGGCTCGTCGTTCGGGATGGCACGCAAATCGAAGCGACCACCGCGATCGCCGTCGCTCACCAGCTCCGGCATGGCGTTGGAGAGGCCACCGGCGCCCACGTCGTGAATAAAGACGATGGGGTTGTCATCACCCAGTTGCCAGCAGCGGTCGATCACCTCCTGGCAACGACGCTCCATCTCGGGGTTGTCACGCTGCACCGAGGCAAAGTCGAGATCTTCTGCCGACTGACCAGAGGCCATTGAAGAGGCCGCTCCGCCGCCCAGGCCGATGTTCATGGCAGGCCCCCCCAGCACGATGAGGGCGGCCCCCACCGGGATCTCCCCTTTCTGGACGTGCTCGCTGCGGATGTTGCCGATACCGCCCGCCAGCATAATGGGTTTGTGGTAGCCACGCACCTCGACGCCATTGTGGCTCGGCACCTCCTCTTCGAAGGTACGGAAGTAACCGAGAATGGCCGGACGGCCGAACTCGTTGTTGAACGCGGCGCCACCGAGCGGCCCTTCCTGCATGATGTCAAAGGCGCTGACGATGCGGCTCGGTTTGCCGAAATCCTGCTCCCAGGGCTGCTCGAAGCCGGGGATACGCAGGTTGGAGACGGAGAAGCCCACCAGACCCGCCTTGGGCTTGGCGCCGCGGCCGGTGGCGCCCTCGTCGCGAATTTCGCCGCCAGAACCGGTGGCAGCGCCGGGGAACGGAGAGATGGCGGTCGGGTGGTTGTGGGTCTCCACCTTCATCAGGATGTCGACCTGCTCCTGGTGATACTGGTACTCACCGTTGGCGGGGCTTGGGAAGAAGCGGCCGGCCTGGCTCCCTTCCATCACGGCGGCGTTGTCTTTATAGGCAGACAGGACATGATCCGGCGTCTGCTCGAAGGTGTTCTTGATCATCTTGAACAGCGACTTGGGCTGCTGCTCACCATCGATGGTCCAGTCGGCGTTGAAGATCTTGTGGCGGCAGTGCTCGGAGTTTGCCTGGGCAAACATGTAGAGCTCGATGTCGTTGGGATTGCGACCCAGCCGGGTGAAGTTCTCCACCAGATAGTCGATTTCGTCGTCGGCCAGCGCCAGACCCAGTGCCACGTTGGCCTCGGCCAGGGCGGCGCGGCCACCGGCCAGCACGTCCACCTGGGTGAAGGGGCGCGGCTCCTGATGGGCAAACAAGGCGGCGGCCTCGTTCATCTCGCCAAACACCGTCTCCATCATGCGGTCGTGCAGCACGGCGGCCACGTCGGCGCGCTGGGCAGCGCTCAGCTCACCCTTGGCCTGCACGTAATAGGCAATGCCGCGCTCGAGCCGCTTGACCTGGGTCAGGCCGCAGTTGTGGGCGATGTCGGTTGCTTTGGAAGACCAGGGGGAGATAGTGCCGGGGCGGGGGGTAACGAGAAACAGCTGACCGCTGGGGGTGTGTTCGGGGATGGTCGGGCCGTAGCGCAGGAGCTGGCCCAAGGTCGCTCGCTCCGGGGGCGACAGCGGGCTCGAGAGCTCGGCGAAGTGCACATATTCGGCATAGACATCCTCTATCTCTACTCCTCTCTCCTGTTTCATCTGCGCGAAGCGTTGCAGCAGTTTTTGGACACGAAACTCAGACAGTGCGGGGGCACCACGCAAGATATCCATATGACCTTTCTCACCAAGTGTTGAAGTGGGGGGGAATTGAGACGCGCGTATTATAGGGATCAGGCCGACGGCGGACAAACGTTTTTCTTGTTTTGCCAAGTGTGACTCGGTCCACACTCTCTGGTATAAAGGTGCCTCTTTTTTGACAAATGCCGATTTTTTCAACAAGGGTACTCACCTACTTGCGCTGCATTTTTCGACTGTTTATCGGGCTGATGTTGCTGCTGACCCTGGTCGGTTGCGACTTCTACACCCCCTCCAGCCAGCTGGAGCAGATCCGCCAGCGGGGCGAGATCCGGGTTGGCACCATCTACGGCCCCACCTCTTATTACCAGCGTGACGACACCGCCCAGGGGTTCGATTACGAGCTGGCGAGAAGCTATGCCGACTGGCTGGGGGTCAAGCTGACCATAGTGCCGGTCTACTCTACCGCCGAGCTGGTGGATCTGCTCAAGAAGGGCAAGCTCGATCTGGCCGCGGCCGCCATCGTCATCACCCCGGAGCGGCGCCAGCTGTTTCGCTTCGGCCCCGGCTTCTACCAGGTCTCGCCCAAGCTGGTCTATCGCAACGGCTCCCCCAAGCCCAGGGACATCGGCGATCTCAAGGGCAACATAGTGGTGCCTGCCGGTTCCACCGGGGAGGATCTGCTCAAGGAGCTGGCCAAGCAGCACCCCAACCTCAAGTGGAGCACCAACCGGGATGCCGACGTGGAGGAGCTGCTCAAGCAGGTGGCCGACGGCAAGATTGACTACACGGTGGTGCAGGATACCGTGCTGGCCCGTACCCAGCGCTACTACCCCGAGCTCACCGAGGGGATGACGCTCGCCAAGAACCAGACCGTGGCCTGGGCCATGACCAAGCTGCCGGACGACAGCCTCTACGCCAGCATCATCGACTTCTTCGGCCAACGCTTCATGGATGGCGCCATCGCCAAGCTCGACGAGAAGTACTTCGGCCACGTGCAGAATTTCGACTTCGTCGACACCCGCACCTTCCTGCAGCGGGCCAAGAGTCTGCTGCCCAAGTACCAGGATCTGTTCAAGACCCACGCCAACCTGGTGGACTGGCGCCTGCTGGCTGCCATCAGCTATCAGGAGTCCCACTGGGATCCGGAGGCGCGCTCCTACACAGGGGTGCGTGGCATGATGATGCTGACCGAGCCCACCGCCAAGGCGATGGGGGTCAACAACCGGCTGCACCCGGAGGAGAGCATCAAGGGGGGCGCCCGTTATCTCGAGCAGATGATGGCGAAGGTGCCCGCCTCGGTGCCCGATGACGAGAAGGTGTGGTTTGCCCTCACCGCCTACAACATCGGCTACGGCCACATGATGGATGCCCGCCGCCTGACCAAGGAGCTCGGCAAGAATCCGGACGCCTGGAGCGACGTGAAAGAGGTGCTGCCGCTGCTGCAGCAGTCGCGCTGGCACCGCAAGGTGCGCTACGGCTATGCCCGCGGCGGCGAGGCGCGCAACTACGTCAACAACGTGCGCCAGTACTACCAGAGCCTGCTCTGGCTCGACAACGAGCAGCAGAAGGCCCATCGCCGCGAAGAGCTGGATGAGGATGACAGCAGCGAGCCGACCAGTGCCGAACGTCCCACCGTCATTGCCGAAGTGGTCAAGCAGATCACCCTGCGCTGATCCCTGTTGACAGGTTTGTTTTTCGGGTGGTTTCTCTGTTACCATCCGACCACACCGGAGCCTATCCGAATCTGTTTTTATCGCGCTATTTCATCCACTTGCACTCGGATGACAGCACTTTCAGATAGGCTCCCATCATCACCCAAGGCCGGGATGGCCACCCCATGGGAGGAGACCAAGATGCGAGCTCGCAGAAGAACGACACTGGTCAAGAAGACAAGGTGCGGCTGGAGCCCCAGACGCAAGCTCAAGCTCAACGAGATCAAACGCAAGATATGGCGCCGAAACCGCTCCTTCACCTTGCTGATAGCAGAGCACACAGCATAAACCCGGCATTAGCCGGGTTTTTTATTGCCTCAATTTTCCGTCAGCGGGCTCACCTCGAAGAGCACTGCCCGCTTCGACACCAGGCTGTTGCAGTGGTTGCAGAAGTAATCCACCGCGCCGCAGGCCTTGAGCCGCTCCAGCTCCTGCCTGCAGGTCGGGCAGAGCGCCCGGATCTGGTAACGGGCCTGGCATTGACCACAGGTGAGCTCGCGGCTGCGGCTGTCCAGCTCGCCCTGGCAGGCAGGGCAGACAAGTTGACTCATGGTTGGCTCCTTGCAAAGTGAATGTGCACTGGGCGGCCCCACTGCACATTCCCCTCCCCTTCAAGACCACTAGAAAAACGGCTGCCGGTGAGGGCAGCCGCAGGGCCTTATTTCTTGGCTTTGGCCTTGAGCAGGCGCTTGCGCTGGCGCTCCTGGCTCAGGGTCAGGGTGTTCTTCTTGCCCTCGAACGGGTTGACCGACTCCTGGAACTCGACCCGAACCGGCGTCCCCATGATCTTCAACGACTTGCGGAAGTAGTTGATGAGGTAGCGCTTGTAGGAGTCCGGCAGGTCGTTGAGCTGGTTGCCGTGGATCACGATGCGCGGCGGGTTGTAGCCACCGGCGTGGGCGTACTTCAGCTTGACCCGGCGACCGTTCACCATGGGCGGCTGGTGGTCTTCCTGGGCCATCTGCATGATGCGGGTCAGCATGGCGGTGCTGGTACGGCGGGTGGCGGACTGGTAGGCCTCCTGGATGGATTCGAACAGGTGGCCGACGCCGCTGCCGTGCAGGGCGGAGATGAAGTGCACGCGGGCGAAGTCGATGAAGCCCAGACGGCGATCGAGCTCGTTCTTGACGTCCTCTTTCACCTTCTGATCCAGACCATCCCACTTGTTCACCACCAGCACCACGGAGCGGCCGGTGTTGAGCACGAAACCGAGGATGCTGAGATCCTGATCGGTGATGGTCTCCTGGGCGTCGATCACCAGCAGGCAGACGTTGGCATCTTCAATCGCCTTGAGGGTCTTGATGACGGAGAATTTCTCCACCGTCTCGTGCACCTTGCCGCGACGACGCACGCCAGCGGTGTCGATGATGACGTACTTCTGCTCGTCGCGCTCCATCGGGATGTAGACGGAGTCGCGGGTGGTGCCCGGCATGTCATAGACGATGACCCGATCTTCACCCAGCATGCGGTTGGTCAGGGTCGACTTGCCGACGTTGGGACGACCGACGATGGCGAACTTGATGGGCAGGTCGGCGAACGGGGTCTCCTTGGTGTCTTCCTTGGTGTCGAGTTCACCGGCAGCCACCATGCGCAGCAGGGCCTCTTCGTCGAAGTCTTCCTCTTCTTCATCCAGCTCGGCTTCTTCGCCGGCGGCTTCGACCAGGGTCTCCAGATGGGGGGCCAGTGCCAGCTCGAGCAGGCTCAATACGCCACGACCGTGGGCGGCCGCCATCTGGTAGACCTCGCCCAGGGCCAGACCGTAGAACTCGGAGACGGCGGAGTCGCCGTCGATGCCGTCGGTCTTGTTGGCCACCAGAAATACCTTCTTGTGGGTCTTGCGCAGGTGCTCGGCGATGGCCTGATCCGCCGCGGTCAGACCGGCGCGGGCATCCACCATGAACAGCACCACATCGGCCTCTTCGATGGCCAGCAGGGACTGCTCGGCCATCTTCAGCTCGATCCCCTCTTCGGTGCCGTCGATACCACCGGTATCCACCACGATAAATTCCAGCTCGCCCAGCTTCGCCTGGCCATATTTGCGGTCCCGGGTCAGACCGGGGAAGTCGGCCACCAGGGCGTCCCGGGTACGGGTCAGGCGGTTAAACAGGGTGGATTTCCCCACATTGGGGCGGCCCACCAGGGCTACTACAGGAGTCATAAAAGCCTCATTCTCAAGACGACAAAGGCTCCGGGTCCGAAGACCAGGAGCCGGATATTCACATTATCGGGCGATCAGGGACGCTTGACAGCGTACAGCTTGCCGCCACGGCTCTGCACATACAGGGTGTCACCGTCCACCAGGGGGGCGGCGTACAGACCACTGCTGTCGAGCTGCTGCATGGCCTTGATGGACCCGTCGGTCCGATCCAGCCAATACAGGTAACCTTCCACATCGCCGACCACCACATAGTCACCCATGATGACGGGGGCGGTCACGGTGCGGTTTTCCAGCTGGGTGTTGGACCACAGCTCGAGACCGTTGCGACGGTCGACCGCAAACAGATGGCTGCGGCTGTCGGTCAGCACGATGGCATTGCCGGTCACCGCCATGTCGCGGTAGCCGGAATACTTGCGCTTCCACACTTCGTCGCCGCTCATCAGCTTGCGCGCCATCAACTGGCCATTATACGCGATGGCATAGAGCTCATCGCCGGCGATGAGCGGCGTGGCATCCACGTCCACCATGCGGTCGAGCTCGGTGGCGCCGCGCGGGTCGGCCACCTTGGACTGGCGCACCGGCTGGCCGTTGCTCAGCAGGGCGATGCCCACCTTGCCATCGGCGCGGCCGTACAGCACGGCACCGTTGGTGATGATGGGGGCACCGGCGCTGCGCAGGGTCAGCGGCGGCTGCTCTTCCGCCAGGGTCCACTGCAGCTTGCCCTCGTCGGTATCAAGCGCCACCAGGCGACCCGAGGTGGTCAGTACCACCACCCGGCCATCCTCGACGGCGGGGCTCGCCACCACTTCACCCGGTACCGTGGTCTGCCACAGCACTTCCCCATTCTCTTCGTTCAGGGCGTAGACCACCCCGTTCTCGGAGCCCAGGAACAGCTTGCCGTAGCGGGAGACCAGGCCACCGGAGAGGCGGGCGCTACGCTTGTCGGCGTTGATTGGCAGATCCGCCAGATCGACGCTCCACAGCTCCTTGCCGCTTTCGCGGTCAAAGGCGGTGACATCACCGTCGCGGGCCGCCGCATAGATGCGCTCCTCTTCCACCACCGGCTTGAGCTGGGAGTAGAAGTCACCGATGCCGTCACCCACCGAGGAGGACCAGGCGGTATCGGCCGTGAACGCGGACTCGACCTTGGGCAGCGGGGCCATGGGGTTGAGATCCTCTTCCGAACTGAACAGGGAGCAGCCCTGCAGGGCGAAGGAGACCGCAGCCCCCAACGCCACCATCTTGAACAGATTACGCATCCGGAGCCTCACCCGTGGTCACCGCTGGCAACGCCAGATCGTCCATCTTCAGCTTGAGCTCGGCGCTGCTCTGCAGACCGCCGGCATCGGCCGCCGCCTGATAGGCATCGCGAGCCTCTTCGCTCTTGCCCTGCTTTTGCAGGATGTCGCCGCGCACTTCGGCCACCTGGGCCTTGAAGGCGTCGTTGTTGATCTTGCCAAGCTGGGCCAGCGCTTCATCGGCCTTGCCCTGATCGTTCAGCACCCGGGCCAGACGCAGTGCGGCGATAGGACGAATGCTCTCGTCACCACTGGTAGCCACCTGGGTCAGCTGCTCGGCAGCCAGATCCAGCTTGTCCGCCTTGACCGCGGCCGCCGCCAGTTGCAGCGCCGCCAGCTCGGCGTAGGAGTCGCCCTTGTGGGCGCTGATGAAGCTTTGTGCCTGCTCGAAGCCGGCCGCGTCACCCTTGGCCAGCTGGGCGCTCATCTCGTTGTAAGCCTGGGAGGCGGCTTCCTGGGTGGTCTGCTGATGCTCGTTGTAGTAGCGCCAGCCAAAGAGTCCAACCAGACCGATAACAGTTCCTGCGATCACCGAGGTTCCGTTCTCTTTCCACCAGTTCTTGATGACCTCAACCTGTTGTTCTTCGGTGGTATAAACTTCCACAGCTTACTCTCCTTTCGCTGCCAGCAGGGCAATGGCGGCGTCGACCGTGACGGTCTGTTGCTCGGCCTGGCCACGCAGATATTTGATGGTGATCTCCCCGTTTTGTACCTCGGTCTCGCCAAGGATCAGGGCAATGGCCGCGCCGCTTTTGTCGGCACGCTTGAGTTGTTTCTTGAAGTTGCCGCCGCCGCAGTGGCTCATCAGGCGCAAGTCAGGCAGGGCATCGCGCAGCCGCTCGGCCAGCTGGAAACCGGCCTGTTCAGTGCCCTCACCCACCATGCAGAGATAGACATCCACCGCCGGGCGGATATCGGCATTGAGTTCGAGGGTTTCCAGCATCAGCACCAGACGCTCCATGCCCATGGCAAAGCCCACTGCCGGAGTCGGCTGACCGCCCAGTTGCTCCACCAGGCCGTCGTAGCGGCCACCGGCACAGACGGTGCCCTGGGCACCCAGGCTGTTGGTCACCCACTCGAACACGGTGAGGTTGTAGTAGTCGAGGCCGCGCACCAGACGCTCGTTCACCTCGTACTTGATGCCGGCAGACTCGAGCAGGCGCTTGAGCCCCTCAAAGTGGGCCAGGCTCTCTTCGCCCAGGTGATCGAACAGACGCGGGGCGCCCACCAGAATGGCTTGTACCTTCTCGTCCTTGGAGTCGAGCACCCGCAGCGGGTTGCTGTACATGCGACGCTGGCTCTCTTCGTCCAGCTGATCCTTGTACTGCTCCAGGTAGGCCACCAGGGCATCACGGTAAGCCGCACGCTCACTGCTCTGGCCCAGGGTATTGAGCTGCAGGGTGACGTGATCCTGGATGCCGAACAGACGCCAC
Source organism: Aeromonas sp. R5-3 (assembly GCF_040908225.1). Classification (NCBI taxonomy): domain Bacteria; kingdom Pseudomonadati; phylum Pseudomonadota; class Gammaproteobacteria; order Aeromonadales; family Aeromonadaceae; genus Aeromonas; species Aeromonas sp. R5-3. Next base: position 397,874 of record NZ_JBFODH010000002.1, on the reverse strand, counting down.
AGGCGGTGAGTCAGCATGATGAGCTCGGCATCGATGTCCGGCCCGTTGATGCCAAACAGCTCGACCCCGAACTGGTGGAACTGGCGATAACGGCCCTTCTGGGGACGCTCGTGACGGAACATGGGGCCCATGTACCACATCCGGCGTTCCTGGTTGTAAAGCAGACCGTGCTCGATACCGGCACGCACGCAGCTGGCGGTCCCTTCCGGACGCAGGCTCAGGCTGTCGCCGTTGCGGTCTTCAAAGGTGTACATCTCTTTTTCGACCACGTCGGTCACTTCACCGATGGCGCGCTTGAACAGATGGGTCTGCTCGACAATCGGCATGCGCACTTCGCTGTAGCCATAGCTGGCCACGACCTGGCGCAGGATCTGTTCTACTTTCTGCCATACCGGGCTCTGCTCCGGCAGGCAATCATTCATACCGCGAATAGCTTGGATCTGTTTTGCCACGTTGATACTCGAGAAAAAGAGGTAAAATTTGGCCGCATTATAGGGATTTTCGACCCCGAGGTAAAATCAGGGTATTCCAATGCGGGATGTAAAATCAGCAACCTAAAGACAGGGCCACCCTGAGTGGCCCTTGGTTGCTCAACCCTCGTCCACCTGGATCTGGTTGGCCGGATCCAGCATGGCGGCCCGGGCGCGAATGCGGCGCTCCAGGGTCGGAATGAGATCCTTGTTGTCGAGCCGGTCGACCCGCTGACCACCCTCGTAGAAGGCGCTCTTGTTGGCCGCGCCGGCAAGGCCCAGATCGGAGACCAGCGCCTCCCCCGGACCGTTCACCACGCAGCCGATGATGGAGACATCCATCGGAGTGATGATGTCTTCGAGCCGCTCTTCCAGCGCATTGACGGTGCCGATGACGTCGAACTCCTGGCGGGAGCAGGAGGGACAGGCGATGAAGTTGATGCCGCGGGAACGGATGCGCAGGGACTTGAGGATATCAAAGCCCACCTTGATCTCTTCCACCGGATCGGCCGCCAGCGAGATGCGCAGGGTGTCACCGATGCCTTCACTCAGCAGCATGCCAAGACCGATGGCAGACTTCACCGCGCCGGCGCGAAAACCGCCCGCCTCTGTGATGCCCAGATGCAGCGGCTGTTCGATCTGCTTGGCCAGCAGGCGATAGGCGCCGACCGCCAGGAAGACGTCGGAGGCCTTGACGCTCACCTTGAAGTTGTCGAAGTTCAGGCGATCCAGATAATCCACGTGGCGCATGGCTGACTCGAGCAGCGCCTCGGGGGTGGGTTCGCCATATTTTTCCTGGATGTCCCGCTCCAGCGAGCCGCCGTTGACGCCGATGCGGATCGGGATGTTGTAGTGGCGGGCACAGTCCACCACGGCGCGCACCCGCTCCTCGTTGCCGATATTGCCCGGGTTGATGCGCAGGCAATCGGCGCCGTATTCGGCCACTTTGAGGGCGATGCGGTAGTCGAAGTGGATGTCGGCCACGATGGGGATGCGGGTCTGCTGCTTGATGAGCTTGAATGCTTCCGCCGCCTCCATGGTGGGGACGGAGACCCGGACGATGTCGGCACCGACCCGCTCGATCCGCTGGATCTGCTCGACGGTGGCGGCCACGTCCGTGGTCTTGGTGTTGGTCATGGTCTGTACCGTGATGGGGGCATCGCCCCCGACCGGTACGTTGCCGACCATGATCTGCCTGGATTTACGACGAATGATGGGAGATTCGTGAGCGGACATGGCGGACAGATTACTCCTGCGGCAGTGAGAGGCGAGCAGTCCGGCCGTTGTTGTAACGGCTCATGTCGATGGACTTGCCCTTGTATTCGATATTGATGGCCATGGGCGCACCAATGATGAATTTGAGCGGCTCGGGTCCTTCCAGTACCAGTTCGTCATTGGCCTTCTTGAGGCCGCTGAACAGGGTCTTGCCATTGGCATCCTTGACGTCCAGCCAGCAGTCGGCGGTGAAGCTCATCTTGAGCTGGGGCACCTTGGCAGGCTCGCTCGCGGCGGTGTCGTCAGCCGGTTGCGTGGCGGCAGCGACAGACGTCTCGGCAGTGGTGGTCGCCACGGCGCTGCTGGCATCCGCCGGCAGAGTGGTCGGCGCGGCATCGCTCACCACGGGGGCTACGGCAGCGTCTGCGGCGGCGGACGCGGCAGGAGCCAGTACCGGCTCGGCAACATCGACGGCCGGAGTGGCGCTCGGCGTATTGGTGTTGCGGGCTGCGCCCATTTCGGTCGCGGCCAGGGCCTCGTCACCGGCGGAGCGACGCGCCGTGCTCTGCCACCACCAGACGACGGAGAGGGCGATCAGCACCAGGATCACCAGCCAGGTCACCACCTTGAGGCGACTGTCATTGGCCTGCTGGCGGGAGCGGCGGGAGAAGCTCTGCATGTCGATGTTGTCGGGCGGCGTCAGGCCCAGCTTGTCATAAGCGGCGAGGATGGTCTCTTCCGGAATACCGACCAGCTTGGCATAGGTACGCAGATAGCCGCGGATGAAGGTATGGGAGGTATGTTTGTCATACGTATCCGATTCAATCGCGGCAATCAGGGTCAGACGAAGGTGAATGCGGGACGCAACCTGTTCTCGCGTCCAGCCGAGCTGTTCACGGGCGTTGCGCAGCAGCTGGCCTGGGCCAACTGCCTGGGAGTCGTCTTGGAAATCGTGTGGCTGTTCAGTAGTCATTGGCTAAGTAACGCTTGGCTTGTTGCGAAGTGGGATATTGCCTTACCAGCTCAGTCCCGAATTGGTGAAGTAGTGCCGGTTTGTCCATGGCCTGCGCCAGCCGCAATCTCAACCAGAGACTGTTCTCGTTCTCGTCCGATACATCGGCAAAACGGGCGAGATAGGCCTGCACATCAGGCAGCTTGCCATCTTTCATGGAAAGCTCCGCCATGTCCAGCAATAACCTTGGATTGCGGGGATTATACCCCAAGGCCAAGCGATAGTACTCGCTTGCTTTATCATTTCTGCGATTTTGCGCGGCGCAAAGTGCCGCGTTTTCATAGGTATCGGCGATCTTGATGTAGTTCGGCTGGCTGACGGCCTGCAGGAAGGCTTTCTCAGCCTCGTCGAAACGACCGCGATTGCAAAGGAAGGCGCCATAGTTGTTCATCGCGTCAGCATTGGACGGATCCACGGCAAGGGCTTTCTGATAACTGGCTTCGGCTGCCTTGTAATCTTGCACCTGCTGGTAGAAGTAGGCAAAACCGATGTAAACCTGAGGATTGGCGGCGTCGTACTGGAGGGCGCGATCAAGGTTGAACTTGGCCTGCTCGGCGTTGCCCTGCTGCAGATACTGGATGCCCAAATCCAGACGGGTCTGGGCTGCCGCCTTGAGGTCGGGACCGACCTCACGCTGGGTGGAATTCTGGCCAGCGTAAGTGGTCTCGGTAACACAGCCTGGCAGCGCACAGAGCGCTGCCACTACGATCAATGTACGTGTATCCATTCCCTGACTATACAATGGCTTAGCAAGTTAAACCATTTTGACGGAAATCCCATCCTGTTGCATCCGATTTTTCATGGTGCGCTTGGTGCGATCGATCACCTCCCCCACCAGCTGACCGCAGGCGGCATCGATGTCGTCACCACGGGTCTTGCGGACGATGACGGTGAAGCCGTACTCCATCAGTACCTTGGAGAAACGGTCGATGCGACTGTTGCTCGGCTTGCCATAGGGGTTGCCCGGGAAGGGGTTGAACGGGATCAGGTTGATCTTGCTCGGGGTGTCCTTGAGCACCTTGGCCAGCTCATGGGCATGCTGCATGTCGTCATTGATGTGATCGAGCAGCACATACTCCACCGTGACTCGGCCGCCGTTGGCGTTGGACTTGCCGAGGTAGCGACGCACACCGGCCAGGAAGGCTTCGATGTTGTACTTGTCGTTGATCGGCATGATCTCGGAGCGCAGCTTGTCGTTGGGGGCGTGCAGGGAGATGGCCAGCGCCACGTCGATCTGGTCGCCCAGCATGTCCAGCGCCGGCACCACGCCGGAGGTGGAGATGGTGACCCGGCGCTTGGAGATGCCGTAGCCGTAGTCATCCATCATCAGGCGCATGGCCGGTACCACGTTGGCGAGGTTGAGCAGCGGCTCGCCCATGCCCATCATCACTACGTTGGTGATGGGACGCTTGCCGCCGACGATCTTGGCGGCGCGCCACACCTGACCGATGATCTCGGAGACTTTCAGGTTGCGGTTGAAGCCCTGCTGGGCGGTGGAGCAGAACTTGCACTCCAGGGCGCAGCCCACCTGGGAAGAGACGCACAGGGTCGCCCGATCGTCTTCGGGGATGTAGACGGTCTCCACCTCCTGGCCGCCAACCTGCAGCGCCCACTTGATGGTACCGTCGGAGGAGCGCTGTTCGCGGCTCACTTCCGGCGCCCGGATCTCGGCGATCTCCTTGAGACGCTCGCGCAGCACCTTGTTGACGTTGTTCATCTGATCGAAATCATCACAACCAAAGTGATAAATCCACTTCATTACCTGATCTGCCCGGAACGGCTTCTCGCCCAGTTCGACGAAGAAGGCACGCATGGCATCCCGATCGAGATCCAGCAGGTTGGTTTTTGTTTCGCTCATCAAGGGCCTCAGCTCACACACTTCATAAATTATCGGCTGACCTACGTCAGGGGGCGGCATTGTACAAATTATGGGTCCGGCTTTCCACCTGGAGAATAAGGGGATATTGACCGAATGACCAAAAAACAAAAGGGAGCCGAGGCTCCCTTGAGATTCTGCTGACGAAAATCAACCGCGCGGGCAGATCTCGGCGTCAGAGAAGAAGTAGGCGATTTCACGAGCGGCAGAGGCCGGCGCATCGGAGCCGTGCACGGCGTTGCGATCGATGCTCTCGGCGTAGCAGGCGCGCAGGGTGCCGGCCAGGGCCTCTTTCGGGTTGGTGGCGCCCATGATTTCACGGTGACGACGGATGGCTTCTTCGCCTTCCAGCACCTGGATCATGACGGGGCCGGAGGTCATGAAGCTGACCAGACCGTCATAGAAAGGCTTGCCCTGGTGCTCGGCGTAGAAACCGGCGGCTTGTTCGCTGCTCATGTGCAGCATCTTGGCGGCGATGACTTTCAGGCCAGCGCTCTCGAAACGGTTGTAGATGGCACCGATCAGGTTCTTGCTGACGGCGTCCGGCTTGATGATGGAGAAGGTACGTTCGATGGCCATTGAGATCTTTCCTTAACTACAGAGATTTATTGTTAGAATCCATGTTCGGCGGCGATTATACGTAAACAAAAACCGAAATAACACACAGAAAAGCAACTTTTTATTAAACAATTCCATCCCTAAAACAACATCACCACTCATCTTGGCCCAGGCCGGCAGGAAAAAATGTGCGCTTGCGCACGATCACCATGCTAACCCCCTGAAACATTGGCTATTGCCCATCTTCTGCAATATGGGAAAGGGCACCCTCAGGTGCCCTTGATGTGGTTCTCTCAGCGGGTCTCCGCCAGCAGGGTGTGGGCGATGGTGCGCATCCCCAGGGTATTGGCCCCCGGTGCCCACAGATTGTCGCCGTTGTCGCTGAAGCAGGCAGCAAGATCCACGTGCAACCAGCCTCGCCCTTCGTTACCCACGAAGCGGGAGAGGAAACCGGCCGCATTGGAGGCGCCGCCCGGGCCACCACCCGGCACGGGGCGGCTGTTGGCTGTGTCAGCATAGTGGGACGGACACTGCTGGCTGTGCCAGGGCTCCAGCGGCAGCGGCCAGGCAGGCTCTTGCTCCGCATCCGCATAGGCCATCGCGCGGCTCACCAGCCCCTTGTCGAGGCCAAACAGCGCGTTGTAGCGTCCGCCCAGCGCCATCACCGCCGCCCCGGTCAAGGTGGCGGCGTCGATGACAAGCGGCGCGCCCGACTCCCCGGCCAGTTGCAGACCGTCGGCCAGCACCAGGCGCCCCTCGGCGTCGGTGTTGACTATCTCCACCGTGGTGCCGTTCTTGTAGGTGAGGATGTCACCCAGCTTGTAGGCGTGACCCGAGACCAGGTTCTCGGCGCAGCAGAGGATAAGCTTCACCCGCTTGTCGAGGCCGCGCAGGATGGCCAGCGCCAGCGCGCCGGTGACGATGGCGGCGCCGCCCATGTCGTGCTTCATGGTGAGCATGCCCTGGGAGGTCTTCATGGAGTAGCCGCCGGAGTCGAAGGTGATCCCCTTGCCCACCAGGGCCGCGGCCACCGGTGCCTTGGGATCCCGGCCTGGGTTGAAGTCCAGCTCCAGCATCACGGGCTCGCGCTCGCTGCCACGACCGACCTGGTAGAGACCGACCCAGCCCGCCTGTTGCAGCGCCTCCCCTTTGAGGATGCGATGGCTGATCTTGTCGGGGGCCAGTTCGGTGAGGAAGGCGGCGGCTTCGACCGCCAGCTCCAGCGGTCCCAGCTGCTCGGGGGTAGCATTGGTCATCTCTCGCACCCAGCGCCCGCACAGCCAGCGCGCTTCCAGCTCCTCCCTGTCCTCTTCGGACGAGGTAGCCCACTGCAGCGCCACCTCCGCCTTGGGTGTCTGCAGCCCCTGGGCAAAGGCCCACTGCTGCTCGCGCTCCCAGTGACCGGCCAGCACCACCTGCTGGATCCCCTGGCTGCACAGGCGCCGCGCCGCCTGCTGGATGTCCAGCAAGGGGGTGGCGGTCACCAGATGGATCACCATGCCATCAGCGCGGTGAGAGAGCAGCGCCCCCTCCCCCCACTCGGCCGGCGCAAATTCTCGGCTCAACCAGACGTTCATGCGCCCACCTCCTGCAACCAGCGGGCAATCGTGCGCAGACCGTGGCCCTTGGCCCCGGTCGCCCACAGATCGTTGCCCGACTTCTGATAGGAAGCGGCCAAGTCCAGGTGCACCCAGCCCTTGCCTTCATCACGCACGAAGCGCGACAGGAAGGCGGCTGCCGTGGTGGCGCCAGCGGTGCCTTCGGCAGAGGCCACGTTGCCCAGCTCGGCAAAGGCGGAGGTGAGCTGGCCCGCGTGCCAGGGCTCCAGCGGCAGCGCCCAGGCCTGCTCGTTTTCGGCTTTGGCGGCCGCCAGCGCGCGCGCCTGCTCGGCCTCATCGAGGGCAAACACGGCGTTGTAGTCGCGACCCAGCGCAGTCTTGGCGGCGCCGGTCAGGGTAGCGGCGTCGAGGATGTAGGCTGCCCCGCTTTCGCTGGCGGCCAGCAGGCCATCGGCCAGCACCAGACGGCCTTCCGCATCGGTGTTCTGGATCTCGACCGAGATGCCGTTGCGATAGGTGAGGATGTCGCCGAGCTTGAAGGCGTGGCCGGAGACCAGGTTCTCGGCGCAGCAGAGTATCAGCTTGACCCGTTTGTCGAGGCCGCGGCTGATGGCCAGCGCCAGGGCGCCGGTCACCATGGCGGCGCCACCCATGTCGGATTTCATCGGCAGCATGTTGTCGGAGGACTTCATGGAGTAGCCACCGGAATCGAAGGTGATCCCCTTGCCCACCAGCGCCGCCAGCACGGGAGCGTTGGCATCTCCGGTCGGGTTGTAGTCGAGCTCGAGCAGCACCGGCTCGCGCTCGCTGCCACGGCCCACCGACCAGATCCCGATGTGACCGGCCTCCTGCAGCGCCTCCCCGGCGGTAATGCGGGCGGTCACCTTGTCACCGGCGAGGCTGCGAATGAGCAGCAGGGCGGACTCCGCCAGGCTCATGGGATAGATCTCCTGCGGGCAGCCGTTGGTCACCTCGCGCACCCAGCGAGCCGCTTTGAGCAGGGCTTCCAGCTCACGGGCCTCCTGTGCTGACTGCTCACCAAAGTCGAGCTCGCGCACACCCTTGGCGGCATAGAAGCCCTGGGCGAAGGCGTAGCGACGCTCCCGATCCCAGCCCTCACCCACCAGCTTGACGCGCTTGATGCCGCTCGACTCGAGGCGTCTGGCCCCGCGCTGGATGGCGCGCAGCGCCTCCTTCTCCTGGCCGCCGCTGCCCAGATGGAGATGGGCTTCGTCGCCGTTGAAACTGAGCAGGGCACCCTCGCCCCAGTGGGCGGCGGCAGCCTGGGAAGACAACCGTACGTTCATCATGTCAGCCATGTTCTCTTGCTTCCTTTTTATTGGCACTTTCATCAACGAATAGGGAAATCGCGGGCACAAAAAAGGCCGCGCCCTCAAGGGTCACGGCCTTCACCATATCATTACTGCACCACGAGATGCTGCACGCGCAATTCACTCATGTGTAATTAAGGGGTCATCAGTGGCGCTCAGACGCCAGATTCAGGGTGTACTTGGGCAGTTCCACCACCAGATCCTCGTCCGCCAGTCTGGCCTGGCAGCTGAGACGGGATTCCGGCTCCAGTCCCCACGCCTTGTCCAGCATGTCGTCTTCCAGCTCGTCGCTCGGCTCGAGGGAGTCGAACCCTTCCCGCACCACACAGTGGCAGGTGGTGCAGGCGCAGGACTTCTCGCAGGCGTGCTCGATCTCGATGCCGTTGCGCAGCGCGATGTCCAGAATGGTTTCACCGGTCGTGCCTTCGAGGGCCGCGCCGTCCGGACAGAGCTCGGGATGGGGCAGAATAATCAGTTTTGGCATATTACACCTTGTTGACGTTTTGTCCGGTCAGCACCTTGCGGATGGAGGCATCCATCCGGCGGGCTGCAAATTCGCCACTGGCAGCGTCCGCCGCCTCGATGGCCTCTTTGATCTGGTTGGTGGTACCCGTGCTGCGCATGGTCAGCAGATGGGCGATGGCAGCATCCAGCTCGGCCCGCTCGGCGGCGCTCAACAGCGCCTCGCCATCGGCGGCCAGAGCGGCGTTGAGGCTCTCGACCACCCGGTCGGCCTCGACCTGCTGCTCCGCCAGCATGCGGGCGTCCATGTCCTGCTGGGCATTGGCGATGGAGGCGCTCAGCATGCTGAGGATGTCGTCTTCCCCCAGCCCGTAGGAGGGCTTGACCTGGATCTCGGCCTGCACGCCGGAGGATTTCTCCATGGCGCTGACCGACAGCAGACCGTCCGCATCCACCTGGAAGGTGACGCGAATGTGGGCCGCCCCCGCCGCCATGGGCGGAATGCCGGTCAGGGTGAAACGGGCCAAGGATCGGCAATCCGCCACCAGCTCGCGCTCGCCCTGCACCACGTGGATCGCCATCGCAGTCTGGCCATCCTTGAAGGTGGTGAACTCCTGGGCGCGGGCCACCGGAATGGTGGTGTTGCGCGGGATCACCTTCTCGGCGAGGCCGCCCATGGTCTCAAGGCCCAGAGAGAGCGGAATGACGTCCAGCAGCAGCATCTCGGCATCGGGCTTGTTGCCCACCAGGATGTCGGCCTGGATGGCGGCACCGATGGCCACCACCTTGTCGGGGTCGATACTGGTCAGTGGCGTGCGTTGGAAGAACTCCCCCACCAGCTCGCGCACCAGCGGCACCCGGGTCGAGCCGCCGACCATCACCACTTCCAGCACCTCTTCCTGTTCGAGACCCGCATCGCGCAGGGCACGGCGACAGGCCAGCAGGGTGCGCTTGACCAGCGGCTGGATCAGCTCGTCAAACTGGCTGCGGGTGACAGAGCCCTGCCAGCCGGCAAAGGCGCAGGCAACGGCATCGGCATCGGTCAGGCCGTGCTTGACGGCGGCGGCAGCGTCCAGCAGCTCGCGCTGGGTACGGGCATCGAGCTGACCGGACAACCCGGCTTGCTCTTTGAGCCAGTCCGCCAGCAGGTGATCGAAATCATCGCCACCGAGGGCCGAGTCGCCGCCGGTGGCCATCACCTCAAACACCCCGCGATGCAGACGCAGAATGGAGATGTCGAAGGTACCGCCACCCAGGTCATAGACGGCGATCACCCCTTCCTGACCGGAGTCGAGACCATAGGCGATGGCGGCGGCGGTCGGTTCATTGAGCAGACGCAGCACGTGCAGACCGGCCAGTCTGGCCGCATCCTTGGTGCCCTGGCGCTGGGCGTCGTCGAAATAGGCGGGCACTGTGATGACCACGCCGTCAAGATCGCCACCGAGGGCGGCGGCGCCCCGCTCGGCCAGTTTTTTGAGGATCTCGGCCGAGACCTGCACCGGGTTGACCAACCCCTGACGGGTCTGCAGCTGCGGCATGCCGTTGTCGGCCGCCACGAATTCGTAGGGCTGCTGGCGGGTATCGATGTCGGCCAGCGCCTTGCCCATCATCCGCTTGGCGGAGACGATGGTGTTGTGGGGATCGAGGGCTGCCTCACGCTTGGCATCGAAGCCGACCCGGATGGTATCGGCCTGGTAATGCACGACGGAGGGCAGCAGATCACGCCCCTGCTCGTCACAGAGGGTGTCGGCCTGACCGCTGCGCACGGCGGCGACCAGCGAGTTGGTAGTGCCAAGGTCGATGCCGACGGCACGCTTGTGCTGATGAGGTGCGGCGCTCTGGCCGGGCTCGGCGATTTGCAGTAATGCCATGGGTAATCAAACTTCCAGCGTTAAAGGATCAAGACTCGAACAGGGAGTCTTCGAATCGTTCCAGCTCCTCGAGGAGCTTGTCGACAAACTTGAGCTTGCGAACGCAGTCAGCGGCCTTCTGATCATCGCCGGTGGCGAGGCTCAGGGTCAGCTGCTGCATCAACTGCTGGTGATCATGCCTGATCTCCTGGCGAAAATCCTTGATGGTCCGCTCAGGGTCGGCTTCGCCTTTCAGATCGGCCAGCCGCTCGCGCCACTCCAGTTGCTGCATCAGAAAAGCGGGATCTTGCAGCGTCTGCTGCTCGCCGCGGATATCGGTACCACGCAGGGAGAGCAGGTACTCGGCTCGGCGCAGGGGCGCCTTGAGGGTAGTGAAGGCATCGTTGATCTGGGCGGCACGTTGCACCGCGGCCAGCTGTTCCCGCTCGGGAGCCGTGGCAAAACGATCGGGATGAAACTGGGTTTGCAACTGACGGTAGGTATCCGCCAACTGACGGGTATCGAGCTCGAAGCCTTCCACCAGCCCAAACAGCTCGAAATGATTCATGCAGACCTCTTAGACCCTGATGCGACCGCCGTCCTGCTCGCCCTCGGCAAACGGGACGGCGTGGTTGAACTGGCCGTGGCCGGCCGGTTCAACACATGCGCAATCAGGTGTAGCAAACATCTCAGACACTGAAGCTTTCGCCGCAACCACACTCGCCCTTGGCGTTGGGGTTGTTAAACTGGAAGCCCTCGTTGAGGCCCTCCTTGACGAAGTCCAGCTGGGTACCATCCAGGTGGATCAGGCTCTTGGCATCGACGATGATCTTGACGCCGTCCTGCTCGAATACCTGATCTTCATCCGCCAGCTCGTCGACAAATTCGAGCACGTAGGCAAGACCGGAACAGCCGGTGGTCTTGACGCCGAGGCGCAGGCCGATGCCCTTGCCACGGTTGGCCAGAAAAGAGGAAACCCGTGCCGCTGCGGCATCTGTCATGGTAATGGCCATACTGCGCTCCTGACCTTAGAGACCTTTCTTCTGCTTGTAATCGGCGATGGCGGCCTTGATGGCATCCTCGGCCAGAATGGAGCAGTGGATCTTCACCGGCGGCAGCGCCAGCTCTTCGGCGATGTCGGTGTTCTTGATGCCGGCTGCTTCGTCCAGGGTCTTGCCCTTGACCCACTCGGTCACCAGGGAGCTGGAGGCGATGGCGGAGCCACAACCATAGGTCTTGAACTTGGCATCTTCGATGATGCCGTCGTCGCTGATCTTCAGCTGCAGCTTCATCACGTCACCACAGGCCGGCGCACCGACCATGCCGGTAGCGATGCTGGGATCGTTCTTGTCGAAGCCGCCTACGTTACGGGGGTTCTCGTAGTGGTCGATTACTTTTTCACTGTAAGCCATATCTAACTCCTGCTAATTCCGTTGTTCACCAAACACTTGCTCTCTTGGCAAGGATCAGTGATGAGCCCATTCGACCGTGTTCAGATCGACGCCGTCCTTGTACATCTCCCACAGGGGAGACATCTCGCGCAGACGACCGATGGAGTCACGGATAAGCTTGATTGCGTAATCAATCTCTTCTTCGGTGGTGAAGCGACCCATGCTGAAACGGATGGAGCTGTGCGCCAGCTCGTCGTTCAGGCCCAGGGCGCGCAGCACGTAGGAGGGCTCCAGGCTGGCCGAGGTACAGGCAGAACCGGAAGAGACCGCCAGATCCTTGAGCGCCATGATCAGGGATTCCCCTTCCACATAGGCGAAGCTGACGTTGAGGTTGCCCGGCACGCGCTGTTCCAGGTCACCGTTGATGTAGACCTCTTCGATATCCTTGATGCCGTCCCACAGACGCTGACGCAGGGCCATGATGCGCTCACCCTCGCTCGCCATCTCTTCCTTGGCAATGCGGAAGGCTTCGCCCATGCCGACGATCTGGTGGGTCGGCAAGGTGCCGGAACGCATGCCGCGCTCGTGGCCACCACCGTGCATCTGGGCTTCCAGGCGCACACGGGGCTTGCGGCGCACATAGAGGGCACCAATGCCTTTCGGGCCATATACCTTGTGAGCAGACATGGAGAGCAGGTCAACCTTGAGCGCTTCCACGTCTACCGGAATTTTACCCACGCTCTGTACTGCATCCACGTGCAACAGGATCTTGCGGGAGCGGCACAGCTCGCCGATGGCGGCGATGTTCTGCACTACGCCGATCTCGTTGTTGACGTGCATGATGCTGACCAGGATGGTGTCATCACGCAGGGCGCCTTCGAGCTGCTCCAGAGTGAACAGGCCGTTGGGCATCGGTTCGAGGTAGGTTACCTCATAGCCTTCGCGCTCCAGCTGGCGGCAGGTATCCAGTACCGCCTTGTGCTCGGTCTTGGAGGTAACGATGTGCTTGCCCTTGCCGGCGTAGAAGTGGGCGACGCCCTTGATGGCCAGGTTGTTGGACTCGGTGGCGCCGGAGGTGAAGACGATCTCGCGCGGGTCGGCACCGATCAGCTCTGCCACTTGATTACGGGCCAGGTCGACCGCCTCTTCGGCTTGCCAGCCGAAACGGTGGGAACGGGAAGCTGGATTGCCGAACAGGCCATCCATGGTGAGACACTGCATCATTTTTTCTGCGACACGCGGGTCCACCGGACAGGTTGCCGAATAATCAAGGTAAATAGGCAGTTTCATGTTTTTCTCCGTTACAGCCTGGGTCACACATCGACCGGCTGTGGAAAGCACGTTTGTTTATAGTTGGACTTTCAAGCTCACATCGCCGCGTTCTGCCCGCTCAACCAGGGACAACACGGTTTTCATCTGTTCGTCTTGCTTGCCGGCAATGCGGCGCACATCCGCCTGATCAACCAGCTCGGCCAGGGTGATATCCCCCAGGAAGCTGGAGATCCGCTCGCTCAGGTCACGCCACAAGGAGTGAGTAAGACACTGGGTGCCGCCGTGGCAGCCGCCCTTGCCGAGGCACTTGGTGGCATCCACCGATTCATCCACCGCGGTGATCACCTGACCGACCGAGATGGCATTCGGGGCCAGACCGAGGCGATAGCCGCCACCGGGGCCACGCACGCTGCTTACCAGGCCATGCTTGCGCAGGCGGGCAAACAGTTGCTCCAGATAGGACAAGGAGATGCCCTGGCGCTCTGAAATATCAGCCAGGGGCACAGGCCCCTGCTCTGCATGCAACGCCACGTCGAGCATGGCAGTCACAGCGTAACGTCCTTTTGAGGTCAGTCTCATATGCCTTACCGTCTTGCGAACCAATCAATATGGGCATATGGTCACATACCCGACTAAATCAGTCAAGTATATGGTTGAGTAATTCAGTCGGGTTTAATCCTGCGGCCTGGGTTTTTGCACCGAGGTCAGAATGCCGCGCAGAATGTTGAGCTCCACCGCCTCCGGACGCGCCCGGTTGAACAGGCGGCGCAGCTTGTTCATCACCTGACCCGGGTGGTCATCGGTGATGAAGCCGGTCTTGAGCAGCGTCTGTTCCAGATGCTGATAAAAACCTTCCAGCTGTTCGGCACTGGGGTACTCCACTGCCATCCCGCTGTCGACGGCTTGCTCTTGCCGCTGCAGCCAGTGCATGCGCACCTCATAGCAGAGGGTCTGCACCGCCATGGCCAGATTGAGGGAGCTGTACTCGGGATTGGCCGGGATGGCCACATGGTAGTGGCACTTTTGCAGCTCGTCGTTGGTGAGGCCGGTACGCTCACGGCCAAACACCAGCGCCACCGGATGCTGCATGCCCTCGGCCACCAGCTTCTCGCCTGCTTCGCGGGGATCCAGCATGGGCCAGCTCAGGGTGCGGGAACGGGCACTGGTACCGATCACTAGGCCGCAATCGGCGATGGCTTCATCCAGCGTCGCCACGACACGGGCATTGGCCAGGATGTCGCTGGCACCGGCAGCCAATGCATTGGCATTGCCATCAGGCAGGGCTTGCGGATCAACCAGCACCATCTGACTCAAGCCCATGGTCTTCATGGCGCGTGCCGCAGACCCCATGTTGCCGGTGTGAGAGGTGTTTACCAACACGATACGAATCTGATCCAACATGCCCAGTCAATCTTCAGTCAAAAATGGCGCGCAATTGTAACATAGCCAATCGCTATTTTGGCACCGTAAATGGCGCTCCATTTCACAACTATCGCGCCGGTTTGTAGAACAAAGCGGCATGAGGCGGGCACAAGGGCGGGCTAAACTTGAAGGATGGGAAGGTGAAAGAGGGGAGACAACATGTGCCCGCGCTGGCTTTATGAGAAGCTGCCGGCCTGCTATCTGCTGGCAGCCATCGGCATCATCGCGCTCAGCCACTCCCCGCTGCTCTGGCTGGCGGGGGGGCTGCTGTTTGTCGCCGGGGCCGCCAGCTGGATGATGCGCTCCAGCTATCGGCGCACCGATCTGGTCATCTTCCCAAACAAGGTCTGGCTGCAGCCGGAGTGGCTCTATGAGGCCCAACCTTTCCTCTGGCTGGTGCTGGGTCTGCTGTTGTCACGCCAGCAAGGCGCCGGTGCCCTGCTGGCGCTGCTGCCCTGCCTCTGGGCCCTGCGCTGCCTGTGGGCCCGCAACCACTATCGCCATCATGCCGAGGGGCTAGCCTCACAGCTGAGACGCCACCCCACCCGCCGGCGCAGAATGCGCCTCTTGCGCTGAGCTGGCCCTGGCCTGCTCGATAAAGGTGGCGAGATCCATCAGCGGATAGCGCACCAGGCTCGGCAACCCGTCCAGATCCAGGCTGTCCATCAGGTTTTTTACCTCCAGTCCCAGCTCAGTATTTCCTTCAATCTTCAGCTTGCGCTGGAAGAAGAGGGAGTCGGGGTCTTCCTTGCGACCGGCGATCAGGATGAGATCGTTGCTGCTGCCGCTGAAGCAGACATCGGCCTGTTCACAGTGACGGGCCACCACCAGCTTGCCCTCCTGCTCGCTGATGAACCAGCAGAGCTCGAGATCCGATACCTCGACCTTGAGCCACTTGCCGGCCAGAAATGCAAAGTCGCCATCGGCGATGGCCTCCTTGAAGACGCTGGCGAGCAGGCGCTCCATCAGATGCTGTTGCAGGGCAAAGGGCACCAGCTTGAGAGGGTGGCGCAAGAAGCGGGGGGCCTGTTCGACCAGGCGATGCTGCAGTTGTTTGAACACGATGAACTCCCAGTTTTTTGCGCATTCAAACACAGGGTCGGCGCCATGATCCTGTTGGAAATCAAACTTGTGCCCACTTACCTCAAGAAGGGTAAAGCCACACAAAGCTGCCTCAGGTCAAAAAGTGGAAGGACGCCGGTGAATACAATCGGGCCACTTTTTGCATTTTTGCCCTCTCGGAGCGTACCGATGGAATTACTCTGTCCGGCAGGCAGTCTGCCGGCACTGAAAACAGCCGTGGATAACGGGGCCGATGCCGTCTATATCGGCTTCAAGGATGACACCAACGCCCGCCATTTCGCCGGGCTCAACTTCACCGACAGCAAGCTGGAGAAAGCGGTCGACTACGTGCACCAGCATGGCCGCAAACTGCACATCGCCATCAACACCTTCGCCCACCCAGGCTCCGATGCCCGCTGGCAGCAGGCGGTGGACAAGGGCGCCGCACTGGGAGCCGATGCCCTGATCATCGCCGATCTCGCCGTGCTCGATTATGCCAGCCGCCGCTACCCGGATCTGGAGCTGCACGTCTCGGTGCAGGCCAGCGCCACCAACGCCGCCGCCATCCGCTTCTACCAGCAGCACTTCAACGTCGGCCGGGTGGTGCTGCCGCGCGTACTTTCCATGCACCAGGTGAAACAGCTGGCCCGCGAGACCGACGTCGGCCTCGAGGTGTTCGCCTTCGGCAGCCTCTGCATCATGGCGGAAGGGCGCTGCTACCTCTCCTCCTATATGACCGGCGAGAGTCCCAACACCGTCGGTGCCTGTTCACCGGCCAAGTTCGTGCGCTGGGAGGAGACCCCAAGCGGCCTCGAGTCTCGCCTCAACGAAGTGCTGATCGACCGTTACGGCCCGGGGGAGAACGCCGGCTACCCGACCCTGTGCAAGGGGCGCTTCGAGGTGGACGGTCAGACCTACCACGCGCTGGAGGAGCCCACCAGCCTCAACACCCTGGGCCTGTTGCCCGAGCTGTTCCAGACCGGCATCCAGTCGGTCAAGATCGAGGGGCGCCAACGCAGCCCCGCCTACGTGGAGCAGGTAACCCGGGTCTGGCGCGCCGCCATCGACGCCTATCAGGCCAACCCAGAGGCCTATCGGGTCAAGGCCGAGTGGGATGCCCAGCTCGCCCGCGTCTCCGAGGGAAGCCAGACCACCCTCGGCGCCTATCATCGCCAGTGGCAATAAGGAGCCCTGTTCATGAAATTCTCTCTCGGCCCCCTGCTCTTCTACTGGCCCAAGGCCGACACCCAGGCCTTCTATCAGGCGGTCGCCCAAAGCCAGGCCGACATCGTCTATCTGGGGGAAACAGTCTGCAGCAAGCGCCGCGAACTGAAAGCGGATGACTGGATTGCCCTCGCCCGTCAGGTGGCGGGCTCCGGCAAGCACGCGGTGCTCTCCACCCTGGCGCTCATCTCCGCCCCCTCCGAACTCAAAGAGGTGAAGCGGCTGGTCGACAACGGCGAGCTGATGATCGAAGCCAACGATCTGGGCGCGGTCCAGCTCGCCAGCGAGGCCGGGCTGCCGTTCGTCTGCGGTCCCGCCATCAACGCCTACAACGCCGAGGTGCTGCGCATGCTGCTCAAACAGGGGATGCAGCGCTGGGTGATGCCGGTGGAGCTGTCGCGCGACTGGCTGGTGCAGCTCAATCAGGATCTCGGCAGCGCCCGTCAGCAGTTCGAGGTGGAGGTGTTCGCCTACGGCCACCTGCCGCTTGCCTATTCGGCGCGCTGCTTCACCGCCCGTTCACTCGATCGGCCCAAGGACAACTGCGAACTGGCCTGCATCGACTACCCCACCGGCCGGCTCGCCAGCAGTCGCGAGGGGCAGAAGGTGTTCAACCTCAACGGCATCCAGACCCAGTCCGGTTACTGCTACAACCTGGGCAACGATCTGGCCGGCATGGAAGGACTGGTGGATGTGGTACGGCTCTCCCCCGAGGGGCTGGACACCCTGACGATGCTGGATCGCTTCAAGGCCAACGAACGGGGTCAGGCCCCCCTGCCTCTGCAACAGGAGCGGGACTGCAACGGCTACTGGCGCCAGATCCCCGGCATGATGCTGGCGCAGTAATTGCGCCCTTACTGGCGGGCACGGTGGTCACTGGCCGATGCCGATGCAATGGCGCCGTAAAACCTGACACTCAAACAGCAAAAAGGCCTCGCTATGAGGCCTTTTCCATATCGTTCAAAGCAGTGACAGTCAGCAAGCTCAGGATGCCTGCTTGCTGCTCTTGCCCTGGGCACTCTGGGCGCCGGGCGGCAGGGGTTTGCGCGCCATCAGCTCCAGCTCGAGCAGGGCATATCTGTGCTCGATGAAGTCATACACGTTGTTGGCCAGCGCCAGCTTGAAGTAGCTGATGGCCTCCTTGCGATTGCCCCTGGCCAGCTCGAACTTGCCGAGGTAGAAGTAGGTTTCGCACAGGCGCTCGGCGAGCTCCCGGTTGTCCTTCACCCCTTTCACCACGTTGCCCATCAACTGGGTAGCGTTGAGTTCGCCGGTATAGAGGCGCACCAGATCCCAGTTCCAGGCGTCGTCGTCATACTTGTTGAGCCGCTCGCGCATCCGGCTCATGGCGGCCGGCGCATTGAGCTTCTGCTCGGCCAGATAGAGCCAGATCACCCGGTAGGGATCTTCCGGCTGCGCCTCGTAGAAGCGCTTCATATCGGCCGCGGCCAGCTCGGGGCGATTGCCGTAATAGAGCGCAATACCACGGTTCAGATAGGCATAGTCATAATCGGGAGCCAGCTCGAGGGCGGAATCAAATGCCTCGTAGGCTTCGTCATAATTCTGCTGTTGCACCAGATAGACGCCGATGAAGTTGTAGGCTTCGGCGAAATCCGGCTTCTCCCGCAGGGCACGGTTGAAATCCAGCCGCGCCAGAGAGCGCAAGCCTACCCGGTCAAACACGACAGCACGCTCATAAAACAGTTCGGCCCGTTGCTCGGTGGTCAATTCCATCTCACTGAGCATCTGCCCGAGTCGCGCCAACGCCAACTCGCTCTGGTAAGAGACCTGCAGGGGGGTCGCCAATACCAGTGAAGCGGGTTGCGGCTTGGGAACTTGAGGCGTTTGAACCTGACTGCTACTGCTGCAACCCCACATGGGGAGCAGCAACAGGATACCAAGGAGGTATCCAATCCCTTTCCTGACGTTCAATGAACACTCCGACGCTTACGCTTGACCCGGCATATGGTAAAGGTCAGCCGACACTTTGTCATGTGGCTGAGCCTCTCTCCCTCAAATAAATCAGGATTCGACAGGGTATCCGGCATCACACCAGCCTCGAAAGCCACCATCCACACTGACCACCCGGCCGTAGCCCATCTTCTGCAGGTTCTCCGCCACCAGAATGGAGCGAAATCCGCCACCACAATAGAGGTAGAGCTCGGTGTCAGGATCCGGATAACGGGTCTCGATGTCCCGCTCGATCACGCCACGGCCAAGGTAGGTCGCGCCCGGCAGATGGCCCCTGGCCCACTCGCTCTCTTCCCGCACGTCGACCAGGTGAAAGGTACGCCCCTCCTCCTGCCAGCGCTTGATCTGGTGCACGTCGGTCTCCTGCACATGGGGGCGAATGGCCTCTACCAGCGCCAGAAAACGGGGATTGTGTTGCATGGCTTGCTCCTTGCCTCTTGGCCAATGGCCGTGGGTGAAACCGTCATAATGGCTCACCCGGATGATAAGAGAAAGGGCGCCTCGTGGCGCCCTTGTCATTTACGGCAGGATCTCTTGCTGATCCGCCCCCTCTTTCTCCACCTGGGTCGGCAGCATGTGCTCCCGCTTGACCCCGAAGAACATGGCGAACGAGCTCGCCACATAGATGGAGGAGTAGGTACCAAACGCCACACCGATCACCATGGCCACCGAGAAACCGTGGATCAGGGGACCGCCCTTGAGCAGCAGCGCCAGCACCACCACGAAGGTCAGGCCGGAGGTGATGATGGTCCGGCTCAGAGTCTCGGTCATGGAGAGATCCAGGATGTACTCGGTATCCCCCTTGCGCACCTTGCGAAAGTTCTCCCGCAGGCGGTCGAACACCACTATGGTGTCGTTCAGGGAGTAACCCACGAGCGTCATCAAGGCCGCCAGCACGGTCAGGTCGAACTCGTACTGGAAGTAGGCGAAGACGCCCAGGGTGATCACCACGTCGTGCACCAGGGAGAGGATGCCGCCCATGGCCAGACGCCACTCGAAGCGTACCGCCACGTAGATCATGATGCAGATGATGGAGGCCAGCATGGCCAGCGCACCGTCCGTCGCCAGCTCGTCACCCACGGAGGGGCCGACGAACTCCACGCGCTTGAGCACGGCGCCCTGATCGATCACCTTGGCGGCCGCCAGCACCTCGTTGCCCTGCTGCTCCACCTTGACCCCCTCTTTCGGGGTCAGGCGCACCAGCACGTCACGGCTGGAGCCGAAGTGTTGCAGGGTCGCCCCTTCAATCTTCTGCTCGTCCAGCACCTCGTGCATCTTCTCCAGGCTCACCGACTGCTGGAAGCCCACCTCGATGGTGGTGCCGCCGGTAAAGTCCAGACCCCAGTTCAGACCCCGATCGAACAGGAAGAACAGGGAGATCACCATCAGCAGGGTAGAGAAGACCACACCCGGCTTGGCAAAGCGCATGAAGGGGATGGGCTTTTCAAAATGTAGAATCTGAAACATGTCTCTTCCTTAGATCGGCAGCTTGTCGAGGCGCCGACCACCCCAGGCCAGGTTGATGATGGCGCGGGATACCGTGATGGCGGTAAACATGGACGCACTCAGACCAATCCCCAGCGTCAGGGCGAAGCCCTTGATGGCGCCGGTACCGATACCGAACAGGATCACACAGGTGATAAGCGAGGTGATGTTGGAGTCGGCGATGGTCGAGAATGCCCGATCAAAGCCCAGGTGGATCGCCTGCTGCACGCCGCGACCGTTGCGGATCTCTTCACGAATGCGCTCGTAGATCAGCACGTTGGCGTCCACCGCCATGCCCAGAGTCAGCACGATACCGGCGATGCCCGGCAGGGTCATGGTGGCCCCCGGGATCATCGACATGATGCCGACGATCAGCACCAGGTTCATGGAGAGAGCAATGTTGGCCACCCAACCGAAGGCACGGTAGTAGATCCCCATGAACAGCACGATCACCAGCATGGCCCAGCCGATGGCTTCCATACCGCTGTCGATGTTCTGCTGACCCAGGCTCGGGCCAATGGTGCGCTCTTCCACGATCTGGATCGGGGCGATCAGCGCACCGGCACGCAGCAGCAGCGCCAGGTTGTGGGCTTCGTTGGCGTTGTCGATACCGGTGATGCGGAACTGGCTGCCAAGGCGCGACTGGATGGTGGCGACGTTGATCACCTCCTCCTGCTTGCGGAACTTGCGCTTGCCGTCCGGACCCGGCTGACCGACCGGCTTGTATTCGATGAATACGGTGGCCATGCCCTTACCGACGTTGTCCTTGGTAAAGTTGGCCATCTTGTTGCCACCCTGGCCATCGAGCTTGATGTTGACCTGGGGACGGCTGTATTCGTCGAAACCGGACTGGGCACCCACGATGTGGTCACCGGTCAGGATGATGCGCTTTTGCAGCACCACCGGACGACCGTTGCGATCGTTGTAGACCTTGGAGCTCGGCGGTACGCGACCGTCGGCCGCAGCCTGGATGTCGGCAGTCTCATCGACCATGTGGAATTCCAGGGTCGCGGTCGCGCCCAGGATCTCCTTGGCACGGGCGGTGTCCTGGATACCGGGCAGCTCCACCACGATGCGCTCGGCACCCTGCTGTTGTACCAGCGGCTCGGCGACACCCAGTTCGTTCACCCGGTTGCGGATGATGGTGATGTTCTGCTCGAGGGCGTACTTCTTCACCTCCTTGACCTTGGCTTCACTTAAGGAGGCCAGCAGGACGAACTCGTCCCCCTTCTGCTCGGTGGTGAAGGTGAGATCCGGGTTCTGACGACGCAGGAAGGAGACCGCCTTGCTCTGGTCGGCTTCGTCGCGGAAGACCACCTGCACCTGATCACCGACCCGGCGCACGCCGGAGTAACGGATCTTCTGGGTACGCAGCTCGGAGCGGAAATCCTGCACCATCTGCTCCTGCTGCTTGGCCAGCGCTTCGGCCATGTCCACTTCCATCAGGAAGTGCACGCCGCCACGCAGGTCCAGACCCAGCTTGAGCGGGTTGGCACCGATGGCTTCGAGCCAGGCAGGGGTGGAAGGCGCCAGGTTGAGCGCGGTGATGAAGTTGTCACCCAGCTTGTTGGCGACCAGATCGCGCGCCTTGAGCTGCTCTTCGGTGTTCTTGAAACGGATCAGAATGAAGCCGTGTTCGAACGCCGCATGCTTGACCGGGATCTTCGCCTCGTCGAGGGTCGCTTTCACCAGGTCAAGGGTATCAAGCTTGACTTCGGCACCCCGGCTGGCAGAGATCTGCAAGGCCGGGTCTTCGCCGTAAAGATTGGGGGCTGCATATAGAAAACCGATGGCGATCACCACGATCACCATCAGGTATTTCCACAGCGGATAGCGATTTAACACGCTGTGCTCCTCGGGAGATTAGAGGGACTGGATAGAACCCTTGGGCAGAACGGCAGAGACGAAATCACGCTTGATGGTGACCTGGGTCTGATCGTTCAGGGACAGCACAATGTATTCGCTGTCGGCGGAAACCTTGGCGATCTTGCCGACCAGGCCGCCGGAAGTGAGCACTTCGTCACCCTTGGAGAGGGAACTCATCAGATTGCGGTGATCCTTGGCACGCTTGGCCTGGGGACGATAGATCATGAAGTAGAAGATGAGACCGAACACGGCCAGCATGATGATCATTTCCATGCCACCACCCTGTGCCGCCGGAGCCGCGCCTTCTGCATATGCCTTGGAGATAATGCTCATTTAACAACCTCTTATTGATGTAAATTTGATAACTAGCTTATAAATCGTTGTTATTTCACGTCATTTTCAGCTAACGGAGGCACGGGCTTCCCTTGCCGACGGTAAAACTCAGTTACAAAGTCGTCTAATTTACCCTGCTCGATCGCGTCCCGCAAACCCTGCATCACGCGCTGGTAATAACGCAGGTTGTGAATGGTGTTCAGACGGGCACCGAGGATCTCGTTGCACTTGTCCAGATGGTACAGATAACTGCGGGTGTAGTTCTTGCAGGTGTAGCAGTCGCAGTCCGCATCCAGGGTGCTGGTGTCCTCGCGATACTTGGCGTTGCGGATCTTGACCACCCCGTCGGTGGTGAACAGGTGACCGTTGCGGGCGTTGCGGGTCGGCATCACGCAGTCGAACATGTCGATACCGCGGCGCACCCCTTCCACCAGATCTTCCGGCTTGCCCACCCCCATCAGGTAGCGTGGCTTGTCAGCCGGGATTTTCGGGCAGACGTGCTCGAGGATGCGGTGCATGTCCTCTTTGGGCTCACCCACCGCCAGACCGCCGACCGCGTAACCGTCGAAGCCGATCTCCAAGAGACCTGCCAGCGACACATCCCGCAGATCTTCATACACGGAGCCCTGGATGATGCCGAACAGGGCGTTCTTGTTGCCCAGCGCATCGAACTTGTCGCGGGAGCGCTTGCCCCAGCGCAGGGACATCTCCATCGACTTGCGCGCCTCTTCGTAAGTGGCCGGGTAAGGCGTGCACTCGTCGAAGATCATCACGATGTCGGAGCCCAGATCGTACTGGATCTCCATGGACTTCTCGGGGTCGAGGAAGATCTTCTCGCCATTGATGGGGTGACGGAAGTGCACCCCCGCCTCGGTGATCTTGCGGATATGCCCCAGGCTGAACACCTGGAAACCGCCGGAGTCGGTCAGGATCGGGCCCTGCCAGTTCATGAAGTCATGCAGATCGCCGTGGGCGCGCATCACTTCCTGACCCGGGCGCAGCCAGAGGTGGAAGGTGTTGCCAAGCAGGATCTGGGCACCAGTTTCACGTACCTCTTCCGGGGTCATCCCCTTGACGGTGCCGTAGGTGCCGACCGGCATGAAGGCCGGGGTCTGCACGGTGCCGCGCTCGAATACCAGCTGACCGCGACGGGCACGGCCGTCGGTGGTTTTCAGTTCAAATTTCATTGCTACCTCGGTTTCAGTCAGAGAAACAGTCTGACAAATAGTAGGGCCGCACCGGCCCGGTACAAGAAGCCGGCCGGGATCCTGACGATCAGGTCCTGAACGGCTTCTGAAGGGCAGCCGCTTAAGCTGCTGCCCGGCGACGGGTAACGAACATGGCGTCCCCGTAGCTGAAGAAACGATACTGCTCGGCCACGGCGGCCTGATAGGCGGCCATCACGTTGTCATAGCCGGCAAAGGCGCTGACCAGCATGATCAGGGTCGACTCGGGCAGATGGAAGTTGGTGACCATGGCATCGACCACCTGGAACTGGTAACCCGGGAAGATGAAGATGTCGGTGTCGCTGAAAAACGGCGCCAGCGGCTTGCCCTGGGCCAGGGTCACCTTGGCCGCGCTCTCGAGCGATCGTACCGAGGTAGTCCCCACCGCAATCACCCGGCCGCCGCGGGCACGGGTCGCCGCGATGGCATCCACCACCTCCTGCGGCACTTCGGCGTATTCCGAGTGCATGTGGTGATCTTCAATCTTGTCCACCCGCACCGGCTGGAAGGTGCCCGCCCCCACGTGCAGGGTGACGAAGGCCGTTTCCACGCCCTTGGCACGAATTTTCTCCAGCAGCGGCTCGTCGAAGTGCAGGCCGGCGGTCGGCGCCGCCACGGCACCCGGCTTCTGGTTGTAGACGGTCTGGTAGCGCTCCTTGTCGGCATCCTCGTCGGGACGATCGATATAGGGAGGCAGCGGCATGTGGCCGATGGCTTCCAGGATCTCCAGCACCGGGCGCGGATCGAGGAAGTGGATCTCGAACAGGGCGTCGTGGCGGGCGCGCATCTCGGCCTCGACGGGCACGCCGTCGGCTCCGGCATCCAGGATCAGGCGGGTGCCTGGCTTGGGGGACTTGGACGAGCGCACGTGCGCCAGCACGCTGTGCTCGTCCAGGATGCGTTCCACCAGCACCTCCAGCTTGCCGCCGCTGGCTTTCTGGCCAAACATGCGTGCGGGGATGACCCGGGTGTTGTTGAACACCAGCAGATCGCCGGGGTTGAGCTGGTCCAGCACATCGACAAATTGACCGTGGCGCAGGGCGCCGGTTTGACCGTCGAGCTGCAGCAGACGACTGGCGGTACGCTCCGCCATCGGATAGCGGGCAATCAGCTCGTCTGGCAGATCAAAATGAAAATCGGATACTTGCATCTTTCACCTCGGGGGAATCGGCGGCTAGTCTAGTTATCCCCCTCTTGCAAGGCAACCCAAAAGACCAAAAACCCAAGAGAGACAAGGGATAGCGAGCAATTATGTGAAGCAGGGCCAGTTAAGAAACCTTTAAGGTTTTGTATTGACCCTGATCATGTTTTGCCGAAGGGGGCTGGGCTAGGGTGAAAGCAGATACACAAGGAGGCCCACCATGATGACCCTATCCGAGATCATGACTGAACACCCCTTCACCCTGGGTCCGGAAAACAGCGTCAAACAGGCGATGGATCTGATGCAGCAGGAGCGGATCCGCCATATTCCCATCGTTGACGACCACCATCATCTGCTGGGCCTGGTCACCCTCTCCGATATCCTGGCCACCCGCGAATCCAAGCTGCTGCTGATCAATCCGGAGCGGGAGGCGGAGTTCACCGACAGCGTCCAGCTCGACGAGATCATGACCCGCCAGGTGGCGAGCGTGGATCCCCATGCCGGCATCAAGGAGGCGGCCCTCTATCTGCAGCGCCACAAATATGGCTGCCTGCCGGTACTCAAAGGGCACAAGCTGGTAGGCATAGTCACAGAGTCGGACTTCATTGCCGTGGCCATCAATCTGCTGGAGCTGATGGAAGAGCAGGAGCCATCTGATGACTTCTGATCTGCATTACCTGTAATTAAATTACAACAAAAGCGTTTTCAGCCTGAATTATCAGCATAAATGGTGAAACACTTTCATTTTGATTGAAAAATTACACCATCAGCTTGCTTTGTGATCTACATCACACTATCATGGCCGCCATGCAATAGTTGCCGAGGGGGAGACGAGGAATTGTGCACCCATCCTCTTCCTCTCATTTGTCTGCAAGTTTGCACACCCCGTAGTTAGTCTTTGCTGTAAAGCTTTTGTTTATATAGCCATTCCTTGTTTGATGACCCGGCCTTGTCCTTGCGACGACGCCGGGATTTTTTTATCCGCGTTTTACCCCCTCCCCTTCACCTGGCACGCTCTCGCCGCCCGTTCGCTCACCCCCGACGCCCCTCTGTGCCATGACTTGGCCGGCACTCTCCCCTCTCCCCCTTGAAAAGCCGAGGTCGCGCACAGATGTTGAATCTCGACAAGGAGTTATCTCTGCATGCTGGCGATATTCATGTTAGGTACAGCAGAGGTGGTTTATCTAATAAGTCGATTTAAGTGATTCAAAATTGCGGCTTTGACCGATTAGGAAAAGCCCCTATGATGACTCCATCGAAAGTTAAACGCCTCGTCTGGCACGACTCTTCACTACCGGACGAGCACATGTACATCACCAAGGAGCAAATACATGTCTACCTACATCAACACTGAAATCAAGCCGTTCAACGCCACCGCCTACCACAATGGCAAATTCGTTCAGGTGTCTGACGCTGACCTGAAAGGCAAGTGGTCCGTGGTGTTCTTCTACCCGGCTGATTTCACCTTCGTCTGCCCGACCGAGCTGGGCGACCTGGCTGACAACTACGCCGAATTCCAGAAGCTGGGCGTCGAGATCTACGCCGTCTCCACCGACACCCACTTCACCCACAAGGCCTGGCACGACACTTCTGACACCATCCAGAAGATCCAGTACCCGATGATCGGCGACCCCACCGGCACCATCACCCGCAACTTCGGCGTGATGATCGAAGAAGCCGGTCTGGCTGACCGCGGTACCTTCGTCATCGACCCGCAGGGCATCATCCAGATCGTTGAAATCAACGCTGGCGGCATCGGCCGTGACGCCCTGGAGCTGCTGCGCAAGGTCAAGGCAGCCCAGTACGTTGCCGCTCACCCGGGTGAAGTGTGCCCGGCCAAGTGGAAAGAAGGCGACGCCACCCTGGCCCCGTCCCTGGATCTGGTAGGCAAAATCTAAGCCTCCCCGCTCTGAAGACCGGCCCGTTCAAGGGCCGGTTTTGTTTACGGACCTCAGAAAAGGCGCCGGTCTGCTTTCTGGCCTGACAAAACGCCGACCCGCATTCAACAAGAAGGAATTCGACCATGTTAGATACCAACCTCAAACAACAACTCAACGGTTACTTGCAGTACATCGTCAATCCCATCGAGATCAGCGTGTCCGGCAACGACAGCGACAAATCCGCCGAACTGCTGGCATTGGCCAGCGAGATCGCCGAGATGTCCCCCAAGATTACCCAGACCTCTGGCACCAACGCCCGCAAGCCTTCCATGAGCGTCGCGCCGAAGGGCCAAGCCCCGCGCGTTCATTTTGCCGGCATCCCCATGGGTCATGAATTCACCTCCCTGGTGCTTGCCCTGCTGCAAAGCGGCGGTCACCCCTCCAAGGCCGATGCGGCCGTGCAGGAGCAAATCAAGAATCTGAAGGGCGAGTTCCACTTCGAGACCTATATTTCGCTCTCCTGCCACAACTGCCCGGACGTGGTGCAGGCCCTCAACCTGATGGCGACCCTGAACCCCGGCATCACCCACACCATGATCGACGGCGCCCTGTTCCAGGACGAGGTCAACGAGCGCCAGATCATGGCGGTACCGAATGTCTACCTGAACGGCCAGCCGTTCAGCCAAGGCCGCATTTCGCTGGAAGAGATCGTCGCCAAGCTCGACACCGGCGCCGCCGAACGCAAGGCTGAAGAACTCAACGAAAAAGCCCCCTACGACGTGCTGGTTGTCGGTGGTGGCCCGGCCGGCGCCGCAGCGGCCATCTATGCCGCCCGCAAAGGCATTCGCACCGCCATCGTCGCCGAGCGTTTCGGTGGCCAGGTGATGGACACCGTCGGCATCGAGAACTTCATCTCCGTGCCCTACACCGAGGGCCCCAAGCTGGCCGCCAGCCTGGAGCAGCACGTCAAGCAGTACGGCGTGGAAGTGATCACCGAGCAGCGCGCCGCCGCCATCAGCCGTGATGGCTACGTCAACGTGGATCTCGCCTCTGGCGCCACCTTGAAGAGCCGCGCCGTGATCCTGGCGACCGGTGCCCGCTGGCGCGATCTGAACGTGCCGGGCGAGCTCGAGTACCGCACCAAGGGCGTGGCTTACTGCCCGCACTGTGACGGCCCCTTCTTCAAGGGCAAGCGAGTGGCGGTGATCGGGGGCGGCAACTCCGGCATCGAGGCGGCCATCGACTTGGCCGGCATCGTCGAGCACGTCACCGTGGTGGAGTTTGCCGACACCCTGCGTGCCGACGAGGTGCTGCAGAAGAAGGCCCGCTCCATGAGCAACATCGATATCATCATGAGCGCCCGCACCACCGAGGTGATCGGTGACGGCAGCAAGGTGGTGGGCATGGATTACGAAGATCGCACCACCGGCGAGATCAAGCACCTGGCGGTGGCGGGTATCTTCGTCCAGATCGGTCTGGTGCCGAACACCGAGTTCCTGAAAGGGAGCGAGGTAGCCCTGACCCGCTTCGGCGAGATCGAGATCGACACCAAGGGCGCCACCTCCCTGCCCGGCGTCTACGCCGCAGGGGATGCCACCACAGTGCCGTTCAAGCAGATCATCATCTCCATGGGCGCAGGTGCCACCGCCGCGCTGGGGGCGTTTGATTACCTCATTCGCAACCCGGCGCCAGAAGCCGCTGCGACCAAGGCCGACGCCATGACCGCCTGATAGCAACCAGATGGACAAAAAGCCGACTCACAGAGTCGGCTTTTTTTATTGGCGCGAAAAGGCTCAGCCGGCTTTCGACGGTTGGCCCTCATCCGATCCGGGCGTGGCATAGCTGGCGGGCACCGCCTCCCCGTCCAGATCCGTTCTCGGTTCCAGCTCCGCCGTCATGGGGGTATTGGGCGGCACCGGGATGAAGACCTGATGATCGGCCAGCGGAATGGGGGCCCGTTGCCGCTTGCGCCAACCGAGATAGCCCGCCAGCAGCAGACCGCAGAGGGCAAAGTAGACGAACAACCCCTCTGGCCCGAACTGCGCCATGACAAACGGTGCCAGCAGCGGCCCGGTCATGGCCCCCAGGCTGTAAGCGAGCAGCAGCCCCTGATTGGCCCCCAGCACCTGATCCGGGCGCAGCTCGTCGCATGCGTGGCTGAGGCTCAGGGGATAGATGGAGAACGCCATCCCCCCCAGCAGAAACACCAGGCCCCCCTCGGCGGGGCCGCGCCAGGCATCCGGCAGCAGCACCATCAACAGGGCCAGCAGCGCCAAAACGGCGCCGAGCAGCAGGATCACCCCCCGCCTGTCGTAGCGATCGGAGAGGCGACCGATGGGGTACTGCAGGCACATGCCCCCCAGGATCACCAGCGCCATCATCTCCGCCACCTGGGAGAGGGACGAGCCGCTGTCGGTGAAATAGAGCGGCAACAGGCCATAGATGGCCCCCAGCACCAGACCGGAGGTAAAGCTGCTGCCCATTCCCGCCGGAGTGAGCCGCACCAGCTCCAAGACGCCCACCGGCTGGGGCGCCACCATGGCCGGGGTCGCCACCCGGGAGATGGCCAGCGGGATCACCGACAGGGTCGCCGCCATGGCGCACAGGGCGAACGGGGTCAGCACCATGGGATCCACCCACTTGAGCAGCAGCTGTCCCAGCGCCAGGGAGCCGTAGAGCAGGATCATGTAGAGGGACATCAGCCGGCCCCGGTTGGCCGGGGTGCTGGAGACCAGCATCCAGGACTCCAGCACCACGAACAGGCCGCCGGTGGCAAAGCCCCCCACCAACCGCAGCGCCGCCCAACTGAGCGGCTCCACCACCATGCCGTGCAGCAGAAACAGAAAGCAGAGCAGGGAGGCATAGGCCGCATAGGCCCGGATATGGCCCACCCGGATGATGAGGCGGGCGTTGACGAAGGCCCCCAGCACCAGACCGCCGAAATAGGCGGCCGAGACCAGGCCGATGGCCTGGGCCGATACCTGCTCGGCAGAGAGGCGCACCGTCAGCAGGGTGTTGAACATGCCGTGACCCAGAATGAAGATCACCAGACTGGTCAGGGGTGAGAGGAACCTTGCGAGTGTCATGGGGTCTCCCTGGTTGGCGCAATTGTGAGCAAAACAGTCATGGTACCGTTTGCTTCCCGCTCGCTTCAACCCCGCGGGATCAGTCAACGCATGACACGCAGGGCCCGCGCCGGACAACTAGAATGGGAATACAGTCCATTCACCCCAGCCCCAGCAAACAGGAACGCCTTCATGTCTGCGAGCCTATCCAAATACCCGATCGCCCCCGAGTTCGAGATCCCGGACTCCCTGCGTCTCTCCTGGCAGAAGACCGTCAACCTGATGGCTGAGCTGTTTCACGTGCCGGCCGGGCTCATCATGCGGGTACACCCTCGCGAGATAGAAGTGTTCATCACCAGCCAGACGCCGGACAACTGCTATCCGGCCGGGGCCCGCGAACACCTCGACTCCGGCCTCTATTGCGAACGGGTCATGGATACCCGCCAGGAGCTTCTGGTGCCCAATGCCCTCAAGGATCCCGAATGGCAGCACAATCCGGACATCAAAGTCGGCATGATCTCCTATTGCGGTCTGCCGCTCTGCTGGCCCGATGGCAGACTCTTCGGCACCATCTGCGTGCTGAGCCGGGAGGAGAACGACTACGGCGGCCTCTACCGGCAATTGCTCCTGCAGTTTCGTGATTCGGTGCAGCAGGGCATGCACACCCTCTACGACAATATTCGTCTGCAGGAGACGCAAGAAGAGCTGGAGCAGCACAAGTCGCAGTTGACTCACACCCTAGACAGTCTGAAAAAAACCCAGGAGGAGCTTATCCACACCGAAACCCTGGCGGCGCTGGGGGCCATGGTGGCCGGCATCTCCCATGAGCTGAACACCCCCATCGGCAACGCCCTGATCGCCACCACGGCCCTGCAGGAACAAACCCGGCAGCTGGCCGCCCAGCTGGGGGCTCAGACTATCCGTCGCACCACGCTGGAGGAGTTCGTGCACGCCAGCCAGGAGATGAGCGAGCTGGCCCTGCAGGCCATCACCCAGTCGGCCAAGCTGATCAGCAGCTTCAAGCAGGTGGCCATCGAGCAGACCTCGGAGAGCCGGCGCAGCTTCGATCTCAGGCGCCTCATCGACGACAACCTGACCAACCTCAAGGCCGGCCCCGGGTTTGAGCAGGTCGTGCTGCACAATCTCATCGACGAGGAGCTGCTCTGCGACAGCTACCCGGGCCCCCTCAGCCAGGTGCTGCTCAACCTGATCCACAACGCCCTCCTCCATGGCATCGGGGATCGCCAGGATGGACGCATCGAGATCCGGGCCCATCAGGACCAACAGTCCATCCACCTGGAGGTGCTGGACAACGGTCGCGGCATGGCGCCCAACGTACTGGCCCATATCTTCGATCCCTTCTTTACCACCACCCTGGGCAAGGGGGGCTCCGGACTGGGGCTCTCCATCTGCCGCCGCATCGCCACCTCGGTGCTGGGTGGCGGCCTGACGGCTCGCTCGGCGCCGGGCAAAGGCAGCTGCTTTACCCTCTCCTTTCCCCGCATTGCCCCTGGCCGCGTCTGAGGGGCAGAGCTCAGCCCCCTCTCGCAGAGTGAATCGAGTGGCGATGCCGGCCAACACAAGGGCGGCGGTGAGGTCTATCCTTGCTGATGTCCACCAGCGAGGTAATCAAGATGAAACCAGCCCTGTTTCTGTTAACCCTGCTTTTTACCGGCAGTGTGCTCGCCTTTCACTGTCCCGCCGACATGAAGAAGATTGACGATGCCCTGGCCAAGTCTCCGCCGCTGAGCACCGAGCAACTGGCACAGGTGAAGAAACTGCGTGCCGAAGGCGAAGCACTGCACAATGCGGGCAAGCATCAGGAATCCGTCGATACTCTGGCCAAGGCGATGGCCATGCTGGGCCTGAACAAGGGTTAGCCCGGCGGCAACCCACTGGCAGCGAGCCGATTGCCCTGCCCCCTTGCGGCCCCTCGTCCCCGATGCGAGGGGCCGCTTTTATCTGACCCGGCTACACCCGACCGCTGTAGAGCAGGGTGTTGTAATTGAAGGCAATCACGCCGTTGACGGCGTGGCGCTCAAATTCCCGGGCAATCAGCGCCGTCAACTCGGTATGGGCCTGCGAACCGGCCACCGGGGCATAGGAGGAGGAGTTGAGCCGCCCCAGCACCCCGTCGAGGTCGAACAGCTGACGGTTGGCGAAGCGCTCGAGCCGGTAATCTCCCTCGAAGAAGGCGGCAAAATCCGCCTCCCCCAGGTTGCGATGATTGACCTCCTCATAATCCCCCGAATAGGTGCGCAGTCCCGCCTCGTAGGCCTTGAGAAACGGGGTGTCAGTCAGCCTGTCGTTCCAGATCAGGGCCACTTTGCCACCTGGCTTTAGCAGCCGCCGACACTCCTGTTTGAAAGCGGGACGATCGAACCAGTGAAACGCCTGGGCCACCGTGATGAGATCCACACAGCCATCCGGCAGACCGGTGACCTCGGCCCGACCGTCAGACCAGCCAACATTGGCAACCCCGGCCAGCAACTGCTGCGCCGCCTCGCGCATCTCCTGATTTGGCTCGACCGCCCAAACCCGCTCCACCCGAGGGGACAGCAGCGCCGTCAGGATACCGGTGCCCGCTCCTATGTCGGCCACCTGGCTCGCGGGTCCCATGGCCAGTTCATCGGCCAGAAAGTCCAGCATGGCCGGCGGGTAGCCGGGGCGGTATTTCACATAAGCCTCAACGCGAGCTGAAAATCGTTCGGTATTGTCCATTCCTCTCTCCTGCCATGTCGCCACCTGATGGCGCTGCTGCTTGCCTTGCCAGCGCCACATACGGATGCACCTCGTGGTCATCCGGTTGCCGCGGGCACAGACCCACGCCCCCCCTCTTCTGAGCAGGCGGCACATCATCTATCTGACCAGATTGACCTGTCATGGCGCCGGAATAAAGAGGCGCCTCACCCTTTTCCTGTCACGCCTGCCACGCACAGCTCGATCGCGCAGGTCTGCTCGGCGACATGAGATCGCCATCACACTCTGCACACGACACAACTGACATTCAGGTTATTAGTCGGCGGTTAAGTAATAAGCTGGGGGCTTGCCGCGTCATTCTTCGCATGGGGCCCCCGGGCTCAACGGGCCGCCGTGTCATGAATGCTCAAGTCGTTCGGCCAACGAGGTTTTTTTCTGAGCCTACACGGAGCGAAAAGATGCAACTAGGGAAAATATCGGCGGCGGTGAGCATGATCCTCTCTGCCGGCGTCATGGCAAAAACGGATAAACCGAACATAGTGGTCATCTTCGGTGACGACATCGGCTGGCAGAACGTCAGCGCCTATGGCATGGGCACCATGGGTTACACCACCCCCAACATCGACCGGATCGCCAAGGAGGGGATCAAGTTCACCGATCACTACGCCCAGCCGAGTTCGACGGCGGGCCGCGCCGCCTTCCTGACCGGCCAGTACCCCATTCGCTCCGGCATGACGACGGTGGCCATGCCAGGTGGCGCCCTGGGCCTGAAGAAAGAGTCCCCATCTCTGGCCGAAGTGCTCAAAGCCGTCGGCTACAAGACCGGTCAGTTCGGCAAGAACCACCTGGGGGATCACAACTTTGCCCTGCCGACCGTCCACGGCTTCGACGAATTCTTCGGCAACCTCTATCACCTCAATACCCAGGAAGAACACGAGCAACGGGATTACCAGAATTTTGCCAAGCAGTATTCAGGCTCGCTCGAGGCGTACAGCAAGAAGTTCGGTACCCGCGGCGTCCTGCACTGCTATGCCACCGAGACCGAAGACAAGACGGTTGACCCGCGTTTTGGCGAAGTCGGCAAACAGAAGTGCACCGATACCGGCCCGCTGGGTCAGGAGCGGATGAAGGAGTTCGACCGCGCCGAGATGATCCCGGCCGCCCTCAAGTTCATCGACGGCTCGATCAAGGAAGACAAGCCCTTCTTCACCTGGGTCAACACCAGCCGCATGCACCTCTATACCCGTCTCAACGACAAGTGGCGCTACGCAGCCGAGCAGTACACCAGCGAATACGACTACCATGGCAGCGGCATGATGCAGCACGACAGCGACATCGGCTATCTGCTCGACGAGCTGGAAAAACGGGGCCTGAAAGAGAACACCATCGTCATCTATACCACCGACAACGGTCCGGAACACTCCTCCTGGCCTTATGGCGCCACCACGCCGTTTCGCGGCGAGAAGATGACCACCTATGAGGGGGGCGTCCGGGTGCCCATGATGGCGCGTTGGCCGGCCCAGATCCCGGCGGGTGGCGTGCTCAACGGCATCCAGGGTCACCAGGATCTCTTCACCACCCTGGCGGCGGCAGCGGGCGTCCCCGACGTCAACAAGAAGATGATGGACGAGAAGAAGCAGTACATAGATGGCGTCAACAACCTCGCCTACTGGGAAGGCAAGAGCAAGGAGTCGGCTCGCGACTCCATCTTCTACTACTTCGAGGACAAGCTCTCGGCGGTGCGGGTAGGCCCCTGGAAGTTCCACTTCGCGGTGGCCGAGAACTACTATGACAACCTCACCCCGCTCACCAAACCCAAGCTCTACAACCTGAGAGCCGATCCGTTCGAGAGTTACGACTCCGTCGATGCCAACGGCCACCTGCTGCAGAAGATGTCCTGGTTGCTGGCACCGGTCAGCGAGATGGTGAACCAGCATGTCAACACCCTGGTCCAGTATCCGCCGGTTCAGGGGGGCACCACCTTCGACATGGCCAAGATGATCCAGGAAGCCATGCAGAAAACCCAGCAGTAAGCGACACGGCGGAGGGTTATCCCTCCGCCACCTTCTTCATGCGGCAGAGCTGGGCACCTCGTCAGGCATCCACCCCGGACCGACCTCGCCCGCCGCCACCAGCAGAGTAACGATGAACAAGATCCGGACCCGTGACACGACGCACCTGGACGTCACCCCGCTCAAAACCGCCAACCGTGACAGCAGCGGCGTCTATGCCCGCCGCTTCCACGTCATGGCCAAACCGGGGGGCTCCAAGTGCAACATTGATTGCCAATATTGCTTCTACCTGCACAAGGAAGATCTGCTCCATCAACCGAGACAACCCAGGATGGATGAAGAGACCCTGGAGACCTTCATCCGCAGCTACATAGAGGGGCAGGATGGCGACGAGATCGTCTTCTCCTGGCAGGGCGGTGAACCGACCCTGCTCGGCATCGACTACTTTCGCCGGATAGTGGCGCTACAGCAACAGCATTGCCCGCCCGGGGTCAGCATCCGCAACGACCTGCAGACCAACGGCATCCTGCTCAATGACGAGTGGTGCCGGTTTCTCAAGGAGCACGGCTTTCTGGTCGGCCTCTCCATCGACGGGCCCCGCGCACTGCACGACAAATACCGGGTGACCCGCAGCGGCAAACCCACCTTCGATCTGGTGATGGCGGCGGCCGCGCTGCTGCGCCAGCATCAGGTTCCCTTCAATGCCCTGACCGTCATCAACCGGCACAATGCGAAATATCCCCTCGAGGTGTATCGCTTTCTGACCCGGGAGCTGGGGGCCAGCTACATCCAGTTCACCCCCTGCGTCGAGGCCAGCGACTTCAAACGCACGGCCCCGCAATTCTGGAACGACAGCATGCTGCCCCTGGTCGGCAGCGAGCTGAGCAAACCCGGCCACCCCATGTCGATCGTCACTGACTGGTCGGTGGATCCCGATGACTGGGGCACCTTCCTGGCAACCGTGTTCGAGGAGTGGGTCAACAACGACCTGGGGCGCGTGCTGGTCAATCTGTTCGAAACCGCCGTGGCCCAGACCATGGGATACCCCTCCCAGCTCTGCGTCACCGCCGAGTTTTGCGGCAAGGCGCTGGCCATCGAGCACGATGGCAGCGTCTTCTCCTGCGATCACTTCGTCTATCCGGAGTACCGGCTGGGGGATATCAAACAGCGCCCCTTGAGCCACATGGCCTTCTCCACCCGTCAGGAGGCCTTTGGCATGTCCAAGCGGGACAGCCTGCCCGAATATTGCCGCCAGTGCCCCTACCTGACGCTCTGCTGGGGCGAATGCCCCAAGAATCGTCTGATCAGGGCCCCGGATGGCGAGCTTGGCCTGAACTACCTCTGCCCCGGGATCAAGCACTTCTTCGACTACGCCGCCCCCATACTGGCAGGCATAGCCCAGGTGTTGACGACGCAGCAGCAGGGCAGATAAGCCGGCAGGCCCTGGTTCCGGGTCTGCCACATGCCCATAAAAAAATCCGAAACCCGCCAACGGGTTTCGGATTTTGACACCTTGATAGCTCTGCTCAGCCCTATTGCCCGACCAGGCCATTGTTTCCCAGGTCACGCTGAGCACCTGCGCTTACTTGGCGTAGTCCTCGGTCGGGATGCAGGAGCAGAACAGGTTGCGATCGCCGTAGACGTCGTCGATGCGGTTGACCGACGGCCACAGCTTGGCGGCGCGCACGGCGTCCGACGGGAACACTGCCTCGGCGCGGCTGTAGCCACGATTCCACTCACCGTCCATCACGTCATCCTGGGTATGCGGGGCATGCACCAGCGGGTTGTCGGCGAGGCTCCAGTGGCCGTCCTGCACCTTGGCGATCTCGGCACGAATGGCGGTCATCGCCTCCACGAAGCGGTCCAGCTCGCGCTTGGATTCCGATTCGGTCGGCTCGACCATCAGGGTGCCCGCTACCGGGAAGCTCATGGTCGGCGCGTGGAAGCCGTAGTCCATCAGGCGCTTGGCCACGTCCATCTCGCTGATGCCGGAGGCCTCTTTGAGCGGGCGGATATCCAGGATGCACTCGTGAGCCACCCGACCGTTGCGCCCGGAGTAGAGCACGGGGAAGGATTCACCCAGCTTCTTGGCCAGGTAGTTGGCGTTGAGGATGGCCACCTGGGTGGATTTCTTCAGCCCCTCGTCTCCCAGCATGGCGATGTACATCCAGCTGATGGGCAGGATGCTGGCCGAGCCGAACGGTGCCGCCGACACGGCGCCGTTGTTGCGGCTCTCCTTGTCGGTCTTGACCACGGCGTGACCGGCCACGAAGGGGGCCAGGTGTTTCTTCACGCCGATGGGGCCCATGCCCGGGCCGCCACCGCCATGAGGAATGGCGAAGGTCTTGTGCAGGTTGAGGTGGGAAACGTCCGCCCCGATAAAGCCCGGCGCCGTCAGCCCGACTTGCGCGTTCATGTTGGCGCCGTCCAGATAGACCTGACCACCGTGCTGGTGAACGATGTCGCACACCTCCTTGATGGTCTCCTCGTACACCCCGTGGGTGGAAGGATAGGTCACCATCAGACAGGAGAGCTGATCACCCGCCTCGGCGGCCTTGGCGCGCAGATCGTCCAGGTCCACGTTGCCCGACTTGTCACAGGCGGTGACGATGACCCGCAGGCCCGCCATCTGGGCGGAGGCCGGGTTGGTGCCGTGCGCGGAGGCCGGAATGAGGCAGATGTCGCGATGCCCCTCGCCGCGGGACTCGTGGTACTTCTTGATGGCGAGCAGACCGGCGTATTCGCCCTGGGCGCCGGAGTTGGGCTGCATGCAGACCGCATCGTAACCGGTCACCTTCACCAGCCAGTTTTCGAGGTCGGCCAGCAGCAGCTGGTAACCCTTGGCCTGGGCCAGCGGGGCGAACGGGTGCAGCTTGCCGAACTCGGGCCAGGTCACCGGGATCATCTCGGCGGTGGCATTGAGCTTCATGGTGCAGGAGCCGAGCGAGATCATGGCGTAGTTGAGGGCCAGATCTTTGGCTTCGAGACGGTGGATGTAGCGCAGCATCTCGGTCTCGGAGTGGTACTTGTTGAACACCTCGTGGGTCAGCACGGCATCGGTGCGCAGCAGATCCTGCGGGATGGCGTGATGGGCCTGGGCCGCCTTGTCGAGGGCCTCGATGTCCAGACCGTGCCCTGTGCCCAGGAACAGCTCGAACAGCTCGGCCACATCGCCACGGGTAGTGGTCTCGGAGAGGGAGACACCCACTGCACCATCCAGATCCGCGCGCAGGTTGATGCCGAGCCCCTCGGCCTTGGCGATCAGCGCAGCCTTCTCGGCGGTCTGTACGGTCAGGGTATCGAACCAGCTGGCATGCTTGAGGGCCACGCCCTTGGCCTTCAGACCGAGCGCCAGAATGGTGGTCAGACGGTGCACGCGGGAAGCGATGGTTTTCAGTC
The DNA here is from genome assembly GCF_040908225.1 of Aeromonas sp. R5-3. NCBI lineage: Bacteria > Pseudomonadati > Pseudomonadota > Gammaproteobacteria > Aeromonadales > Aeromonadaceae > Aeromonas > Aeromonas sp. R5-3. The sequence continues at coordinate 360,092 of NZ_JBFODH010000002.1, read as the reverse complement.
CCACCGGGCCGTGGTAGACGGCGTAGAAGCTCGCCATGTTGGCCAGCAGCACCTGGGCGGTACAGATGTTGGAGTTGGCCTTCTCGCGGCGGATATGCTGCTCGCGGGTCTGCATCGCCATGCGCAGGGCGGCCTTGCCGCGGGCATCCTTGGAGACGCCGATGATGCGGCCCGGCATGGAGCGTTTGTAGGCATCACGGGTGGCGAAGAAGGCTGCGTGGGGGCCACCGTAGCCCATGGGCACGCCAAAGCGCTGGGCCGAACCCAGCACCACGTCGGCACCCAGCTCACCCGGGGACTTGAGCAGCAGGAGCGACAAGATGTCGGCGCTGACGCAGGCCAGCCCTTTCTGGGCCTGCACCGCGGCGATAAGCGCCCGCAGATCTTTCACTTCCCCCGTGGTGGTGGGGTACTGGAACAGGGCACCGAACACCTCTTCGGCGCAGGCCTGCTCGGCCGGGCCGACTGCCACGTCAAAGCCGAAGTGGACCGCCCGCTCCTTGACCACGTCGATCACCTGCGGGTGCACGTCGTCGGCCACGAAGAAGAGGTGGGATTTGGACTTGGCCATCCGCTTGGCCAGCGCCATCGCCTCGGCGGCGGCGGTCGCCTCATCCAGCAGGGAGGCACTGGCCAGATCCATGCCGGTGAGATCCAGGGTCAGCTGCTGGAAGTTGAGCAGGGCTTCGAGACGGCCCTGTGCCAGCTCCGGCTGGTACGGGGTGTAGGCGGTGTACCAGCCCGGATTTTCCAGCACGTTGCGCAGGATGACGTGGGGCACGTGGGTGTCGTGATAGCCCATGCCGATGTAGCTCTTGGCCACCTTGTTCTGGGCGGCATAGCCCTTGAGCTTGGCCAGCGCTTCCACTTCGGTCATGGAGGCACCGATGCCGAGCGGGCCCGGCCGGCGAATGGCGGCGGGGACCGTCTGCTCAATCAGATCGTCCAGGCTCTCGGCGCCCACCACGGCCAGCAGGGCGCGCAGATCTTCCTCACCCGGCCCGATGTGACGGCGGATGAAATCGGTTTTTTGCTCGAGTTCAAACAGTGACTGGGTCATTTCCCTATTCCTGATAAAAAGTCCTGATAACTAAGTGCCTGACAGCCGGCCTCGGCCGGCTTCACTCATGTTCGGGTGGCAGGGTGGCCCCTGCCGGCACCGGATGTCGCTCATAGCGACAGGGGGTCGTCTTGTGGCTGCCCGGTTTGCCGCGGGCAAACCGGGACGGACGACGTCACCCTCGCCGGCCGGCCTCCTGGCCGACGGGCATGCATACAAACGGGCCCTGCGCGATTGGCAGGGCCCGGGGGCATTACTCTTCGTCCACCACGTTCTGGTAGCCTTCGGCATCCAGCAGGTTGGCGAGCTCGCCCGCGTCGTCCAGCTTGATGCGGAACAGCCAGCCGGCACCGTAGGGGTCGGAGTTGACCAGCTCGGGGCTGCCTTCCAGCTCTTCGTTGACGGCCAGGATCTCGCCGCTCACCGGGCTGTAGATGTCAGAGGCGGCCTTGACCGACTCGGCCACGGCGCAGTCATCACCGGCACCAACCTGCTTGCCCACTTCCGGCAGATCGACGAACACCATGTCACCCAGCAGCTCCTGGGCGTGCTCGGTGATACCGACCACTGCCTCGCCGTTGGCTTCGACACGGATCCACTCGTGGGAGGTGGCATATTTCAGTTCGCTCGGGATATGGCTCATTTGTGCTTCCTTTATTCACTTGGATCACTTGTCCCGGCGCGTTCGACAGGCGTTGCCGGGGCAAGGGGGTCTGGCGAAGGGCAGCCCCTTCGCCGCAATGGGGTCGTTACACCAGCTTCTGGCCGTTGCGCACGAAAGCCGGCTTGGTCACTTTCACTGTGACCAGCTTCTTGCGGATCTCCACCGAGGCCTGCTCGCCGATATCACGGGGCACCCGCGCCAGGGCAATACTGTAGCCCAGAGTGGGCGAGAAAGAGCCGGAGGTGATCACACCTTCCCGCTCTTCTCCAGCGGCGGTGGTGAAGGTGACCGGCATGCCGCTGCGCAGCACGCCCTTCTCTTCCATCACCAGGCCCACCAGCTTGGGCTGGCTGCCGGCGGCTTTCTGGGCTTCCAGCGCGGCGCGGCCGATGAACTGGCGATCGCTCGGTTCCCAGGCGATGGTCCAGGCCATGTTGGCGGCAAGGGGAGAGACTGTTTCGTCCATGTCCTGGCCGTAGAGGTTCATACCGGCCTCGAGGCGCAGGGTGTCACGGGCACCCAGGCCGCAGGGGGCCACGCCGTTGTCCAGCAGCGCCTGCCACAGATCGCACGCCTGCTCTTGCGGCACCACGATCTCGTAGCCGTCTTCACCGGTGTAGCCGGTGGTGGCGATGAAAAGCTCGCCAGCCTGCACACCGAAGAAGGGCTTCATGCCTTCCACGGCAGCATTTTGCTCGGCGCTGAACACCTTGGCCGCCTTGGTCTTGGCGTTGGGCCCCTGCACCGCGATCATGGCGAGCTCTGGGCGCTCGGTCACGGTCACCCCGAAGTCCTGGGCATGGTGGCGGATCCAGGCCAGATCCTTCTCGCGGGTGGCGGAGTTGACCACCAGGCGGTAGAAGGTCTCGCCAAGGTAATAGGTGATGAGGTCGTCGATGACGCCGCCTTCCGGGGTCAGCATGCCGCTGTAGAGGGCCTTGCCGAAGAGGGTGAGCTTGGCCACGTCGTTGGCCAGCAGGTGTTGCAGGAAGGCTTTGACCCGCTCGCCGGTCAAATCGACGATGGTCATGTGGGAGACGTCGAACATGCCGGCATCGGTGCGCACCTGATGGTGCTCTTCCAGCTGTGAGCCGTAGTTGATGGGCATTTCCCAACCGTGAAAGTCCACCATCTTGGCGCCGGCTTCCAGGTGCTTGGGATGCAGTACTGTAGTCTGGATCATCGCTGTGTTTCCTTAAGCGTTCGCGACAACACTCACGATCCGCCCCGCCCGGCCGCCCTCCGGCGGTTCACCGGGGTCGCAGCAAGAGCAGAGAGTGCCTGAGTCTGTGCTCGTTCCGGCCCGCAAGGCCGGAGTGATTCCTTGAACGCAGCGGATTATATGCCAAGCGGACGCGCATGCCGCTCAAAAAAAACTAATCCACCGCCAGTCAACAGACTCCAGACACTAAGGTAAAAACAGTGATAAAAACAGACCAAACCCGGCAATGACGATATTAAATTTCGATTTTTACCGTTTCGTCACAATTTGGAGAAAAACGTTTCGCTGCCAGCCCAGATTAAAGGCTGATGCCCAAACCGGGTCATCAGCCTCATCACATTAGTTTTGTTGTGAAAACACCCGAGTATTATTAGATTTTTTCACCCTTGGCCAGAGCGGGCAGCTCCCCCTCCAGCCCCATGGCGGCCCGGATCACCCTCTTACTTCGGCCGGGTCGGCAAATTGTTCCCCTTGGCCAAGGCCGGCAACTCACCCTCTAACCCCATGGCGGCCCGGATCACACTTTGCTTGAGCGGCGTCAACAGGTCGAAGGCGCACAGGCCCGCCCCGCGCACCAGCTTCTTGAGCGGGTTGGCACCGGCAAACAGCCGCTTGAGCCCCTCCATCGCCGCCAGCATGCTGGCCGCCTCGCTCTTGCGCCAGCGCTCGTAGCCGCGCAGGTTGGCGAGCAGACCAATATCCTTGCCCGCCGCTTGATTGCGCAGGATCTGCTCGGCCAGAGCGGCTGCGTCCAGCAGCCCCAGGTTGACCCCCTGCCCCGCCAACGGGTGTATGGTGTGGGCGGCATCCCCTACCAGCACCAACCGTTCGCGGGCAAAGTCACGGGCATAGCGGGCGGTGAGCGGGATGGCGCTGCGCGCCCCTTCCACCTGGCACAGGCCGAGGCGGCCGTCGAACGCGGTGGTGAGCTGGCGGTTGAACTGCTCGTCGTCGCACTGACAGAGCGCCTCGGCACGAGCGGCCGGCAGCGACCAGACGATGGAGCAGAGATCCGGTTGCCACAGGGGCAGGAAGGCAAGCGGCCCCTCGGGGGTGAAGATCTGACGCGCCACCGCTTCGTGGGGCTCGGCACAACGTACCGTCGCCACCAGGGCATGGTGGCCGTAATCCCAGCTGGTGAGCGGGATGTCGGCCTGCCGACGGACCCAGGAGTGGGCACCGTCGGCCGCCACCACCAGTTTGGCCGACAGCGCGCGGCCATCTTCCAGCAGCAGCAGGGAGCCCGCCTCGCCGCTTTGCAGGCTGCTCGCCCGGGCCGTGCTCAGCAGCTGGATGTTGTTGGCCCCTTTACTGTCATCGAGAATCGCCTCCAGCAGCGCCAGCTGGATGACCCGGTTCTCGACGATGTGGCCGAGCTCGGGCTGATGCAGGCTGGCGGCATCGAAGGCGATCCGGCCAAAGCTGTCCTGCTCCCACACCTCCATCTGCCCATAGGGCTGCAGGCGGCGGGCCTCAATGCCGCGCCAGGCCCCCACCTGCTGCAGGATGCGCTGGCTGGCCAGACTCAGGGCGCTGACCCGGTTGTCCGGCGCCTCGTCAAGCGCGGGGGCCGGCAACTGGCCCTCGACCACGGCCACCTTGAGCGCACTCCCCTTGAGCGCAGCGGCGAGCCCCAGGCCCACCATGCCGCCCCCCACAATCACCACATCCACGTTTTGCATCTGCATCGTTTTATGTCCTTTCAGGGCTGATCGCCGGGATCAGCGAGGGGGCGCCCGAAGGCAGACCCCTTCAATACGCAAGCTGTGACCCGTCTCAGGGGCGGCACAGGTCGGCAACAAAGCCCAGGGTGCGGGAGGCCAGCGGCGCCTTGAGGCAGTCCAGCCGCCCCATCAGGGAGAGCGCCAGGTTGCGGCCCGCCACCAGCGGGTCGTGCTCATTGGAGAAGAGCTGGGCCAGCGAGGAGGTAAGCCAGACCGTCTGCGCCTGATCCCCCTTGCGCTGCTGCCAGTAACCGTTTAGCACCTTGAAGCTGCCGATATCCTCCCCCGCCGCCAGGGCCTGACCGACGGCGCGGGTGAGCAGATCCAGATCGCGCATGCCGAGGTTGAAGCCCTGACCGGCGATGGGGTGCAGCAGATGGGCAGCGTTGCCCACCAGCACGGTGCGCTGGGCCAGCGGGTAGTCTGCCACCGTCAGCACCAGCGGATAGACGTGGCGCTGGCCGGTTTGCAGGAAGCGACCGAGGCGCCAACCGAAGGCCTGCTGCAGGCGGGCCAGAAAGGCGGCGTCATCGAGCGCCATCAAGGCCGGCGCCTCATCCCGCGCCACGCTCCAGACCAGGGAGGAGAGCCCCCCCTGCATCGGCAGCAGGGCCAGCGGCCCCCCTTGGGTGAAACGCTCGAATGCCTGGCCGGCCGGATCCTCGGCCGTCTTGACGGTGGCGATGATGGCGCTCTGGCCGTAGTCGTGGCGGCTCACCGCCAGCTTGCACTGCTGGCGCACGAAGGAGTTGCCGCCATCGGCCGCCACCAGCAGACGGGTCTGATAACGCTCGCCACTGGCCAAGGTCAGGTTCACCCCCTCCGTCAGCGGCTCTACGTGTTCGAGCTGAGCCGGGCACAGCATGCGGATCTGCGGGCAGGCAGCGATCGCCTGTTGCAACTCGATGCCCGCCGCCGACAGCTCGATCACCTGGCCGAGGGCAGACAGGCCATACTCGGCGGCCGTCAATCCGGCCTGGCCGAAGTGGCCCCGATCCGACACATGAATGCGGGTGATGGGGCTGCAATGGGGGGCAAAACGGGGCCAGAGCCCGTGCCGGGCCAGCGCCTCGCAGGTGCCGGCGGAGAGCGCGATGGCGCGGGCATCGAAGCCGGGGTGTGCATTGAGCTCGGGGGCGCTCGCCTCCAGCAGCAGGATCTGCAGGGGCTTGGGCCCTGGCAGGGCCGCGAGGGAGAGCGCCAGCACAGCGCCGCTCATTCCACCACCGACGATGGCCACATCGACGTGGTTCAGATCAGATTGAGACATGAGATCAGGGGAAAAGCTGAAAACGTGGGGTCATGCTAACACAAAGCGTGGGGTCGGGATGCGAAGCCACGGGCAAAAAAGCGCACTCCTGGCCATCGCTTGCCGCACTGCGGCCGGCCAATGCTGGCAAACGATGCATGTAAAAAGAGCGCCACCAGGCGCTCTTTTTCGAACTTGCTCGACTCAGTGCAGGGTCGGCGGGGTGCTCGGAGCATCCGGCCGCTTGCCAAACTCCTCGAACGCCATCATGACCCCGAGGCGCACGTGCTCGTAGAGCACCAGGAAAGAGGCTTCATTCTCTTCATCTTCCTGATCGAACTCGGCAGAGACCTGGGTGATGCTGGCGATGTCCTGGATCATCTCCTGCAGCTCTTCGGAGGCCTTGGAGAGCTCCTGCTGCACCACGCCGAAACCGGCCAGAAAGGCCTGGGACCAGTCCACCAGCGAATCGATGCGCTCGTCAAGCGGCGCCTCATCGCTTGGCAACAGCAGTTCGACCCCTTTCTGGGCCATCAGGCTCTCGATCACCTCATGATAGAGATCGGTCATCACCTGGCGCACCGGGGCCGGCAAACCGAAACCGTCGTTGACCAGATCGTTGAAATGGGGCAGCCAGCTCTTGTCGTCCAGGGCCACACCACCGCACACCAGACCGCAGATCACGCCATGGGCCTCTACAGCCGTTGCCATCAGCTCGTGCTGTTCCATCAGGTCGGCCACGGCCGCGTATTTCAGGGGGTTCGTTTTGCTCATCGAAGATCCGCTCAAAGTTCAGGCAAATATGCAGAATTAATGGTCAGGATCCTAGCATTCTCCCCCTTCCAGAGCCAGCAAGGCCTTGAAACTTCTGCATCTGCGCTATATAGTCCCGCCCAGTTGTCCACGTGGATAAAGGCGGAATGACACTCCGCCGTATTGAGGAAGGCATGAGCACAGAGGCCGTAGAAATCGTCATTTTGGGACGTCCCTACAAGGTATCCTGTCCCCTGGGACAGCAGGATGCCCTGCGCCAGGCCGCCGACCAGCTGACTGATAAACTCATCGAGCTGCGTCAACGCTCCAAGGTCTCCAGCAATGAACAGCTGGCGGTGATGGCAGCACTCAATTTCTGCCATGAGCTCTGTCTTGAAAAAGACAAGAATCACCAATACTCTGAGACCATGGACAAGCGGATCAAGATGCTGCAACGCACCATCGAAGCGGCCTTGATCGAGCACGGACAATATGGCGAATCCAGCGACGAAGGCGTACAACCCTAACTCGCAACGTTTTTGAAATTCCCTGGGGTGTTTGTCAGCCGGTTCAAGTCCCCGAGCCGATATTCATACCAAACAGGGGATCTGCCTTCTGGCTATTGCGCATGCTCGGCACGACCGAGAAGCCTGCGGTCAGATCCGATCCCCGCCTTGAACCGACGGTTCAAGGGCCCAAACCGGCAACGGCATCTCCGGGGTACCAACAGCAAAAAGCCCGTCACCAGCGTGACGGGCTTTTTCTTTGCCTGCGCGGCAGTCCCCTCCCCCGCTTCCGTCACCCGGCATATCAGCCCCCAGCGGCGGCCCATAAAAAACCCGCCAACTCGGGCGGGTCTTTTCACATCATTAGGCTCACACGGCCATCTGCTCGTGAGGCGAACCGTGGTGACGCAGCCAGAGGAAGCTCAGCGCCACGATCAGCACCATCAGTGTCATGATGGCGCCCAGGGTCACCTGCCCCTCCATCGGGAAGCAGGCCGCCAGCAGGGTCACGATGCCGGCCCCCAGGTTCTGCATGCCACCGAGGATGGCACCGGCGGTGCCCGCCTGGCCCGGGAAGGGCTCGATGGCGCAGGAGGTGGCAGTCGGATAGAGGATACCGCTGCCGATGAAGTAAACGGCAGCCCCCCCCACCAGGGAAGCGGCACTCACTATCCCGAACAGACCGGGCAGCAGGATGATGAGTGACCCCAGCGCCAGGAAGGCGATGCCAAGGCGCATCAGCTTGCCCTGGCTCAGGCGAAAACTCAGCTTGGCGGAGAGCCAGGCACCGAACAGATAGCCGGGCAGCGGCAGCACGAACAGCACGCTGACGGTACGGGCACTCAGCTTGAGCACGTCGCCCAGCAGCACGCCGGCGGCCGCTTCAAACACCGCCAGACCGGCGAAGGTCGCCATCAGGCAGAGCAGGTTGCCCTGAAAACGCGGGTTGCCGAGCACGTGGCGATAGGCGGCACCTACTCGCAGCGGCTGCTGACGGGCCTCCTCCGGCAAGGTTTCGACGAACCAGGCCAGTATGGCCAGGGTCGCCACGGCGCCAAAGCCGAACAGGAACCAGTAGCCCGCACGCCAGTTGAACAACTCGGTCAGCCAGCCACCCAGCACGGGGGCCAGCAGCGGGGAGAAGATCACCCCCATGCTCACCAGGCTGTTGGCCCGGTTGAGCTCGGCACCGGTGTAGCGGTCGCGCATCAGGGTGCGGCTCATGGCGCCGCCGGCCCCGGTCCCCAGCCCCTGGATGAAGCTGCCCGCCAGCAGCGCCATGAAACTCGGGATCAGCTGGATGGTCAGGGTACCCACCAGGAACACCATCATGCCGATGATGATGATGGGACGACGCCCGATGCGATCCGACAAGGGGCCGTAGACAAACTGGGAGAGGCCGTACGGGATCAGATAGCAGGCCATCACCGCCTGCAGCTGGCCGGAGGCCACGTTGAAGTCCCCCGCCATCATGGGAATGGAGGGCACGTAGAGGGTCTGGGTCATCTGGCCCACAGCGACCATCAGAATGGTCAGAAAAAACAGCGGATAAAAACTGTGCCGATACATATCTCAGTCCCGAAAAATCATCGAAAAGCTGCCCGCCTCTGGCAGAAAACCGCAGAGGGGATCCAACAAACAGGGTCAATCAAAGGTGAAAACTCAAGGCGGAGAACCCGCACCGGCCGGGAGCAGGACACTCCCATGGCTTGCCGTCATCTTAGTGATTCAGATCACGAAAAACGAACGAATCTTTATAATCAGCTTTCCTTAGTTTTTCTAATGTGACGGGGTTTTAGGCCCCGTCAACGATAAAAATCAACGCGTTACCATCTGCTGGGCCTGCTTGACCAGATCCTCCGGCTTCTCGTTGCGCGGCGGTATGGTGATCCCCTTCTGGCAGGCCGGCTTGTCGGCCATCCGGTCCATCCAGGCCTGCAGATGGGGCAGCCCCTCGATGGATATACCGCTCCAGTCATAGATACGCACCCAGGGCCAGGTGGCGATGTCGGCGATGCTGTACTCGTCGGCCAGATACTCGTGCTGGGCCAGATGGCTGTCGAGCACCTCGAACAGGCGGCGTCCCTCCTTCTGATAGCGTTCGATGGCGGCCGGGATCTTCTCCGGGAAGTAGCGATAGAAGACGTTGGCCTGCCCCATCATGGGCCCGACCCCACCCATCTGGAACATCAACCACTGAATGGCCTGGGAGCGGCGCTTGGGATCCGCCGGCAGCAGCTTGCCTGCCTTCTCGGCCAGATAGAGAAGAATGGCACCCGACTCGAACACCGCGAAGTCCCCGTTGTCCCGATCGACGATGGCCGGAATGCGGCCGTTGGGGTTGATGGCCAGAAACTCGGGTTTCTTCTGATCCAGCGCCGACAGGTCGAGCGCAATGACACGGTAGGGCAAGCCCAGCTCTTCAAGGGCAATCGCCACCTTGAAGCCGTTCGGGGTGGCGGCGGTATAAAAATCGATCATCATGGACTCCTTGTGATTCACACATTGGCACAGGACGGACAGGGCCTCGCCCATGTCGGCCAGAGAAACGATGCGGGATGGACAACATGGACATCCCCCGGCCTGAACATGACGAAGCGGCACAATACCGGTCAGTTATGACAAATATTGTGCCGCTTGAACAGCCCGGCGCAGAGAAGGAAGAGCCTAGTTGCACAGCCCCATGGGTTGACGCTGACGCAGCATAATGAGGCGGGAAAGCAGCGGGAAGTAGGACTCCAGCTTGTTCAGCAGCACCCGACTGCAGGCGGGATCGGCAAGTTCAGACTCTTCCAGCACGATGCCGTTGGAGACAAAATAGAAGCGCGGGTCCCGCACATCCGGCCCCTGAATGGTGAGAGTACCGTCTCCCTTGCGCATCAGCAGCGGCAACACCGGCAACCCGAAGGTGTCGCTGTTGCGCTGCCAGGCAAACTCGGGCCAGGCCGCATCCCCGTCCAGCAGCAGGATGGCCGCCTCTTCCTTGCCGGGTTGCCAGTGGGATGGCTGGGTAATGGTTAGCTCGTTGAAGTAGTCGCCGTATCCGGTCGAGTTCCGCAAGGCGGCCAGCAAACCCTGGGTGGAGGTTGCCGACGGTTTTTGACTCACTAATGACAAATTCATGATCCACGTCCCTATGCTCAAGGCAGCCTGTTATTCGGCTGCTGCCCATAAGACTAGACCAAAAAGAGCCTATATTGGAGCCGTCAGATCTGGCAGTCGCCAAGGCCGGAGCGATAACGTATAACAGTTGCCATTGTCGAAAAGACTGGTATTATACCGCGTCCTTTTATTCCCCCGTTCTTTAACATCCAGTGGTGAACCTATGCATCCGATGCTGAATATCGCCGTGCGCGCTGCGCGCAACGCCGGTCAAGTAGTAGTAAAAGCCTTTTCTCAACCCGAGAACATCGAGGTTATCCAGAAGGGCAGCAATGACTTCGTGACCAACGTTGACCGTGAAGCCGAAGCGGCCATCATTCACACCATCAAAAAATCTTACCCGGAACACAGCATCGTGGCTGAAGAGTCTGGTGAGATTGCCGGTACCAATCCGGACTACCAATGGATCATTGACCCACTGGATGGCACGACCAACCTGGTCAAAGGCATTCCGCACTTTGCCGTCTCCATCGCCCTGCGCGTCAAGGGCAAGACCGAACAGGCCGTGATCTACGATCCGATCCGTGACGAGCTGTTCACTGCCACCCGTGGCAGCGGCGCCCAGCTGAACGGCTACCGCATCCGTGTCGGCAAGGCCAAAGAGCTGGCCGGCACCATCCTGGCCACCGGTTTCCCGTTCAAGCAGAAGCACCACATCGAGCCGTACCTGAAGATGTTCCAGAGCATGTTCATCGAGTGTGCCGACATCCGTCGTGCCGGCTCCGCCGCGCTGGATCTGGCCTATGTGGCCGCCGGTCGCGTCGACGGTTTCTGGGAAATCGGCTTGAAGCCCTGGGACACCGCTGCCGGTGAGCTGCTGGCCAAAGAGGCCGGCGCCATCGTCACCGACTTCGTCGGTGGTCACAACTACGAGAACTCCGGCAACATCGTGGTGGCCAACCCGCGCGTCCTGAAAGAGATGCTGGGCAAGATCCGCGAAGAGCTGCCGGAATCCCTGGCCAAGTAAGCCAGCACTACCCGCACTCATCAAAACCCGGCTCAGGCCGGGTTTTTTTATGACCTTTTCATGACCATCTGCCCATCGACGCTGACAAGCAAATCCCTGCCAATGCGCATTACCATCGCTCCTCTGCCCCTCATGGCCAGCGCTGTCTCGACTGGCGAGATCGTGAGCGTCACTGCCGCCTTGTGCGACGTCAATGCTCGATACCAACCGCAGGCCAAGAGTCATGACTCATGCCTTGAGATGATGGAAAACAAAAACAGTCAACCCGGCCGAAGCCGGGTTGACTGTTTGCCTGCAGCAACAGGCCATGACACGGCACCCTGTCTGGTGCCGGTACAGCTATTACGCCAGGCGGAAGCGGCCTATGGTCTGACGCAGGCCGGCGGCCAGCTGGCTCAGTTCCAGGCAGGCACGGGCGGTGTGATCGGCCCCAACGGCAACCTCGTTGGAGGATTCGTTGATCCGCTCCACGTTGCGACCCAGCTCATCGGAGACCGCGTCCTGCTCGCCGCAGGCACTGGCGATCTGAATGGCCATGTCGGCGATCTGGGCGACCGCTTCCTCGATTTGCTGGATGCCGTCGCTGGTCTGCTCGCTCTGCTCCACGCACTGGCGGATCATCTCGCAGCTCTGGCCGGTCACCTCTTTGGCCTGGTTGGCACGGGCCTGCAGGGTTTCGATGATGGCGACGATCTCGCCGGTGGACGCCTGGGTGCGACCCGCCAGGGTACGCACCTCGTCAGCCACCACCGCAAAGCCACGGCCCTGCTCACCTGCACGGGCCGCCTCGATGGCGGCGTTGAGCGCCAGCAGGTTGGTCTGATCGGCGATGCCGCGGATCACGTCCACCACCACGTTGATCTGGGCGGATTCGCGCTCCAGTTCGGTGACCAGGGTACCGGCCTGTTCAATCTCTTCGGCAACCCGGGTGATGGCCATCAGCGAGCTCTGCACATCCTGATTGCCGCGGCGCGCCAAGGCATTGGCGGAGCTGGCCGATTCAGACGCCGTCTCGGTGTTGCCTGCCACATCGGCCACGGTGGCCTTCATCTGGGCCATGGCGGTGGCAACCAGCGATATCTCCTGCTGCAGGCTCTGGATCCCCTGTGCCGACTGCTCGGAGACGGCGCTCACCTCTTCGATGGCGGCGCCCAGCTGGGTCACGGCCGCCACAACCTCTTCAATCAGACCGCGCAGGTTGTCCTGCATCTTGAGAGACGCCTTGGCCAGCATGCCCAGCTCGTCACGACCGATGTGCTGGCGATCCAGCTGATGGGTCAGATCGCCGGCGGCGATGGCGTTGGCCTGGGCCACCACGGCCTGCAGCGGCAGGCAGATCTGGCGGGTCAGGAACCAGGTTATGGCCACCATGAACAGCAGCAGGCTGCCGATGCTCACCATGGCAAAACTGGTCACCATGTTGACGCTGTCAAGCAGGCTGCCGCGGTTCTCTTTGACGAAGCCGAGGTTCACTTCCACCAGGCCGTTGACCGCCTGTTCCAGCTCGCCATAAATGGGGTTGGACTGGAACAGCTGCACCTTGGCCTGCTCCAGCTGGCCCTGTGCCAGCAGTTGATCCACCAGATTGACCGAGTTCAGGTAGCGTTGCCACGCCTGCTTGGCGCCGTTGAACACCTGACGCTCATGGGCGGCACCGACCGTGGCCTCATAGCCCCGGAAGGCCTGCTCGACTTTCTGGACGTTGGCCTGGATCCGGCCGCGACGCGCCTGCAGATCGGTGGCGTCATCCACCATCAGCAGGGCAAACTGGGCGCGGCGCACGTAGGATACGTCGTAGAGCAGGTTCTCGACCGAGAGCACGCTCGGCAGGGTGGAATCGGTAAAATTCAACACGCGATCGCGCACGCCGCGCAGTTCGCTGGAGAGAAAAATACCGAATATCACGTTGACGGCGGCAATGACCGCAAAGACCACGGCAATCTTTTTGCCGATAGACAGATTTTTGTAAAACATGGTGGCTGGTGATCCTCGACTGCTGACAAGCAGGTGCACAGTGGCGATCACATCCGTATGAACTGGTAACCCGGGCTTTCCTGACGGGAGATGGGACGTTGCGAAAGACCAAGGGAAGGGTGGGTTTCGCGAGGGCGGCACTTTACCACAAACCTGCCTACTCCTTCACCAGCTTTCGCCGCAACAAAGCAAGTTGTTTTTCCATACAACCGGATCTTCGTCACAAACTATTCAAGACGACCAAATCATTTCAAATAGTTAGCCGATGAATGCAATCGATGCCCCGGCATGGACAAGTGAGGCCCGGCTCGCTGTAATGCAAGAGTCCCCGGATGGCGCAGCGCCATTCCTGCCGTCAAGCAAGAGAGGTGATCTTCATGGATAACGCGTCAGCCCTGCCCCTTTCCTCCTGGTCAGCCCAGCTGCGCGAGCAGCTGCGGGCACGCCCGGTGATCGCCATCGGCCTGTTCGTTGCTCTGGCGACCGTCGTGCTGTTGCTGCTGCAAAGCCTGGTGATGCTGGCCGCCGGCGACATCAGCCCCGGCGTTCGCTATGGCCTGATCGGTGGCCTGGCCGGCTTTGCCGCCACCGCGCTTGGCGCCCTGCCCGCCCTTTTTCTGCGCTCGGTTCCGCAACGGGTAGAAGACAGCATGCTGGGCTTTGCCGCCGGCATGATGCTGGCAGCCAGCGCCTTCTCCTTGCTGTTGCCGGGGCTCGAGGCGGCAGAGGGGATCACCGGCAACGGCTTTCTCGCCGCCGCCGTGGTGGTAGTCGGCATGACCCTCGGGGTACTCCTGATGTTGGGGCTCGATCAATTCACCCCCCATGAACACGACAAGACCGGCCCCTGCGGCCCCGGTCACGAGAGCTGCTCCCGGGTCTGGTTGTTCGTATTTGCCATCGCCCTGCACAACCTGCCGGAGGGGATGGCCATCGGGGTGAGCTTCTCGCAGGGGGACATGTCGGTGGGTCTGCCGCTCACCACCGCCATCGCGTTGCAAGACATTCCGGAAGGGCTGGCGGTGGCACTCGCCATGTGCGCCGCCGGTTTTCGGCCCGGCAAAGCCGTGCTGGTCGCTATCGGCAGCGGTCTGCTTGAGCCACTCGGGGCCCTGCTCGGCGTCGGCCTCTCCAGCGGGCTGGCCATCGCCTATCCCATCGGCCTCGGGCTGGCCGCCGGTGCCATGCTGTTCGTAGTCTCCCACGAAGTGATCCCGGAAACGCACCGCAACGGCCACCAGACCCACGCCACCCTGGGCCTGATGGCCGGGTTTGCGCTGATGATGACCCTGGATACGGCGCTTGGTTGATAAGGTTCTGATATATGGCGTAATGTTTCAGCACTAGCGCCGCGACATCCGCAGGCAACGTCGCATTTTCCCACGCATCGAGGGCCAGCATGACATGATATTCCGGGTGATGGTGCTGGGTTGTCTGCTGGCAGTCACTCACCGGGCCGTCAGCGCCACCGAGATTTATCGCACGGCGGCGCAGCCCGAGTCCGCCCCCAAATACACCCAGATGGCAGATGGCCGCATCGGGGGGCTCTGCGTCGAACTGTTTCGATTGATGGAGCAACAGGAGCCTGCCCTGCGCATCGAGGGGGATCAGCACTTTATCCCCCTCAAGCGGCTGGAAAAACGGGTGCGCTTCGGCCAGCTCGACTTCCTCTGCGGCGTGGGTGACAACCCGGTCCGCCGCAACCACTTCCTCTATCTACAGCCCCCCATCTTCACCGTACACTACCACCTGGCGGTGCGCAGCGACGACCCGGTCGAGATCCACCACTGGGACGACGTCAGGGCCCTGGGTAATGCAGGGATCATCCTCGTCAATCACGGCAGTGGCGCCATCGAACGGCTGCAGGCCATACAGGGGCTCATCATCGACAGCGGCGGGAGCAGCAGCGCCGCCAACTACGACAAGCTGCTGATGAAGCGCGGACGCTTCGTCTACTACCGCTCACCCGGTATCGAAGCCGATCTGCAGCGCCATCACCTGAGCGACCAGATCCGCATCCTCCCCACCGCCATGGAGACCATCCCCTTCTATATCCTGTTTTACCAGCGCACCTCCCCTGCCCGCCTGGCCCTGTTTACCAGCACCCTGCAACGGTTGGCGGACCGCGGCGAGCTGGCCAGATTGGCCGAGCGCTACCCTTGAGTGGACCTTCCCACCCGCCAGCATCGGAATGCTCGGCGCCATCGCCAACTTTTGTTATGATCCACAACAACTTATTCGGCCAACTGGCCATCAAGACGAGGTGAGTGATGAAAGTAGGTATTATCGGCGCCATGGAACAGGAAGTGGCCCTGCTGCGCAGCCAGATGAGCAACCCGACCACCCTGCAACTGGGCGGCTGCGAGTTCTATCAGGGCACCCTGGCAGGCAAGGAGGTGATCCTGACCCGCTCCGGTATCGGTAAAGTCGCCGCCAGCGTCGCCACCAGCCTGCTGCTGGAAAAATTCGCCCCCGACTGCGTCATCAACACCGGCTCTGCCGGCGGCTTTGCCCAGGACCTGCACATAGGTGACGTGGTGATCGCCAGCGAGATGCGCTTCCACGATGTCGACGTGACCGCCTTTGGCTACGAGATGGGCCAGATGGCGCAGCAGCCTGCCGCCTTCCCCTGCGACGAGAAGCTCATCGCCGTCGCCCAAGCCTGCATTGCCGAACAAGGCAAGCATCAGACCAAGGTCGGCCTCATCTGCACCGGCGATCAGTTCATGTGCAAGCCCGACGCCATCGCCAAGGCTCGCGCCGACTTCCCGCAGATGCTGGCGGTCGAGATGGAAGGGGCCGCCATCGGTCAGGTGTGCCACATGTTCAAGGTGCCCTATCTGGTGGTGCGTGCCATGTCCGACATCGCCGGCAAGGAACAGGTTGAATCCTTCGATGCCTTCATCGAGGTGGCCGGCAAGCACTCCGCCGAGGTGATCATCAAGATGCTCGGCAAGCTGTGATCACACTCACCACTCTGGAACAGATGGCCGCCACTCCGGCGGCCATTTTGCTCGGGGCCGCCCTGCTGGAGGCCATCGTGCCCTGGCCGGCCCACTATCGGCTCTCCGCCGTCGTGCCCCTGCTGACCCGGCTGGGTCACAAGGTGTGTCGCCCCGATGGCGCCCCCGGTCAGCAATTGCAGGCCGGTCTGCTGGCCATGCTGATTGTCTGGCTGCCGTGCGCCGCCGGACTCTGGGCGGTGCGCAATCTCTCGCTCTCGGAGCCGCTGTTCGATCTGCTGTTTCTGCTGCTGATGCTGGAATCGCGCCCGCTGCGGGAGCTGGCCCGCGCCACTCGCGCACTGACAGACCAGGATACCTTGGTGGTGGCCCGGCTGCAGGCGGCCCCCTGGCTCAGACGCGATACCGGTAAACTCTCCCTGATGGGGCTTGCCAAGGCGGTCAGTGAAAGCTGCGCCCTGCGCCTGATAGGACAGTGGGCAGGCCCTCTGCTGGGGTTCGCCCTAGCGGGTGTGCAGGGGGCCCTGTTGTGGCGTCTCGCCCAGCTGATGAACCAGGGCTGGAGTCCGAAACTGCCAGCCTTTGCCCACTTTGGCCGGGCCGCCACCGTGCTCTACCAGGCCCTGTGTACCCCTGCCATCTTGTTGCTGGCACTGCCCTTGTGCCTGACCCAGCTGCGCCAGCTGGCAAGCCGGTTGCGCACGGCGATACGCTGGCCCTACCCCGCGATGGGAATACTGCTGGCGCTGCTGTCCGGCTCGCTGGGCTGCAAGCTCGGTGGTCCCCGCTACTATCAGGGCAGCTTGTTCCGTTTTCCCGTGTTTGACGCCACCGCCGAACCGGATGCCGGCACGGCCCTGCGCCTGCTCAACCGTCTGCAACAAGCCGGTTGGGGCTGGCTGGCGCTGGCATTGCTGCTCACTGTGCTGGAGCACCTGCATGGCTAGATGGCTCATCCTGCTCTGCCTGTTGTGCATGTCACCCGTCCTGCTGGCTGGCACGCCTGCACGCATCGTCAGCCTTACCCCCCACCTGACCGAACTGCTGTTTGCCATCGGTGCAGGGGATCGCATCGTGGCCACCGACGATGCCTCCGATTATCCGCCCGAGGTCAAGCGCCTGCCCCAGGTGGCCAACTATCGCAGCATCAATCTGGAAGCCCTGCTGGCCCAGAAACCCGACCTGATCGTCGCCTGGCGCTCCGCCCAATCCCGCATGCTGGCCCCCATCGAGCAGTTGGGGATCCCGGTGTTCTATTCAGAACCGACCGACTTTGCCTCCCTCGCCACCGAGATGCGGGCCTTGGGAAAAACATTGGGGGTGGAAAAAACCGCCAATGCCGAGGCCGATGCCTATCTCGCCCGCCTGGCCAACCTTCGCCAACACTACGGCAAGCCCAAGCATATCAAGGTGTTCTACCAACTCTGGTATCCACCGCTGACCAGCGTCAGCGGCAATGCCTGGCCCGCCCAGGCCATCGAGCTGTGCGGCGGGGATAACCTGATGGCGGATGCCCCCACGCCCTATCCCCAGGTCAGCCTGGAGCAGGTGATCAAGGCCAATCCGGCACTGATCCTGGCAGGGAGTCAAGACGCTGACGCACTGCGCCACTGGCAACAGTGGCCCATGGTGGATGCCGTTCGTCACCAGCGTCTGCAACTCATCAACTCGGATGAGCTGCACCGTTTCACCCCGAGAGCACTCAATGCGGTGGAGCAGATATGCCGGGCCATCGCAGACGTACAGTAACCGCGCCTGTAAAGCCCGCAGCCAATCACTCGTACAACAAAAAAACACCGGCGTAGGCCGGTGTTTTTTATTTAGCAAACATGTGATGAGGTATAACCGTTACTTCTGCTTGAAGATATCCAGTCCGACGAAGTAGACGGAATCGTGTCGCTGGAAGGCATCGGCATAAATCGGCTTCGCATCGTCGAAGAACCGCTCGAGTATCACCTCGGCCTCTTTCACCTTGGCTTCGAACTTGTCAGGCGCTGCGTCAATCAGGGTCATCATCAAGCCGATGATGTTGGCGTAGAAATAGTTCATCGAGCCGATCAAGACACGATAGAGATGGCAATCACGGCTCATCAGCAAATAGAGCAGATAGTCGTGGTGACGCTGCATCATGGCCAGTATGTCATTGTGTTCGTATTTGACTGTCCGCCAGTCGGTACGCAACTTCTCAAGCAGATCGTCAAACAGCGTCACATTGAGCGCGGCATTGAAGTCAACGCTGGCCATGTCGAACGGCTGGAAGCTGCGCGCCATCAGCTCATCAAGCAAGGCGATCTTGTCCAGCTCCGGGCTGCTGACTTGCAGGGCATCCACCCGTTGAGGGATGGCGCCTTCAATGTAGGCCCCATCACTGCAATTCAGACAGCGCATATCCGGATGGCTTGTCAGCACGCGCGTCATGTTATGGATTGCCAGACCAAATAGATGATTGATCCGCACTTCCCCGCCAAAATTGCCCGGTGCCGGGAAAGTATCTTTCAGATTCTCGTTGTACTTGGCTTCTTTCTTCTCGTTGTAATAGAGACTCAGAGTGGAGTGATGCTTGTCTGCGTATTTGTAACCATTGTCGATTCCGAACAGGTATACCTGTTTGAACCCGAGCAACGCCGCATAATTGAGGCCGGTGTTGCCAACGAAGGGGTTGGAGAATTCAATGGACTCATACTCGAAAGCCTGACCAAACCGGCTGACCAGCATTGCAAACATGGGCTCGTTGGGCTTGAAGGTCAGCCCCGTCTTGCGGAAGAAGGTCTTGCACTCGGGGTGGATCACGTCGACGCTGAGGAAGACCGCATCCTTGAGGAAATCATCCGCATTGAGGATGCGCAGGAAATCCGCCGAGCTCTTGGTGCGCTCCACCGCCACGTAGATGTCCGGCTTGATGCCCGCCTTGTGCAGCGCACTGACGGCCGTGCCACAGGCAATGATGATGGCTTGCCGTTGATGCTGCCGGATGAATTCGATGCTCTGATCCAGCGACGGACCATTGCCGACCACGAATACCGGCACCTGCTCGACCAATGAGGTATCCCGCTCCCTTTTCAGGAACGGAGTACCATCCTGCAGATGGGTGTGACTGTGAGCCAGCGCATAAATATTGTCATCAAAGAACCCCCAACCCGTCTTGAGCAGATACAGCTCGCTTTCAGCCTTGTCGATCAAGGCATGCAGCTTGGGTGAGTGGTAATGACAAAACGAGAAATAGCTCGCCGACCAGAATGCTCCTTTACGATGCAGCGCCTCCATCATGTCGGCAACCAGCAGCTGTTCATCGACACCGATGAACAGGTGCAGACTCAGTGACTCCTGCTCCATGTACTCGAGCAACTTGTGCCAATCGAAGCAATAGAGCGAGGCATAGAACATATCGAGGTCGGGCTCGAAGGCAAACAGATTCCGAACCCGGCACTGCTCATACAGGTAGCCCAGCTGATAACCCAGTCCGATCCCGTACATGAAGGACAAGGGAATGTCGGCATCCAGCACCTTGCGAAGCGGCAAGCCTTCCAGCGACACATTCTCCTTGAGCTCGGAGATGGCATTGTTGTAGGCGATATGGATCTGCCCTTCCAGATACCACTGAGGCTCGAAGTCGATACATTGCAATACGCTCTGATCAATTACCTCGGTAATCTGGGCCTGTGCTTCGGCAAAGGGATCATCGCCATAGAGGGAGACATCATCGTCCAGCCAAAGAACATTTGGAATGCCGTTCTCGTTGCAGAAAAAGCGGAAGGGTCTGACCGGCTGATATTCTTTGAAAAATGCATGTATTCCGGGCATATATTTTTCAAAGGCAGCCATATTGAGTTCATGTCGAACGGGCAGCACCTCCAGCATGGCGGCTTCCTGCTCTTTCTGCCTGGCTAGACGGGAGAGCTCATGTTCGGCATCTTTGATGTTCTTGTTAAAATCCATTCGGTACTCAACCCGCATTCATCTTGTAAAGGCCCGCCACGCGACCAGCCTTGGAAAATTGGCGCAATTCATCCTCTGCCAGATGTTTCGCATTCGTTATCAGTGCATGGATCATGTGAAACTGAGACAGGGCTTGCTGCTGCTCCACATCGAGTTGGCTGTCAGTGGGGATATGCTCGAAGACCTCGTTCAAGGCAGCGAGATAGTGCTCCATTTGCACTTCCGCTGCCGCCAGCTCATTTTGCTCCAACAGCAACCGCAAGCGGCTGCCGTGGTTCATCAAGCCGGATAGCTTGGCATCATTCATTCCACACGACCTGCTTTTTGCTGGGCAATGGCCTTGTCGCGCTCTTCGACCGGAATCGCATCCCAGCCACTCTTGACCGTCAGCATCAGGTTCATCACCTCGTCGATGGCGGCCATGTCCATGTCACGACTGGCATCCATCATGCGCACCTTCATGTAGTCGTAGAGCGCAAACAGATCTTCCGGCACCTTGCCATAGGAGAGGTCCAGCGAATCCTGCAGACCGTTGATAATGGCCATGGTTTTGGAGATGGACTGGGACTTGGCTTCGAAATCACGACGTTCAATGGCGCCACGGGCCTGGGCAAGCCGTTCGAGGCAACCTTGCATCAACAGCTGGATCACCCGGTAGGGATCCGCCACCGCCAGCTCGGACTGCAGATTCTGGGTGGTGTAAGCCTTGATATTTTTCCGATACATAAGAGGCACGGCTCCTGACTACGTATTAATTCGTTTTGGTATTGAGCAGATTCAGATAAGAGGCCGACTTGTTCATCTTGGCCAGCATGCTGTCCAGGCTGCCATAACGAGCCCGCAACGTCTCCTGATACTTGGTCAGCTGGGCGGTAACATCCGACTCCTTGCGGCTTACTTCGCGCAGATCGGAATTGAGCGAATCTTCCCGCTTGGCCAGCAGGCCGCCGGTCTTGGAGTAGGTTTCCAGCTGGCTGGCCAGCTTGCCTGCGACCCCATCCTTGCCGCCAAACACCGCAACCACCTGATCAAAGTTCTTGTCGATGGCCTCGCTGAACTTGGTATCGTCGATGGACAATACCCCCTTGTTGTCCATCTTGATACCCATCTGGAAAATCGTTGAATAGGTAGACGATTTTTGGGAGGGCTCGGTGATGAGGCCGTTCATCATGTTGACCACGGCACGCGTCGTCGCATCGCCTGCCAATGCACCGCCATCATTCTGGCTCTTCCCTGCCACGATCGAGTTGCGCTTGCCAAGATCATTGCTCTTCTTCACCAGCGCGTTGTAACCGTCGACAAAGCTCTTGACCATGTCCTTGATACCGGCCTTGTCGGTTGTCACATCGACCTTGTTCGAGCTGTAGGTCTTGACCGGATTACCATTGGTATCGGTGGTGGTCGTGCTATCCGACTCTCTGAGCACGGTCAGTTTGAGCCCAACTATGGTGCCGTCGAAGGTATTGGTCGCACTGGTCAGGGTGTTGCCATCTACCTTGATCTTGGCATCCTGAGCAGCCTGGCTTTGGGTCAACTTGGACACCAGGTTGTCGGTCAACTCAGTGGTGCTGCCGGTGATCTGCAGATCCTTGCCGTCGCCGCTAACCCCTGAGTCGATCATCAGCTTGGATTTGCCATCTGAGGTATTCATGATGTTGACGCTCAGACCGAAGTTGTCAGCGTCATTGTTGATCCGCTTGCGAATGGACTGCAGCGAGTCCCCCGCTTTGACATCCACATCGAAGGTCTTGTCGCCAGCCTTGAACGTCAACTTCCCGTCCTGGGTGATGAGGGGGGTCGTCGACGAGTCGAAGGTACCGTCAAATTTACTGGACTTCGCCAATTGTTCGACGCTGATGTCATATTGACCGTTGGAGGCCCCCGCCTTGCTCTCCACCTTGAGCACGGGTTTGTCCTTGTCCTGGGTAATGTTGATGGAGCGCTTGTTGAACGCATCATCCTTCGCCATGGCCTGCAGAGTGGTCACGAACGAGGCGATGGCAGACTTCAGCTGCCCCACTCCGGAGAGAGTGATTTGAGTGTTGGTCTTCTTGGTGGTGATGGGCTGCATCAGTTGTGCCTTTTTGGCATCGACACTGGCAGCAATCACTGACTCCAAATCGAGTCCGGAGCCGGCACCGGCAGACGTAATGGTGGGCATACTCTCTCTCCTCTTAATTTTTTCGTATCAGATCTCGTTATCGAGCAACAATCCGACCCGCGAACCACCGCCGGATACATCGCCCTCACGCAGATCCTTGATCCGCTTGCTGATGGCCAGCAGCTCCTCGCTCGGGATCTGCCGGATCATTGACTTGGTCTCGGCATCCACCACCTTGATGACCACCTGATCCAGATCCTTCTCAACACTGAAGTTGACAGTCCAGCCTTGCAACTTGCTGAACTCTTGCAAGTTTTGCACCTCATTTTCAATATCGGCATTGGACACGCCCTGTTTGGCGGTTTTTTCACCAGTCAGAGCATCCTGCTGTTTTTTTACATCCTGTTGTGCCGTCACCCGCTGCTCTTCCGTCGTGCCAGATAGCACTTGAGCGGCCGATTGGCCGCTCTTGCTACTTGACTGAAGAGAAGAAGGAGTGACCGATGACGGGATCCCAATTTCATTGGCCATATCGTCGCTCCTTTTACTTTCTCATCACTGCTGTTCTGTTAGCCCAGCAGGGACAGAGCAGATTGCGGTCTTTGGTTGGCTTGCGCCAGGATGCTGGACGCTGCCTGTTGCAGAATGTTCTGCTTGGTCAGGTTGGCTGTCTCGGTCGCAAAGTCTGCGTCACGGATACGAGAACGTGCAGCGCTCAGGTTTTCAGAGACGTTGGACTGGTTGCGGATGGTGGAGTCAAACCGGTTCTGCACCGCACCCAATTCTGCCCGCTTGCTGTCCACTGCCTTGATCATGAAGTCAAGGTTGGCCATGGCAGTCTGTGCATCCTTCGCAGTACTGATGCTGCTGACGCTGGTAGAAGTCACGGCGCTCGTGCCCTTGGTCACGGTATAAGGTTCGCCAGTGGCGCTGGTCGCAACGGTCGCACTGCCCTTGGTCGACTTAGCAATACCGCTGATGGTGAACGCAGAAGTCATCTTGAAGGTGATGGTCTGACCGGCGTCAGCCCCTACTTGGAACGAACCCTTGTAGGTACCATCCAGCAGTTTTTGACCACCAAAGGTGGTGTCGTTGGAGATCCGGTTGATCTCGGTGGTCAGCTGGTCAAATTCCTGCTGCAGTGCAGTACGGTCATCGGTGTTGTTGGAGCCGTTGGCGGATTGTTGTGCCAGCGTGCGCATGCGTTGCAGCATGCTGGTAACTTCGTCCATGGCCCCTTCAGCCGTTTGCGCGACGGAAATACCGTCGTTGGCGTTGCGGTTACCTTGATCCAGGCCGTTGATCTGGGAGGTCAAACGGTTGGAGATCTGCAAGCCGGCAGCATCGTCCTTGGCGGTGTTGATACGCAGACCGGAAGCCAGTCTGGTATAGGACGTATCCAGAGACTTGTTGGTGTTCATCAGGTTACGCTGGGCGTTCAGTGATGAAGTATTCGTGTTGATGTACATGGCCATAAAATATTCTCCCGAAGAACATGCGACTGCGGGTTGCGCCGCCAAAGCGGCGTCCCACCGTTAGAAGAACAGGTTGAACGAGCCTGATTCTTCTGGCGGGTGTCTGTTTGAACGGACAGGTCACCCGCAGTAGTGCAAACGTTGGATTCCGAACACCCCTCGATTGCTTCACTTTATTTAACGGCAGCACGGCGACAAGCTTTAGGAAAATAATTGCCGAAGGCGGCAAGTTTTATCCGGCAAGCGGCAAGGTGAAAGCAGGCCATCCCCGGTGAGTGGGAGCAGAGCCTAAAGCTGGCGTGACAGAGATGGAATCTGAGTGTTGGCACAGTTTGTGCTTTGATATGGGGGAGTGGCGTCAATTTGACGGCACAATAAAAAGAGGCCGGAAAATCCGGCCTAAAACGAGCATACGCTCAGGAGAATATGACCAAGCGTGACAGAACTGAACAGCTGTACAACACTTGGCTTTACTAGTAGAGAATAGATTCTCTCCCGATAGAACAGAGTGCGAACCGAACACCCCTTTGTTCCATCTCTTGACCAGGGCGGCCTGAACAACCGCCCTGTTTTCTTTTATCAGCCCTGCAGCAGGGAGAGTGCTGATTGCGGACGCTGGTTTGCCTGAGACAGTATGGTTGAGGCTGCCTGCTGCAGAATGTTCTGCTTGGTCAGGTTGGCAGTCTCGGTCGCGAAGTCTGCGTCGCGGATCCGTGAACGGGCGGCACTGACGTTTTCAGAGACGTTCGCCTGGTTGCGAATGGTCGAATCGAACCGGTTCTGCACCGCACCCAGTTCGGCACGCTTGCTATCCACCACTTTAATCATGTAATCCAGGTTGGCCATGGCCGATTGTGCATCTTTGGCGGTAGTGATACTCCCAATACTGGTTGTAGTCACTGTCCCACTCGAGTTCTTCGCCACAGAATAGGGCTCACCGGTAGTTGTTGTTGTAACTGTAGCGTTACCTTTCGTTGCTGATGCCATACCAGATATGCTGAAAGCCGTGGTCATCCGGAACGTGATGGTCTGACCGGCATCAGCCCCGACCTGGAAGGAGCCCACATAGCCACCATTGAGCAGATTCTGGCCACCGAAGGTGGTGTCTTTGGACACCCGGTCGATTTCAGTCGTCAGCTGAGTGTACTCTTGCTGCAACGCGGTACGGTCATCTGTGTTGTTGGAGCCGTTGGCAGATTGCTGGGCCAGGGTACGCATCCGTTGCAGCATGGAGGTGATTTCCTCCATGGCGCCTTCCGCGGTCTGGGCGACGGAGATACCGTCGTTGGCGTTGCGGTTGCCCTGATCCAGACCATTGATCTGGGAGGTCAAACGGTTGGAAATCTGCAGACCGGCGGCATCGTCTTTGGCGCTGTTGATGCGCAGACCGGATGCCAGACGGGTGTAGGATGTATCCAGAGATTTGTTGGTGTTCATCAGGTTACGCTGAGCGTTGAGCGATGAAACGTTCGTATTGATATAAAGACCCATGACTATTCTCCTAAGCTATTAAATTTACTATTTAATTTGCTCGAACTTTATTGTCTTTTCTGTTCGATGCTTCTTATTTAACGGCCTCTTTTTCGATGTCTTTAGCATTATTTTCAACGCTTCATCGCATTAACGCCGCTTACCCTATATATCGGCATGTTCCGGCTGAACTTGAGGAAAAAAGTGCCCTGTTTTGCTCATTGAATTCATCAGGCTTGCGACAACGGGCCGGGCGCAGGTCTATGTCCACCTCCCCTGCGACATGACGCCGCTCAGATGCATCGCGCTGGCTGGTGCCATTGCAGCCGAGAAAAACTGGGTCTGGCTCCCACTTCTTGCAGGCAGCCATTGGTCAGACGCCGCAATCCCCCCTAAAATCGCGGCCCCATCAACAATTGGACGTGAGTTGTTCTCCATGCAGACACTGGTTGAGCAGATTGTTTACATCAGCGACATGTTTGGTACTGCGGTATTCGCGTTTTCGGGCGTACTAGTGGCGGGCCGTCTCAGGATGGACGGTTTTGGTGTCATGGTGTTGGCGGCGGTCACCGCCATCGGCGGCGGCACCATCCGCGACATGATCCTGGGGGCCACCCCGGTCTTCTGGGTACGTGACCCCCTCTACATCTGGGTGGTGATCGCCACGGCACTGATCGGCATGTGGATGGTCAAGCTGCCCCGTCGCATGCCCTGGTACGTGTTGCCGGTCGCCGACGCCTTCGGGCTGGCGCTCTTTACCGTGATCGGGGCACAGAAAGCCCTCAACTTTGGTACATCGGGGCTGATCGCCGTATTGATGGGCACCATGACAGGGGTGGCCGGCGGCATGATCAGGGACGTGCTGGCCCGGGAGGTGCCCATGGTGCTGCAAAAGGAGATCTATGCCACCGCCTGCATTCTGGGGGGGATCCTCTATACCCTGGCGCTGGAGATAGACGTGGATCGGGTGACCGCCATGCTCATCTGCATGACGGCGGTGTTTGGTTTACGGGTGGCCGCCATCTACTGGCATCTGTCACTGCCTACCTTCTCGCTGCAGCGCAATTGACCTCACAACCGGCGTCAGGTCGCACTCCCGGCCCGGTTGCGTTGAACCAAGCAGGCTTTTCTGTTGTCATAGGATGCAGTGTTGTAAGCCGGAATCCCTCATGCAAAAACTTGGACTCATCGCATCACTGTTACTGATGAATGTGGCAACGGCGCAGGCTGAAGCCCAGGTACTGTTTGGTCGGCTCGCGTCCACCCCGGTGCAGCAGTTCAACCAGCAGATCCGTCAGGCAAGCACCGCCCAGCAGAGCTGGGTCAATGACTATCGTGAAGTGGCCCTGCGTTTCGTCGGCCACAGCGACATACCCAGTCGCATCCAGGCGCAGCAGCTGGACAACGATCTGGTGCTCTCGGTCGCCCTCGATGGCACCAAGAGCGACATGATCTACATCCTGACCCTGTTTCGCAGCAACAACCTGTGGCAGATGCGCCAGGCGGAAATGGGATGGCGCTGCCAGGGGCAGTCCACCTTTACCCCGGTCCCCTGCCCTTGAGCCTCAACCTGCAAGTGAAATAAAAAAATCCGGCACATTGGCCGGATTTTTTTATGCATGCGTGAGCGTCACCTTACGGACGGTACACCTTGACGTTGGCAAAGCCCTTCTCTTTCAGATAGAGCGCCTGCAGCTTGCTCATCACGCCGCGATCACAGTAGAGCAGGTAGGTCTTCTCTTTCGGCAGGTCGCCAAAGGCGGTGGCCAGCTTGAAGAAGGGAATATGCATGACCTCACGCCCTTCCACCAGCAACGGCTTCTCGTCGTGCTCATCCATGGAGCGGATATCGAGGATCACCTCGTTGTCACCGCTCTCGGCGGTGGTCTCCACTTCCTGCACTTCGGCAGCAGTCTCTTCACCGATGCGACGAATGTCGAGGTAACGGGCCTCGGCCACCACCTTGTCCAGAATGGCGAAGTCGAAGTTGCCCTCTTCCTCTTCAATACGGGCCAGATCGGCCTTCACGGTCGGCTTCTTGGAGATGACACCGCAATACTCCGGCATGGTCTCAGCGAACTCCAGGGTACCGATGCGGCGCGCTTCGCTGATGATGTCCGGCTTGTCCCAGGTGATGAGCGGGCGCAGGATCACCTTGTCGGTCACCCGGTCGATGACGTTCAGGTTGGTGAGGGTCTGGCTGGAGACCTGACCCACGCACTCACCGGTCACCAGCGCCGGGATCTGGAACTCGTCGGCCACCTTGGCGGCGGCGCGCATCATCATCCGCTTGAGCACCACGCCCATCTGGCCGTTGTCGATCTTCTCGAGGATCTCGGCCACCACAGGCTCGAAGTCCACCGCGGTGAAACGCACCCGGTGGGAGGAGCCGAAACGGTTCCACAGGTGATAGGCTACCTGCTTGACGCCGATCTCGTGAGCGGCACCACCCAGGTTGAAGAAGCAGTAGTGCACCCGGCAGCCGCGCTTGATGAACTGGAAGGAGGCCACACCCGAGTCAAAACCGCCGGAGATAAGGCTCAGCACGTCTTCCTGGGTGGCGATGGGCATGCCGCTCAAGCCCTGATGGATGGCGCTGACAATGAACAGCTCCTCGCCGTCGATCTCGAGGTTGATCTTCACGTCCGGGTTCTTGAGACGCACGCCGTTGCTCACGCAGTGCTGGTTCAGACCGCCGCCCACGTAGCGCTCGATCTCGAGCGAGGAGAACTCGTGCTTGCCGTGGCGCTTGGCGCGCACGCAGAAGGTCTTGCCCTCGAGCTGATCACCCCAGACGGCCTTCACCTGCTCGAAGATGTCGTGCAGGTCGGTAAACTTGCTGGCTTGCACCTCGAGGAAGGCCTGAATGCCGGGAATGCAGGCCAGGGCTTCGATGGCCTGTTCACGGAACTGGTCATTGCGGGAGCTCACGATCAGCTTGTCCCAATCCATCCGCACCCGGGCATCGTCGTCGAAGCGGCGCAGGACATTGCGGATATTGCCCTGCAGGATCTTGATAAAGCGCTGGCGAACCGACTTGCTCTTGATGGTGATTTCCGGGAACAGCTTGATAATGAACTTCATGGTAATGACTCGGGTGACCTTGATTTAAGGGCGCGAATTATATCAGAACTTTGTGGCCAGCGCCTACTGGATGAGCGTTTGCTCACATTCCCCCACGCAATGTTTGCCGCAGCGAGGCAATCTTGCGTATATTCCCGAACCTGCGTCCCGGCAACATTCCTGACCACAGACCCATTCGATGAAGACCTACATCTACTACCCCGGCATGGAAGTGCGCGACGAGCTGTGGCTCAAGTTTGCCCTGCTCTATCTGGAGCGGCTCGCCTTCGTCTTCACCGTCAGTGAGAAAAGCGGCCTCACCGCCCTGCTGCAAACCCTCGAGCAGGAGACGGATCTGCTGGCCGAGCGGCCGGATGCCGCCTTCTTTGCCGCCATCACCCCCCAGATAGAGAGTCAGATTGCCGGCCTTGTCGCCCCCGACTTCGTCCGTCACAAGGTGTTTGGCAACAAGGAGCTGATCGGGCGCTGGCGCCAGCCTGCCAACCACGACTGCTTCTGCCCGGCCCAGGCGGGGCTGGAGCGGCTGCACGGTTTCTGTCTGGCTCACGGTTTTGCCAGCCGGGAGGAGGGCGGGTTCAGGATGGCTCGCCGCTTTGCCAACCTGCTCTCCATGCGGCTCGCCCGCGAGTGGGCGCTCGCCAATGAGGGGGCCCTCATCACCGATCACGACTATCTGGACCGGCTGCTCCACCTGCTCGAATCCCGCTACCACAACCGGGGGGGTCAGGATTGCTTCCACCTCGAAATCCCGCTGCAAGTGCCCACTCACTTGGCCGACATCCCGTTTGCAGAACTGATCGCCCTGCGCAGTCGCAGCGGCTTTCGCCAGCAGTTGGCCGAGTTCAATCAGGCGCTCGATGCCCTGCTCGCCATGCTGGGCAGCGGCTACGCAGAACCCACCGTGCTGACCCGCTTCGAGCAGGCCCAGCAGGGGCTCAACCAGCTGCTGGGGCCGCAGACCCAGAGTCTGCCGCTCACCACGCTCGTCAGTACTGGCTTACCGGCCATGGCGATGATCCATCGCCTCAAGGCGAGCCACCCGGACAGCAAGCTGGTGTTTCACTCCATCAAGAAGAGCCACTTCCACCAGCGCAAGAGTCAGCACTTCTTCACCCGGCTGGGTCAGGTCAAGCCCTGAGCCCGCTACGCCCTACCAGGGATTCGACAATCCGCTGACGATATCTGGCTATCCCCCGATATCGTCAATATTCTGACACGCCAATTAGGCACCGCCTCCCCCCTCAGGAGGGATTCTCCAGCCGAAACTCGATGCGATCGCTGTTGCCCGCCTCGTCCACCACCACCAGCTGGTAGCGACCCGCCTCGCTCAGCACCTGATCCCCGTCCCAGCGCAGCCGCTGACCGTTGAGAAACCAGGCCGCTTTGCCGACACCGCCCAGCACCTTGGGCTGCAGCCGATAGCGCTGGCTGCGAACAAGGTTGCCCTCCCCCAGCGCCACGATGCGAATGGGGGCCTGCAGCTCGGCGCTCTGCCCTTCCCCCGCACAGCCGCTGGCGAGCAGCGCCTGTCGTCGCTCGCCGGGCGTTCGCCACGGCTCCAGTGACAATGGCCAGAGCGCCCGAAAACCGGATTGCGTCGCATCCTGACAGCGGCTCAGAGTGGGTTTTCCCTGATCGGTCAACGCAACCTGGCGCAGCGGCGAGGGCCAGTCCATGGGATCCGGCAAGGTGGGAGGATCGCGCCCTTCCAGCAGCCAGGCACTCTGACGCTGCAGACAGGCCTCAGGCAGGGTCGCGCTCGCCTTGCGCCCCAGCGGCCAGCAAACTTCGGCCTCGCTCACCGTATTGGGTTGTGCCGGCAGGGGGCTGCTGTCAGCCAACCGCGAGTAGACCGAGAGCAGCAGCGGCACCGCCGCGCTCTGGCCGTAAAAACCGGGCATGGGGGTGCCATCGGGGCGCCCCAGCCAGACGCCGATGGTCCAGCGACCGGAGACCCCCATCGCCCAGCTGTCGCGATAGCCATAGCTGGTGCCGGTCTTCCAGGCCAGTCGGTTGACCCGGCCGGTCGCCTCGCTGGCAAAGGGCTGATCCGCCCGCCCCTGCGCGCTCAGGATCTGCCAGATGATCCAGGCCGCCCCCGGGCTCAGCAAGGGGCGCGACACCGCCTGCTGCCCCGCCAGCCAGACCGGCATAGCTACCTGTCCCTCACGGGTCAGCGCACTGTAGAGCGCCACCAGCTGCTCGAGTCGAATGCCCGCCGCCCCCAGCGCAATGGCTGGATTGGGTTTGTCGGAGAGCGCCAGCCGCACCCCGGCGTTGTCGAGGCGGCTGACCAGCTTGTCCGGTCCAAGCGCCTCCAACACCTGCACCGCCGGCACGTTGAGGGATTGCTGCAGCGCCTGGGCGAGGGTCACCGGCCCCTGAAAGGCGCCGGAAAAATTGGCGGGACGATAGTCAGACCCGAGCCTTGGAGCATCAGAGAGCAGGGAGGCCGAGTGCACCAGCCCCTCGTCCATGGCCAGACCGTAGATAAAGGGTTTCAGCGTAGAGCCGGGGGAGCGGATCGCCTGCACCATGTCCAGATAACCGTGGCGGCGCAAATTGCCATACTCGGCGCTGCCCACATAAGCACGCACTGCCATGGTTTTGTTGTCTACCAGCAGCAGGGCCGCGGAGGTCTGCTCGGGGAAGCGCCGGATATAGCTCGCCACCCGCCCCTCCAGCCAGCGCTGCAGATCGCCATCGATGGTGGTGTGCACCAGCGCCCCGGCCTGATTGTCGGCGGCGAGGCGGGCAAACAGCGGCGCCTCCATCGGCGTGAAGTGACCGCGGGCCAGCACCGGCTCGATACGCCCCTCCAGCCACGCCTGTTCCGGCCAGACGTCCTGCGCAACCAGCCGCTGCATCACCTTGTCACGGGCGGCGCGGGCCCGCTCGGGATGCCGGTCCGGCCGGTTGCGGCTGGGAGCCTGCGGCAGCACCGCCAACAGCGCAGCCTCGGCATAAGTCAGCTTGGCGGCGCTTTTGCCAAGGTAGGCAAAACTTGCCGCCTGCACCCCCTCCAGATTGCCGCCAAACGGCGCCCGGTTGAGGTAGACGGTGAGCAGGGTGCGCTTGTCGTAGTGCCACTCCAGCTGCAGCGCACGGGCCATCTGACGCAGCTTGCCGGGCACGCTCCTGTGATAGGGCTCGATAAGGCGGGCAACCTGCATGGTGAGGGTCGAGCCGCCCGACACGGCTCGCCCGTAGCGCAGCCACTGCCAGACCCCGCGCACCATGGCCACCGGATTGACCCCGGGATGACGCCAGAAATGGCGATCCTCGTAGCCAAGCAATGCCTCAATATAGCGAGGGGAGACCTGCTCCAGGGTCACGGGGTAGCGCCACACCCCGCTGGTATCGGCAAAGGCGCGCAGCGGTCGCCCCTTCATGTCGAGCACCACCCGCGCGTAGGCCGGGTCGAGTGGCGGCGGCGGAAAAATACGATCCAGCGCCAGCAATGACAGGAGTAGTGCTACAACGCCCAGCCCAGAAAAGCGCAGCCAGCGCGGCAGACAGCCAAGCCAGCGCCCGCCAGCGCGGCCTAATTTCAGCCAGCCACGCTGCCAGAAAGTGAGCGGGCGAACCCGCTCAAGGGAGGGGTCGTTGCCCAGAGAGCGTCTGCGACCCATCAAGCGCCAGCTACTCAGAGATAGTTACCTCGTGGATGTCCTCACCCACGGCCCTGAGCTCGGGGCGGTACATATCCTCCACCTGGGTCGGCGGCACCTGATAGCGGCCCGGCGTCACCGCCCGCATCAGGTAGACCAATTGCTGGTTGCTTCCCTCGCTCAGATCCAGCGCCGCCGTGTAGCGGTCATCGCGAAACTCCTGATGCTTGAGATAGTCGTTCCACTCGCTCTGCCACGCCGGTTTCCCCTCGATGGAGAGCTCTTCGAGCTTGATGCTGTTGCCAAGGGCCGGGTTCTCCAGCTCGAAGCCGGCCGGCACCATCTCCACCAGCAGGGCATCGGGCACCGCCGATTCACTGCTGACGTTGAGCCGCACCACCACCAGATCGCCGACCTTCACCTTGGCGGGATCAAACGGCTGACCGTCGCTATTGAACCAGCTGCGGGTCACGCTCATCCCCTTGCTGATCCGTGCCGGAGCCTGTTCGGGGTAACCTACCAGAGTGCGCTGCACATAGAGGGATCCCTTGCCCTCGTTGGTGACGGAGCTCGCCGCCAGCGCCTCGGGGGCACCCTGCTGCAACGGGGCCGAACCACTCAGGGATCCACTGCCAAGCGAGGAGGTCATCCTGGCCTGCCAGTCGACGGCCGGATCGAAACGGGCGAGTCGCAGCAGGGCGAGCCGCTCCTGAGTGCTGAGCCACTGACGGTGAGCCAGGGTATCGGCCACCTTGGCGCTGAGATCAGGCCAGCGATCCAAAGCCAGCTTGTGCTGGCGCAGCAGAGCGAGCTCGAGGGCTTCATCACGCAGCGGCGAGCCGTAATCCCCCAGATAGTCGTCCCCGCGCTCGGTCGCCAATGCCCGACTGAGGGCCTTGGCGGCGTTCTGCTCATCCCCCATGGCCGAGAGGGCCAGCGAGAGGTGCAAGAGCGGTAAACCGGAGCGGGCGTGATCGGCCTGCTGCTCCCAGACAAGGCGCAAGGTAGCGAGCGGTGCCTTGCCCACCCGGGCCAGCACATAGGCGCTGTAGGCCTGATAGGCCAGCCGGCTGTGCTCGGGGGCACTGCTCCAGCGCTCGCCGTACTGGCTGTCGGTGAGATAGCTTTGCAGCCGGTTCAGCGCCTGATTGAGCATCGCCTCCGGCACGGCATCGCCCGCCTCCTTGCGCGCCAGCAGGTAGTCGGCGGCATAAGCTGTGAGCCACTGCTCCTCGTCGGAGCGGCCATCCCAGAGGCCAAAACCGCCGCTTGGCAGTTGCAACCGCTGCAGCCGCTGCAGCAGGGCGCGTTGCACATCCGCCTCACTCGCCGCTTTCTTGCCCGCTGCCGGTTTGTTCCAGGCGGCGCGCTCATCCGCCGTGGTCAGCAAGTAAGGCCAGGCACGGGACAGGGTCTGCTCCAGACAGGCGTAGGGGTAGTCGGCCAGTGCCTGCCACTGGGCTGCCGGATCCCAGGGGGGGGTACCGGAGAGGCTGAGCAGTCCCTGCAGATTGCTGCGATCCAGCCCGGCCAGCTCAGCTGGCGCAAAACTCATCTGCTGACCGGGAGCCAGCATCTGGTAGCGCTGGCGAGTCTCGGCCGGCCAGGGGGAGCGCAGCGGCAGAGACCAGTCGCGACTGATGGCAAAATCCTTGCCGCTGGCCGCCAACTGCAGGCTTGCCACGCCGCTCGCTCCGATCACGGTGAGCGGCAGGGTCAGCCACTGCTCCTCGCCATTTTTAAGGAAAAGGGTGCCGGGCAGCTCGCCGTGTGCCTTGAGCCCGCCATTGAGGGTCCAGACAAGGGAGAGGGTCTGATCCTCGTCGCTCATGTTGCGCAGCTGCACCAGCGCCCGGGTCTCATCCCCTCTGGCGCCAAAGCGCGGCCAGCCGATCTCGGCCACCAAGGGCGCTACTACCTTGACGGCGCGCTCGGCCTCCCCGACTTGCTGTTCGTTCCAGGCCAGCGCCATCAGCGCCAACTCGCCGTTGAAGTTGGGCAAATCGAGCGGGATCACCGCCTTGCCGCTCTCATCAAAGCTCACCTCACCGCTCCACAGCGCAGCGATCTCGACCCGGCTCTCCAGCGCGCCGCCCTTTTTCAGCGGCGCCCGGTCCCCCCCATAGTTGAGGCGGGCCAGCTTGCCATCCTGCGGCGGGATCACCTGGCCGTAGTTGTCGAACAAATCTTGGGCGAAGCGCTTGCGGCCAAAGAAGATCTCGAACGGGTCGAGGGGTTGATAATCGCTGATATTGAGCACACCCCGATCCACCGCCGCCAGCACCACCCGCCCCTGACTGTTGGGACTGGAGGTGGCGGTCACCTCCAGCCGGGTGAGCGGCACCGCTTTGTCCGGCGCGCTCAGGGTAAGCGGCAGACGGCGCGCTTCCCGGTCCAGGGTGAGCGGCACCAGACCGACCGAGCGCAGGCTCTGCCCCTGCTGCTTGCCAGCCGGTTTGGAGGCGCTGTCTGGCGCGGCGATCTGGGCTGAAATGTGCAGATCGTGACGCTGCCATTCGGGGCTGACCGGGATCTCGAACTCGCCGCGGGCATCCTTGGCATCGCCATCGGCCCCCTTGAGCTCGATACGCTGCCACCAGCGCAGGCCGTCGCCATCTTCCACCATAAGCAACCCCTTGCCGGGGCGCGGGGCCACCAGGGTCACTTTGGCCTTGTCACCCGCCTGATAGGCGCGCTTGTCGAGGGTGATGGCAATCTTGTCAGGCCGCGCCTGCTCGCCACCGCCGCCCCAGGCGTAACTGCCTATTTCCACCCGCAGGCTCGATTGATGGCCCTGACTGTTCTCAACCTCCAACCGATACCAGCCCGCCGCCAGTTGCAGCGTGAGCGGGGTCGGCCCCTTGCCATCCAGCTGCAGGGTCTGCTCCTGCTCCAGATAGGGCTGGCTGTTGAACTCGTACTTCCACCCCTCGCCATCGGCGTAGTGCCAGTAGTAGTCGCGGTACTCGTTGATAAGGCGCACTTTCAACGCCCCCGCCACCGGTTGGCCCTTGTCATCGAGGTTGAGGATCTGAAAGGGGAGCGGCTTACCCCCCTCTACCCGATCGGCCACGAAGTCGGCCTTGAGTGCCGGCCACTGGCTGCCCATGGGCCAGCCATACTGGGTGCGGCTGCGATTGACGGCGCGACCGCCGGGCTCGGAGAGCGACACCCTATAGGCCACCTCCAGCGGCCCGAGGGCACGCACCCCATCGAGCTCATCAGCTAACGAAAAAGTCCCCTGCCCCTGCGCATCGAGGGTGAGGCTCCGCGGCTCAAGATCCTTGGCCTGCTCGGCGAGCAGCACGTCACCCAGGGTGAACTCCTGCCACTGGGTAAAGGGCATGGTGGCGCGGTTGATTTTCACCTCCGCCTTGGCCTTGGTCGCACTGGCCGGCGCGCCGTAGAGATAGTCCCCCTGCAGCTGCAGAGTGAGGGCGGCGTCCAGATCCGTGACTTCCCCATCCGCCCCCTTGCCAAGCTGCAGTTTCAGCCGCTCCGGCAGAAACTCCTCCACCAGAAAAGGCCACTCGAAGCGACTACCAGCAGCGGTCTTGAGGTTGATGGTCCAGCGCCCGAGCGGCGCATCATCCGGTAGACGCAGACCGTAGTGGGCAGCGCCAAGGCTGTCCGGTAGCAGGCGCTTTTGTTCGAGCAGTTGGCCATCCGGCTGCTTCACCTCCAGCTCCACCGCCATGCCCGGCAGCAGCTGGCCATCCTGGCCTTTTAGCAGGATCTCGCTGTCGAGCCGCTCGCCGGGGCGATAGAGATCGCGCCCGCTGAACAGATAGAGCTGCTGGGCCTGCCAGGGCTGGGTGCCAAGATCGAAGGTGGAGAGATCGAGCGCCGCCCCGTCGAGGCGCAGCACCGCCAGATGGTTGCCCTGCTCGGCCAGCAGCAGGCGGGCTCCCTGCACCTGATCGAAGCGGCGATGGCCCTGCGGATCGGTGGTTTGCACCTGCAGCCGGTTGCCCTTCTCGTCGAGCAGGGAGAGCTGCACATCCTTGAGCGGGTCGGCGCTGGCCAACGAGCTCACGAACACCTCCAGCTGATCGCGATAACGGCGGGCGCTAAGCCCCATGTCGCTCACCGCAAAATAGGTGGTCTCCTTGCGCCAGTCGTAGTTGCCAAGGGGCGACATCACCGCAAAGTAGACGCCGGCCTCGGCCAGCTGCGGCTCCTTCACATTGATGAGGCGGGTCTCGCGCCGGTTGGCATCGAGTTCCAGCGCGTAACGGCCGCTGAATACCCGCTTGGCCCGCTTGGTGATCTGCTCAAGCTCCCAGTTGCCCATGCCAGCACCGGGGCGATACTCGGCCAGGAAACGGGGCAGATATTCCGCATTGACCCGAAAGAAGTCGATATTGACCTCATCCACGTTGACTGCACTGATGGGCAGGCGCAGCTCGTCGCGCAGCGGTAATACCATGCCGCTGGCGGTAAAGGAGGCTCCCGCCTCCAGCGGCCGGGTCTTGAGGGTCCAGCGCTGGGGGGATGGGCCCAGCCCCGCCTTGAGGCTCACCTCGTAACTTTTATCGGGCTGGACGTTCGGGAAATAGAGGGTGCGGCCATCATCGGCGAGGATCCACTCCCCCTGCACCTGCTTGCCCCCTTCGCTGACCCCGAGCCAGCTCTGCCAGTTGGCCTTGGGGGTCAGAGGGCCGGAGAAGACCAGCGCCAGCGCCGGGGCATCGCGGTATTGGCGGGCATTCGCCTGCACTACGGCGCTTGGTGTGCCCGCTTCCTGCTGCGTGGCAGCCGCTTGCGTGGTCGGCTCATTGGCGACAGGCTTGTCGGGGCCGCAGCCGCTCAGCAGCAGCGCCGTGAGCCCCGCCAGCAGCAGGGCCGGCCAGCGGCATCCGGGGACGGCCACCTGTTGTGGTGAGGAACAAGAGAAGCGAGGGTGAGAGTCAACGCGGCGCATAAATGTCATCCCTGATTGGCTCGCTGCCAGTGCAGCGCAATAGCCAACAGGATAAGGGATCAGGCTCGCTTGACACAAAACTCATTGCATTAAAACGCCGCCGGCCCCCGCCAGATGCAACAGCGCCGACCCTAGGGTCGGCGCTCGCTTGCGGCTGGGGCGGGTTACTCCATCACCGCCATCTGCCAGGTCTTGAAACCGCCGGAAAGGTTTTTCACCTTGAAGCCGTGCTGGCTCAGCAGACGACAGGCCACGTGGCCGCGCAAGCCCACCTGGCAGCTGATGAGCAGCTCTTTGTCCCTGGGCAGTTCATGAAGGCGGCTGCGCAGCTCATCCAGCGGAATGTGCATCGCCCCCGGAATGCGACCCAGTTTGTCGAGCTCGGGGCCATTGCGCACATCCAGCACCAGCTGATGGGGATGACGGGCCTCTACCTCGGCTGCATGGCAGAGCAGGGTATCCCCCTTCAAGTGGTTGCTGGCCACAAAGCCCGCCATGTTGATCACGTCCTTGGCCGACCCGAAGGGCGGCGCATAGGTGAGTTCCAGATCCTGCAGATCGAACACGGTGAGACCGGCGCGCTGGGCCACTGCCAGCACGTCGATGCGCTTGTCGACCCCGTCCTTGCCGATAGCCTGGGCGCCATAAATCTTGCCATCGGGGGCAAACAGCAGCTTGAGGCTGACCGGGTGAGCACCGGGGTAGTAACCGGCGTGGCTGCCCGGGTGGACATAGGCCTTCTCGAACGGCAGCCCCAGCTGCAGCAGCCGCTTCTCGTTCAGCCCGGTGCTGGCCACCGCCAGATCGAACAGCTTGCAGATGGCGGTACCCTGGGTCTTCTTGTAGGTTTCGGCGCGGCCCAGCATGTTGTCGGCGGCGATGCGCCCCTGCCGATTGGCAGGCCCCGCCAGGGGGATCAGCACAGACTCGCCGGTGACGAAGTCGGTCTCCTCCACCGCATCCCCCACCGCATAGATGAAGGGATCCGAGGTGCGCATGGCGACATCCACCTTGATGCCGCCGCGGGGCCCCAGCTCCAGCCCCGCCTTGGCGGCGAGCAGGGTCTCGGGCTTGACGCCGATGGCCAGGATCAGCAAGCCGGTATCGAGCCGGGTGCCATCGCTCAGGGTCAGTCGCAGCCCGCCCCGTTGTTCAGTGGCCACGGCAGCGGTTTTTTCCGCCAGCACATCCAGGCTCTCGATGGCGGAGAGGCCGGTGCGCAGGCGCAGGTCGATCCCCTCCTCCCGGATGCGGGCGTGGAGCATGTTGGCCATCTCCTTATCCACCGGCGCCATCACCTGATCGGAGAGCTCCAGCAAAGTAACGTCCAGCTTGCGCTGGTGCAGCGCCTCCATCATCTCCAGCCCGATGAAACCGCCCCCCACTACGGTGACATGGTGCGGCTGATCGTGCGCCAGCGCCGCCAGAATGCGATCCATGTCGGGAATATTGCGCAGGGTGTGCACACCCGGGCTGTCGATGCCGGGAAAGGGAGGCCGGATGGGGGCCGCGCCCGGGCTAAGCAGCAGCACGTCGTAGGCTTCGCGCCGCTCTTCACCGGTCAGCAGGTTGCGCACCAGCAGGCTCTTGCCGGCCTTGTCTATCTCGATGACGTCGTGAAAAACCCGCACATCCACGTTGAAGCGGCGCTTGAAGCTCTGGGGGGTCTGCAACAGCAGGGCATCCCGGTTGGGGATGTCACCCCCGATGTGATAAGGCAGCCCGCAGTTGGCGAAGCTGACGAACTCGCCCCGCTCGAACATCACAATTTCCGCCTCTTCGCTCAGACGGCGGGCTCTGGCGGCAGCAGACGCGCCCCCCGCTACCCCGCCTACAATCAGGATCCGTTTCATCAGCAAGACTCCAGTCAACGACAAATTGACATTAAATTAGTATTTTCTAATTTAGATTTCAATGAAATTTTGTTTGCACCGATTTTGCAGTATTCTTGCC
This sequence comes from Aeromonas sp. R5-3, assembly GCF_040908225.1. Lineage (NCBI taxonomy): Bacteria > Pseudomonadati > Pseudomonadota > Gammaproteobacteria > Aeromonadales > Aeromonadaceae > Aeromonas > Aeromonas sp. R5-3. The sequence continues at coordinate 321,294 of NZ_JBFODH010000002.1, read as the reverse complement.
ACCCGACAGTCGTTCAACAGGATGTTATCAGTTCATGTCGTCAACCGCGCTCAGTCATCTCTCTTCTGCCAACCAGACACCGCTGTTCTTTCGTCTGGACGTGCGCAGCCAACGGCTGGTCGCGTTGACCGATGTGATGCAAACCCCGCTCTACTGGCTCGATGAGCCAAGGGGCCCCTGGCCGGCCCAGCTGCCGGATGCGCTGCGCCTGCCCATCGAACAGGCCCTCAGCAACGGCCAAGGCGGCAAGCTGGTGCTGCGCTTTGCTGGCCAGCAGTGGCACATTGCCCTCTCCCACGAACAAGACGCCTTCTGGCTCATCTGCCTGCAGACCCTGCGCCAGGAGCCGGTGGCCGACCTGGCGCTACAACTGCCACGCCTGAGCCAGATGGCGAGCCAGCAGCAGTTTGCCGCCATGCTGGAGGCCCTCAAGGAGAGCCTGGGGGCCGATCGCCTCATCCTCTGGCACTATCAGGCCAACGGGCCCCTCGGCAGCGAACAGCTGACCCCGGTCTTTAACCTGGGGGCCGACGAAGTGGCCGCCATTCGCGGCGACAGTCGCTACATCCGCGCCCTGCGCACCCGCAAGTCCCTGAGCTTTTCGGAAGCAGCGCACCAGCCCATGCTGAGCCAGCACTACTATCTGGCCAATGCCGGCGTGAGCTCGCGTCTGGACGGTGCCTTGCTGGAGCAGGAAAAACTCATCGGCGTGCTGAGCCTCGAATACCTCAACGCCACCCCGCTGAGCGAAGAGATGCTGCAACTGGTGCGTCACAGCGCCCAGTTGCTCGGCCACTGGCAACCGGCGCCGGAACCGGTCCAGGCCGCCGTGCTGACGCTGCCTGCCGAGCTCACCCTGCTGACCGGCATCGCTTACTGCCGCGCCCTGGTGAGCTGGGCCATGGGCATCAGCGGCGCGCGCATCGGCTGGATTGGCGAGTACCAGCCCCGCGGCCAGGATCTCTGGATGATCCCGCGCTGCGTGCTGGAGGGGGAGACCTTCTCGGTGCTCAAGCCCATCCAGATGGACCCGGGGCCTGGCCAGGAGCTGTTCCAGCACGGCCAGGCTGTCTATGTGGAAGACCTGCCCCTGCGCTATCCCCAGGCCAGCCAGTTGCTGGCACTCAATGCCCCCGTCTATGTCGGCATTCCGCTGCACGGCTCGCAGGGCGCCCCCATCGGCCAACTCACTCTGCTGCTCGACACGCCACTGGCCGACCCCATGCCGCTACTCGACGCCCTCAGTAGCCAGCACGAGCGGGCCGCCGTCGAGTTGCAACGATTGGCCGCCGACGATGCGCTGCGGCTGGCCGAGGTGGCCTTCAACACCCACGACGGTCTGCTGGTGATGGATCACAAGGGGATCATCCTCAAGGTCAACCGCTCCTTTGGCCGCATCACCGGCTTTGCCGACGATGAGATGATCGGCCAGCATATCGTCCGGCTCAGGCCCACCTACTATGGCGATCACCTGGCGCAGGATGTGCGCGAGGCGGTGGCGGCCCAGGAGTTCTGGATGGGCGAAGAGCGCTGTCTGCACAAGGATGGCCACCTCTTTCCGGTGCGGCTGATGGTGAGCGGGGTGCAGGATGAGCACGGCGAGATCAGCCACTACGTCTGCAGCTTCTACGACATCACCCAGGAAAAGGAGGCGGCGCGCCATATCGAGCAGCTCGCCTACTACGACGATCTGTGCGGCCTCTACAACCGCCGCAGCCTCAACGACATCATGCAGCGCACCCTGCAGGAGGCCAGCGGCCAGTGGGGCGCCCTGCTGCTGGTGGACCTGGACAACTTCAAGTCGATCAACGACTCCCTCGGCCATGCCTGCGGCGATCTGCTGTTGCAGGCGGTGGTGGAGCGGCTCAAGACCCTGCCCCAGGACAACCTGGTGCTGGCCCGCATCTCGGGAGACGAGTTCGCCCTGCTGTTCAGCGCCCTGGGCCAGGGTTATGTCACCGCCAAGATCCTGGCAGAACACTTCGCCCGCGAGCTGATGGGGCTGTTCCGCATCCCATTCGACATTGAGGATCACAAGCTGCACTGCAGCGCCTCGGTGGGGATCAGCCTCTTCTCCAGCGAGGACAAGGATCACCTGGTGCTGATGCAGCAGGCCGACACCGCCACCCACATGGCCAAACGATCCGGCCAGGGCAACTATGTGTTCTTCAGCGAGGCCATGGCGGAGAAGGAGAAGAGCAAGCTGGCGCTCAACAACCAGCTGCGCGACGCCCTGCGCCACCACGAGCTGCAACTGCACTACCAGCCGCAATACCGGGTCGACAACGGCGCTCTCTCCGGCATCGAGGCGCTGCTGCGCTGGCAGCGCAGCGACGGCAGCATGGTGCCGCCGGCAGAGTTCATCCCCATCGCCGAGGAGACCAGCCTCATCCAGGACATCGGCTACTGGGTGATGAAAACCGCCTGCGCCCAGTACAGCTTCTGGCTCAACCGCGGGTTGGCCATTCCCCATCTGTCAGTCAACGTCAGCGCCCGCCAGTTCCACACCGCAGGCTTCGTGCAGCAGGTGGAATACATATTGCGCGATACCGGGGTGCCCCCCTCCCGCCTGCTGCTGGAGGTGACAGAATCCGTGGTGCTGGAGAACCGGCTGGAGAGCATCGCCAGGATGCGCCAGCTCAAGGAGCTCGGCATCCTGCTCTCCATCGATGATTTCGGCACCGGCTACTCGTCGCTCGCCTATCTGCGCGATCTGCCGGCGGACGAGGTGAAGCTCGACAGAAGCTTCATCCAGACCCTGGTGCACAGCGAACAGGACAAGGCCATCGTCAAGGCGATCCTGGAACTGGCCAAGGTTTTTCGTTTTACCGTCACCGCCGAAGGGGTGGAGGACGAAGAGCAGCTCGCCATCCTCAAAGCCCTCGGCTGCCAGCATTATCAAGGCTTCCTGACCAGCAGGCCGCTCACCGCCAAAGCCCTCGAGAGCCTGCTGGGTGCCCCGGTGGCGGGCTAAACATGTAGGATTTATAGGGCTTTATGTAATAAAATAACGGCCTGCTCGAATCATTGGAGTCGTCTATGTCTGTCATTAATCGGATCCCTGCTGTCGAAGTCAGCGGCACCGCCGCTGAAACCAGTGTGACCACCGATACATCCGGGGTCATTGGCCGGATCCATTCCGTTGAAACCTGCGGCACCGTCGATGGCCCCGGAATACGCTTCATCGTGTTCATGCAGGGCTGCCTGATGCGCTGCAAGTACTGCCACAACCGCGACACCTGGGACACCCAGGGCGGCCGCGAGGTGACAGTGCCGGAGTTGATGAGCGACATCACCAGCTATCGCCACTTCATGAATGCCTCGGGTGGCGGCGTCACCGCCTCCGGTGGCGAAGCCATGCTGCAGCAAAATTTCATCGCCGAACTGTTCGCCGCCTGCAAGGAGAAGGGCATCCACACCTGCCTCGATACCAACGGCTTCGTCCGCCACTACGACGAACAGCTCGACAAGGTGCTCGACAATACCGATCTGGTGCTGCTCGACATCAAGCAGATCAACGACGACAAGCACATTCCGCTGACCCACGTCAGCAACAAGTACACCCTGGAGTTTGCCCGCTACCTGGCCGCCAAGGGCAAGACCATGTGGATCCGCTACGTGGTAGTGCCGACCTGGTCGGACGATGACGAGAGCGCCGAAGGGCTCGGCCAGTTCATCGCCGAGCTGGGAGAGTGTGTCGAGAAGGTGGAACTGCTGCCCTATCACGAACTCGGCAAGCACAAGTGGGACGTACTGGGCGACACCTATGATCTCACCGGGATCAAGCCCCCCAGCAAGGAGACCATGGACCGCGTCCAGGGCATCCTCGCCAAGTACCACAACAACGTCAAATACTGATAGCTCAGGGGCTGGCCGGGAAAACGCCGGCCCCTTTCACATCGGGCCTCGCCTACCTGCATGCCGTCACCGGACAAGGATCTGCCATGAGTGAAGGACAAGCCGCCGCCCTGCTGCTCTGGGTACTGCTGCTCACATTCAGCCTGCGTGGCACCTTGCTGCGCACCCTCTACCACAATCCGCTCTACCAGCACCTCTGCCTTGGCGGCGCCATCGTGCTGGTGCCGCTCTGGACCCTGCGGGCCGGTCTGCACGACGGGCTGGAGGTGCACTTTCTCGGCCTCACCAGCCTGACCCTGCTGCTGGGCTGGCGCCTCGCCCTGCTCGCCCCCTGCCTCACCCTGCTGGTGCTCAGCTATTTTGGCGTCATCCCGCTGGCCGAGATAGGCTGGCAGGCCCTCATCGGCGTGGCCCTGCCGGTCGCCACCACCTGGCTGCTGTTTCTGGCCAGCTGGGCCTGGCTGCCGCGCCACCTGTTCGTCTACCTGTTCGTGGTGGCCTTTCTTGGCGGCGCCCTCTCCATCTCGGTCAAGGTGGTGGCCAGCGCCCTGCTGATGGGCCTTAGCGACACCTATCCCTGGTACACCATCAGCGCCGACTACCTCTCCATCTGGCCACTGCTGCTCTTCCCCGAAGCCCTGCTCAACGGCATGACCATGACCCTGCTCGCCATCTACCGCCCTCACTGGGTCAACACCTTCTTCGATCGGGAATACCTGGGCCGCTGAGGGACACGCAGCGACAAAAAAGCCCGCAATTGCGGGCTTTTTTTTATGGGCGTTACACGGTGCGGGGGCGCAGGTGGGCGTGCCAGCGGGCTTCCCACTTCTTGAACAGCCAGACGATGACGAAAGTCAGCAGCATGTAGAGCAGGCCGGCGGTCAGGAACGCCTCGAACGGGCTGTAGTAGCGGGAGTTGATGATCCGCGCGGCGCCGGTCAGATCGACGATGGTGATGATGCCCGCCACCGCCGAGCCCTGCAGCATGAAGATCACCTCGTTACTGTAGGCCGGCAGTGCCCGGCGAAACGAGTTGGGCAAAATGATCCGGGTGAGGGTCTGCCAGCGGGTCATGCCGAAGGCGTTGGCCGCCTCAATCTGCCCCTTTGGCATGTTGAGCACGGCCCCGCGCACGATCTCGGCGGTGTATGCCCCGGTGTTCAGGGTGAACGCCAGCAGGGCGCAGAACCAGGCTTCGGCAAACAGATCCCAGGCGACGCTGTTTTTCAGCCACTCCCACTGGGCGGCGCCGTAGTAGATGATGAACAGCTGCACCAGCAGCGGAGTGCCGCGAAAGAAGTAGATGTAGGCCCAGATCGGCCCCTTGATCAGCCAGTTGCGGCTGTTGCGCAGGATACCGAGCGGCACCGCCAGCATCAGCCCGAGGATCAGGGAGGCGGCCACCAGCAGTACCGTGGTGTAGAGGCCCTGCCAGTAGGTGGGCCATTCACTGAGAATGATTGAGAAATCCATGGCTTACCTCGTCTTTATCGCATAGTGACGCTCGGCCCATTTCAGTGCCGAGGTGGAGACCGCAGTGAAGATCAGGAAGATCAGGGCCACCGCCATGTAGAAGGTGAAGGGCAGCTGGGTCGAGCCCGCCGCCAGGGACGCTTTGCGCACCATGTCATCGAGCCCGATGATGGAGACCAGCGCCGTGGTTTTCAGCAACACCAGCCAGTTGTTGCCAAAGCCCGGCAGAGCGTGGCGCATCATCTGGGGAAACAGGATGCGACGAAACACCTGGGTTGCCCGCATGCCGAAGGCGCGGGCCGCTTCCAGCTCGCCCTTGTCCACCGCCAGGATGGCGCCGCGGAAGGTCTCGGTCATGTAGGCGCCGAAGATGAAACCGATGGTGGCCACCCCGGCCGCAAACGGGCTGATGTCGATGTAATCGGGCAGCAGGGAGACCCACTCCTGGTTGGGATTGCTCGCCAGCAGGTAGTTGTTGTAGCTCTCGTTGACCCAGGTACAGAGGTTGTTGATGAGCACCTGACCGCCGAAGAACAGCAGCATCATCAGCACCAGATCGGGGATGCCGCGAATGACGGTGGTGTAGGCGGTGGCAAAACCGCGGGCCCATTTATAAGGGGAGAGTTTGGCCAGCGCCCCCAGCATGCCGAGCACCAGCGCCAGCAGCAGGGAGGCCAGCGCCACCTCCAGGGTGACCCAGGCCCCCTCCAGCAGGGAGGTTTCGTATCCTTTCAAATCAAACATATGCAGTTCCATCGCAACTAAGCGGGCCCATCACTCCCTGGCGAGAGACGACGGGCCCGATGACTACAGACGAGGGTCAACCTGTCGCTATTGTGCGTGTCACGCCCTGGCTCCTGCCTCTGGCAGCGAGCCTTGGGAGTTACTCGCCGTAGACGTCGAAGTCGAAATACTTGTCGTTGATCGCCTTGTACTTGCCGTTGGCACGCAGCGCCAGGATGGCGGCGTTGAATTTCTCTTTCAGATCCTTGTCGGCCTTGCGCACCGCTATGCCGGCGCCTTCACCAAACCACTTGGGATCGGTCAGTTTCGGGCCCACGAACTCGAACGCATCGCCACCCTCTTTCTTGAGCAGACCGTCGCTGATGGCGGCGGAGTCGGCCAGCACGTAGTCGACGCGGCCGGATTTCAGGTCGAGATAGGCCTCATCGGCGGTACCGTAACGCTTGATGGTGGCGTTGGGGAAGTTGTCGGTAATAAAGGTGTCCATGGAGGTGGCACGCTGCACCGCCACTGTCTTGCCATCCATGAAGGCCTTCTCCAGTTTCACGTCAGTGCCTTTCTTGGCGGCGAAGCGGGCCGGAATGTGCTGGTACTTCTGGGTGAAGTCCACCTTCTTCTTGCGCTCTTCGGTGATGTCCATGGTGGCGATGATGGCGTCATATTTGCGCGACAGCAGCGCCGGAATGATGCCGTCCCAGTCCTGCTTGACCAGGGTGCACTTCACCTTCATCTCCTCGCACAGGGCGTTGGCGATATCGATGTCAAAACCTTTCACCTCGCCGCTCGGCTCGGTCCAGGAGAAGGGGGGGTAGGCACCTTCGACACCGATCCGCACCTCTTTCCACTCCTTGGCCATCAGGCTGCCGGAGGACAGGGCAGTAACCATGGCAGTCGCCAGCATCAGCTTGTTCATGTATCTCTCCTTGATAAAGTCATCGACTGTTGCAATTGCAGATTGTTGGGCTCAGCTCCGTCCATCAATAGATGGAGGAGATGAATTGCTTGAACCGTTCGGACTTGGGATGGGCGAAGATCTCCTTGGGATTGCCCTCCTCCTCCACGCGGCCCTGGTGCAAAAACATTACCTTGTTCGACACATCGCGGGCAAACGACATCTCATGAGTCACCACCAGCATGGTGCGCCCCTCTTCGGCCAGCTCGCGCATCAGGCCGAGTACTTCGCCCACCAGTTCGGGGTCGAGCGCCGAAGTGGGTTCGTCAAACAGCATCACCTCGGGTTCCACCGCCAGGGCCCGGGCGATGGCCGCCCGCTGCTGCTGGCCGCCGGAGAGGTGACCCGGGTAGTAGTCACGCCGCTCCCACAGCCCTACCCGGTTGAGCAGGTGTTCCGCCTTGGCAATGGCCTCGGCGCGGGGCACCTTGAGCACCTGGATCGGCACTTCGATGATGTTCTGCATGATGGTCATGTGCGACCAGAGGTTGAAGCTTTGAAACACCATGGCCAGCCGGCTGCGAATGCGCTCCACCTGCCGCATGTCTTCCGGCAGACGTTCACCGGTGCGGTTGGTTTTCATGCGAATAAGCTCGCCATGGAGGGAAACCGTGCCGGAAGAGGGTGTTTCCAGCAGATTGATACAGCGAAGAAAGGTCGACTTCCCCGAGCCGGAGGAGCCGATAAGGGAGATCACATCCCCCTTGTGGGCGGTCATATCGATGCCCTTGAGCACTTCGTGGGTGCCGAAATACTTGTGCAGATCACGAACTTCCAGTGCGGCAACGTCGCTCATCCATTACAACCTTGTCTGTCCCTAGACGCCGCTGGGGCGTGACTCACGCCATCGCTTATTTAACAAAAAGTTAACCGATGGCAACCTTCAGCGAAAATATCACTCGGATAGTCAAAAAACAATACAGAACCGAGGTCTTTGGTGTTTTGTCTGTATTTTTATTGGCCAAACAGGTATTTTTCAGCACTTTGTCTGCATAAAATGCTAATCACCCCGGTTCGATGACACCGCCTTTTTATACCCGCAGCGCACTACTGGCAAGAAAATTCCGCCCATCATGCCATAAGGCAGCCGAAGTGGCTTTATTCACCCACCCCGCCCTCGCATCCCATTGAAAAATCGCCGACTCGCGCCGTTTTTGGATTGCACCAGGGTGGGTAGATGCCCCGAAACGGGGCCTCATTTCATACCAGAAACATAACAAATAGATAAAAAAGTTCCGGATGAGGCAGGCAAACACACAAATATGTGACACAGGGTCAATAAGTGATGATAAGGTGTCATTTTTGTCAGTTTTTGTGATCGAGGCCCCGATGTTGCTCAATGTGTTGCTGATCCTGCTGCCGCTGGTGATCGGCTATCTGGTACCCCTCTCCTCCGCCCGTTTGCTCAAGCTGGTCAATCAATCGCTGGGCAAGATGGTCTATCTCATCTTGTTCCTGATGGGGCTGGGGCTCGCCTACGTGGAGAACCTGGGCAGCAACCTGGCGGTGATCTTCAAGGTGGCTGGCGTCATGCTCGCCGCCATTACCCTGTGCAATCTGCTGGCCCTCTGGTGGCTGGACCGGCGTTCCCCCCCTACGCATGAAACCAGCGACGGCCAGATGCCGAGCAAGCTGCACCTGTTGTGGGAGTCGCTGCAGCTCTGCTTCGTGGTGCTGGGCGGCGTCTTGCTGGGGCTGCTGGTGGACCTGCGCGCTCTGCCCATCGACAAGTGGAGCGAGTGGGCGCTGATGCTGCTGCTGTTTCTCATCGGGGTGCAGATGCGCAACTCCGGCATGCGGCTGCGCCAGATCCTGCTCAACCCCTGGGGCATGAAGATCGCCGCCACCGTCATCGTCAGCAGCTGGCTCGGCAGCCTGCTGGCCGCCCAGTTGCTCGGCATGCCGCTGGCCCACGGCCTAGCCCTCAGCTCCAGCTTCGGCTGGTATTCGCTCTCCGGCATCCTGGTGGCCGACAAGCTGGGCCCGGTGCTGGGCTCTGCCGCCTTCATCAACGATCTGGGGCGCGAGCTCATCGCCATCCTGATCATTCCGGTGCTGATGCGCCGCCACCCCTCCGCCGCCATCGGTTATGGCGGCGCCACCGCCCTCGACTTCACCCTGCCGGTGATCCAGAAATCTGGCGGCATCCAGGTGGTGCCGGTGGCCATCGTCTCCGGCTTTATCCTGAGCCTGCTCGGCCCCATTCTGATCCTGGGCTTCCTGGCCATCTGATCTCGACTCGCTGACTGGCCCACGGTCAACAACAAGCCCGGCACTGCTGCCGGGCTTGTTGTTTAAAAGAGGGGTGGCCTGACATCACGGATTCCCCATTAACTCCGATATTCAGCTGCGCCAGCGGCCGCCGCTCATCACCCGCTCGATGGTGAGCGTGTCGGGGTCGATCAGCAGCAGATCCGCATCCTGCCCCACCGCCAGCGTGCCCTTGGCCGCCAACCCCAACGCCCTGGCCGGATTGGCCGTCACCACTGCCAGCGCCACCTCCAGTGCGATCCCCTTACTGCAGCTCTCCACCAGTGCCTGCCACAGGCTGCCTATCTGGCCGCAGCGCAGCTCGATGAGGCGCCCCTCGCCGTCGAAGCGCGGCAGGCTGGCGTTGGCGTCCGAACTGAAGCTGATACGCTCGGCAGGCATCCCGGCCGCCAGCAGCGCCACCAGGGCATCGGCCGCCAGCAACTCACCATCGTCCAGCAGGTCCGGGAAGCTCGAGGTGGTGAGATCGACCCAGCCGCCGGCCCGGCCCCACTCGATGGCCTCGGCAAACAGCCAAGGATTGCGGTTGCAGTGGGTGGGGTAGAGCTGGCGCAGCGGGATGTCGGTGCCATCGCGCAGGGCCCGCAGCGGTGCCAGCGCCCCGCGCCCGTCCCCCAGATGAAAGAAGCTCACCCCGCTCTTGCCGGCAAGCAGCCCGGCCACCCGCGCCTCGCTCACCAGGCGGGCCAGCTCGTGGTGGGTCGGTGCGCTGGATCTGTGATCGCTGATGGCCACCTCCCCCACCCCCAGCACCTCGGGGATGAGCATGATGTCCGATTCCACCGTGCCGGTGAGGGTCTTGACCGGCAGATGGTAGGAGCCGGTATACATGAAGGCGCTCACCCCGGCGGCGCGAAACTCGCGCACCTTGCCGAGCACCTGGGCCGGGCTGCGCGTCAAGCTGTCGGTACCAAGCGCCGCCACCAGGGTGGTAACCCCGGCGCTCAGCGCCTCCCTTGCCGAGAGCTCCGGCGTGCGAAAACCAAAGCCCCCCTCGCCGCCACCGCCGGTGATGTGGGCCAGCGGATCCACCAGTCCGGGCACCAGATAGCGGCCGCGACCATCCACCCGCGTCAGCGGCCAGTCGGCGGGGACAGACAATCCCTGCCCGAGCCAGGCGATGCGGCCATCGGCCACCAGCAGATCCTGGCGGCCAAGCGGGGTCGGACCATAGAGTTCGGCCCCTTCGATCAGGGTCAACATGTGCATGCTCCTCGTGATGATGATGGGCGCCACAAAGCGCCAACCATGCTGCACTCTACCCAGCCGGCGGTCATGGTGGGAAGCACTTCCTCACGGCCAGGCGGCCGTTTTCATAGGCAAGGGCCGCCGGATCCGCTAGGCTCAGCGGCAATCCCTTTGGCTGGTTCCCCCCTTCATGAACTATCTGGCTCACCTGCATCTGGCAGCCCATACCCACAGCTCCCTTACCGGCAACCTGCTGGGGGATTTCGTCAAGGGTGCCCTGCCCACCGGTCTCGCCGCACCGTTTGACGAGGGGATCTGGCTGCACCGCAAGATAGACGCCTTCACCGATGGCCACCCCGAGCACAGGGCGGCGGTGGCCTGCTTCGAGGCCCCCTGGCGCCGCTTTGGCGGGATCCTGGTGGACATGCTCTACGACCACTGGCTCAGCCTGCACTGGCCGCAGTTTCATGACGAGGCCCTGCCCCGCTTCCTGCAGCAGAGTTACCGGCACCTGCTGGCAGATGCAACCCAGCTGCCGGAGGGTCTGCCCCTACCCCTCAAGCGGATGGCAGAGCAGGACTGGATCGCCTCCTATCAGCGCAAAGAGGGACTGGCGCAGGCCCTCAACGGCATCGGTCGCCGGCTGCGCCGCCCGCAACCTCTGGGAGAAGCGCTCACAACCCTGGACGCGACCCGCTGGCAACAGTGCGAAGAGGGCTTTCTGCGCTTCTATCCCCAGCTGATGCAGTTCAGCGTGCAGCAGCTGGTCCACTATCGCGGCGGGGATGAACGGCCGCAGCCATGAGTACCCCGCGAAATGACGGCAAACACACTCTCTTTCGCTCCCCGTACTTCACGGGAGCATAACTCCGGTTGAGCTGGGGTAAGGAATATTTGCTTGGCAATGACCCTTGATGGAGAAGATTTCATTCATTGAATATATATTTTCATATATCGCTCTGGCTGCAACAAATCAACGCCAATGAAGGCTCCACATAAATGATGTTACACCAGTTCTGGCTGATATTATTTTTCATCTAATTCCATCTAAAAACGTCTGTCGAACGCCGCCGCTATTATCCACGGCCTCCAGAATAATAAAAAACTCATTGACTAACCAGCATTAATTATTACCCTCACGGTAATGGATATGCTTCATTTAAAAACCGCTGACATATTCATTGTGAGAATAATATTCTCGATATCTGTCAATTGTAAGATTTTACAATAGCGATTAAAACCTGGAGAATTATGATAATGGAGATCAGGCATTCAACATTATGGATGGCCGTCAGTGCCATGCTTCCATTGATGGCGCATGCAGCCACCCCGCTGGATATAGATGCTCGCTGGAAACAGGAAGCCGTCATTACCCACCCGGATCATGCGCGCTACCCAAATACGGCAGCGGCAATCCAACAACAGCGCAAGAATATTTTCGACTGGCGCACCCAACACCTGCAAGTTGGCATGTCTTCGATAAGCGGAGAGGATGAGTTGATGACCAGCCCATTCTATATCTGCGAAATAGAATCGCTCTACAATATTCCGGGTGGCGCAGCCATCACCTCGGATATCATGGGCCCGGGTAATCAGCTCCCTCCTGCCACAAGCTGCACCAGACGGGTAGCCAGATCCATCGCAGACAAAATTCCCGACATGGACCCAAATAGCGGTTGGGAGCTCCTCAAATTCAATCTTGGCTACAAGATGCAACATTATGCCAATGCGAAGTCCGCCTGGTCTGCCGATGGAGATGATGCATTTTCAACCAATCAATATCCCTATCTCATTCTCTATAACCGGATGACGGCAAAACTGCGGGTGATGGGATATTTCCCCGGCTATGCCATAGGCACTGGCGTTGCGGTGACGCTCTCCACCACTGGCAAATCCAAGCTCTTTGACAGCAATCAGAGCGCGGATGCCCGATTCTACTCCAGCAGCAAGACCGGCTTTGGCGCCATCAATAACGCGCAGGATGGTGGCTGAGGGGTGACCGACTTCCAGGTGAATCTGGATCCCTGTTCCGCCGGTTCAGATGAGATTGACTTGAACATCAAGATCAGTCCAAAAGCGATCGCCAATGTTGAACTGTATGGGCATGCCACCGGTATCTCGCAGAATATCACCGACGAGGGTATCGGCGATCCGGCGGCCTATCTGATGGATGTCTCTGGTAGCTTGAGCGACAACCTGGAACAGGCCGGCAATTATACCGTCAGCAATCTCTCCGACCTGCAGAATGTCTTCGGCGGCATCAACGACTCCGCCACCTCCAATGCCGTGGCCAGCGATGCCCTGGGTGCCGCAGGCGACTTTCTGGGCGGCATGATGGAGCTGGCTCCGGGGGGAAGCAGTGTAACGGCAGGCTTCAAGGCACTGGCCGGCACCCTGTCTGGGGTGGGATCCATCTTCGGAACACAGGCGGCGGCCGTGCCCGGCTACAGCCCAATCATTCCACAAATCTCCTTCTCGGAGGTGTATTTGCGGGGTGAAACGACCTCCTCAGATCCTGGCATCACGGTCAAACTGAAAATGCCGGGCAGTTTGTCCACCGCCTGGCAAGATTTTGGCGAAAATGGTGCCAGTGATATCTCGTTCCCGCTCTATGATGAGCCCATGGGCTTGTTCACCCTGTTGACCACCCCGAAGGTCCGTGTCGACAAGACCTATAGTGATCGCTCCAGCTCCCAGGGATACAAGCTGGTCACCACCTTCATCCCCTCCAACGTCGTGCTGGCAAGCAATGCCAAGTCGGGCTTGACCATGAGTGGCTGGAACACGACCGAGAATACCGGCATCAATCTCACCGGGAGATTGAAGATCAAATATCTGGTCAGCGCTGATGTCACCCCGCAGTTCACCAACCTTCACGATATAGACGGCAATAATGACAGCTTCTCCTATGCCGCTATGTCTACCAATGGCAGCAGTTCCAAGCTGTATACCGTAGTCACCGATGACGTGCCCTTGATGTATTTGTACGACCGCTTGAACAGCAAGCGCCCGAGCATTTCATTCAAGGGAGGAAAAGGGGTTGTGGATAGCATCTCCCTGATCGTCACGGCGAAGAATAATTCCGCCACCCTCCATGACAACATCTTGAATAAAGACATTGCCATGGTGAATAAAACGGACGCCGAGGGCAAATTCGTTCCCTATTATTTGACCATGAAAGAGTATCCCGCCACCTTGAGTTATACCAAGGACACGCTGGATCCGGATAGCGATGCCAAGCGCCTGATCAATTCAGGACAACTGGGCAATGTGACGCTGACTCCCAAGCAAGGTCTTGATATTCGTCTCGGTGCACCATCAAGTCAGGTCACCATAAAGAACTATTGCGCGGCAGAAGGGGAATATAACAAGCCCCATGAGGTCAGAAGCGATGGCACCTATGCCATCTATGCCGATGAAGACATGGCCTATTATACCTATGATCCCAAACAAGTCAGTCAGTCTCAAAACAGCAACCTGACTCTCGGCGCCGATGGTGCTTACAATCCTGCCATGACCTGGGGATTTCTCTCATTCAACCTGGGTGAATATGTTGCCAAATATGGCAACAGAAAACCGAGCTCGGTTTCATTGAGAATTGAGCAGTACGATCCCGGCACCGTATATATTTCCAGTTACTGGAGTTACTACTTCTTCAGCGCCAACGCCTCAACCTGGGCGATGCGACAAAACAGCTGGAAAGAGTACCGGCCCAAGTTCAGCGACCAAATCACCTACTCCAGTGAACAGGTGGCCTGGGTTGATGTCACTGACTTGTTCAATGCCGCCCTGGACAGGGCAAAAACGGGGAGTGGCAATACCTATGAACAACCAAGATTGAGCTTCACGCTCGATCCCGGTTATGCCAGTTTCTACGATAAATATGTCTATACCTCGGAGGCAACCCCGGCCAAAGCGCCCCAGCTGACCATTCATTTCTAAGCGAACGGCAAGCGCAGCCAAGGCCACTCAAGCCATAAAAAAGTCCCTGCCTTGGCAGGGACTTTTCATTTGGATGCGCGCTCTGCACTGTGGTCGCAGCGACAGCCCGTTTTCCCCTGCAAGCCAGGGTAGAAACCCAGCGGGTCAGCTGTCGGCATCCTTTTTCTTGCGAATGCTCAGCCCCAGCTCGCGGCCGCGCAGGCGGGCGTAATAGATGGTGCCGATAAAGGCGAGCACGGTGAACACCAGCTCCACCACCGCCAGCCACCGCTCCCCCTCATCCGTGGTGATCAGGGTCAGGGCGTGCAGGAAGTAGGGCATCAGCACGAAGTTGCCCCAGGCGTGGGTGTAGGGGTTGCCCTGCACTATTCCCTTGAGCGGGAACAGCAGCGGCACCGTCCAGATCACCGGCAACAGCCAGGGGTTGAGGTCCGGGTGGGGCGAGAGCCACAGGTGCCACAGCAGCACCCAGCCCAGCAGGCCAAAGAAGCCGACCAGAGTCAGCAGACGGGCGAAGCGGGTGCTCACTTGAGGATCTCCAGCACCTGCTCGGGCGGGCGGCCGATGCGGGCCTGGCCGTTCTTGATGACGATGGGGCGCTCGATGAGCTTGGGATTCTGGTGCATGGCGCGAATGAGGGCGTCACCGCTCACCTCGCCAAGCCCCAGCTCCTTGTAGAGATCTTCCTTGGTGCGCATCAGCTGGCGCGGATCGCTGAATCCCAGCTGGCTCAGCAGGGTGCGGATCTCTTCCTCGCTCGGGGCCTGCTCCAGATAGAGCACCACAGCCGGGGCGATCCCGTGTTGTTCCAGCAAGGCCAGGGTTTCACGGCTCTTGGAGCAGCGCGGATTGTGGTAGATTTGGGTCTCGCTCATGATAACTCCCTGATTAATCGCAAGATGGGACAAGAAACGGCGCTATTGTAGGGGAAACTGATGGTCAGGGTAAGCGCGAGAGTGCAGGAATTGAAACGAATTTGTTGGCTGATTGTGGCCGGTCTGCTGACGGCCTGCAGCCCGGCCCCCCAGTTCACCGACAGCCAGCACCTGCCGGTGGCCCTGGCCGACTTTGCCGGCAAGCCGCTGTTGGTCAACTACTTCGCCCCCTGGTGCGCCCCTTGCCTGCGGGAGCTGCCGCTGCTGGAGGCGCTGGCGCGGGAGGGAGAGATCACCGTGGTGATGATCAACTACGACCCGACCACACCGGCCGAGCTCGGCGAACTGGCCGGGCAGTACCACATCAGGGTGCCGCTGCTCATCCCCCGGCAGGAGGCGAGCCTCCCCTTCCCTCGCCCCGCCGGGCTGCCCACCAGCTATCTGCTCGATGGCAAAGGGAACCTCCAGCAGAGCCTGGTGGGGGAGCTCACCCCATCGCGGGTCGAGGCCCTCAGGGCCTCAGTCAAGCCGGCTGGCCACTGAACGCCTGACCCCTTGCCGCCGGCCGCTCTGTTTCCCCACCCTTCCCCCCGTTGTTGCCCATCGGCAACCTGCATCAACGACAAGGGCGCCCCCTGGTGCGCCCTTGTCGTGTGTGAGAACCGCTGGCCCGTCAGCCCTTGAGGCTGTCGAGATCCTTCTTGGCCCGCTCCAGCTCGGTGATGCGCGCCTCCAGCCTTGCCAAGGTCAACTTGTCGTTGGTGGTGCCGCGCGCCACGATCAGCTCGTCAATGGCTGCCTGGTAGTCACCGCGCAGGGAGAGCATCTCGGCGCGCGCCATGTGCAGCTCGGTCATCCTGCCCGCCTTGCGATAGGCATCGGAGAGCAGGCTCCAGGCCAGGTTGTTCTCTTCGTGCTCACGGGCATAGGGGTCGAGAATGGCGATGGACTTCTTGTAGTTGCCCCCTTCCAGGTAGGCGTTGCCGAGGTTCACCACCACTACCTCGTTGTCCGGCATGCGGGTGCGGAACTTCTCGAGCCGGGCGATGGCCTGGGCACTGCGCCCCTTGGCCAAGTCGATGTCGGTGAGGGCGTCCACCACGAACAGATCTTCCGGGTGGCGAGTCGCCAGCTCCTGCATCAGGGCGTCGGCCTCGTCGGTGCGCTTGAGCTGCAGCAGCGCCAGCGCCTTGCCGTAAATGGCCGCATCCTTGAGCGGGTAGTCCCCCTTCTGCAACCGGTTGTCGAAATAGGTGAGCAGGGCCTGCGGGCTCTCGGTGCCAAAACGCACCTGAATGCGCACCTTGGCCAGCCAGAAGTCGAGGCTGGGTGGCAGATTGCGACGGCCATAACTGCCCGCCCGGGCGCGCGCCTCGCTGATCCGGGTCTCCGGCAGCGGGTGAGTCAGCAGCATCTCAGGGGGCTTGCTGGCGTAGCGATACTCGGCCGCCAGCTTCTGGAAGAAGTTGGCCATGCCCATGGGATCGAAACCGGCGTCATACAGCGTCTTCATGCCGATCCGGTCCGCTTCGTATTCGTTGTCGCGGGTGTAGTTGATGGCGGACTGCATGGAGAGACCCAGCGTGGTCTGCAGCGCGGCGATCCCCGCGGTGGGGTTGATCACCGCCAGCGCAATGGAGCCCACCAGGCCGGCCAGGGTCATGGCGGAGCTGCTCGCCTGCGCTTCCATGTAGCGGGCGATATGGCGCTGGGTCACGTGGGTGATTTCGTGGGCCAGTACCGAGGCGAGCTCGCTCTCGCTGTCGGCATAGAGAAACAGGCCGGTGTGCACCTTGACCCGCCCGCCGAGGAAGGCGGCCGCGTTGATGCTGGGGTCGTTGATGAGGAAGAAGGTGAACGGGAAGCGCACGCCGTCGGCGTTGGAGAGCAGCCGCTGGCCCAGATCGTCGATGTACTGGCTCAACACGGGATCATCTATGATCGGCAAACCGGCCCGGGCAAAGCGCATGAAGGCGTTGCCGTAGCGCACCTCCTGCTCGATGGGCAGGGCGGCCACCCCGGCGGTGCCGATATCGGGAAGCTGGTTGCTGGCCTGGGCATGGAAAGTGGCGCCCATCAGGGAAGCCAGCAGGGGGAGCGATGCCATCAGGGGGGAAAAGCGTGCCACGTTATCTCTATCTCCAATCAGACCCTACCGGGACACCGGCAGAATACCCTTGCCCATCAAGGGCTACAAGCGTTGTTTCGCGCTCTCATCACGGCCATAATAGCCGCCATCACGCGCGATGGAGCCTCCATGGAATACCTCGACCTGACCCCCTGGCGTTGCCCCGAGCCGCTGATCCGGCTCAAGCTCTGGTTGCGCCAGGCCAAAACCGGTCAAGCCCTCGCCATCCGGCTGGCCGATGCCGGCTCCCGGCAGGACATTCCCGCCTATCTGCAGCGCCAGGGTCACCCCTTCACCTTGCAGGAAGCGCCGGACAATACCCTCTCTTTGCAGTTGGTGGTCGGGGCCAGGCACCACAGCCAGCCCCAGTAACGTAAAGGATGTCGCCATGTTAGAAGTCATCAAGCGCTGGTATCAGACCCGCTTCTCCGATCCCGATGCCGTCACCCTGTTTCTGCTGCTGACGGCCTGTTTCGCCGTGCTCTGGCTGTTTGGCGATCTGCTGGCGCCACTGTTGGTCGCACTGGTGATGGCCTACCTGCTGGAGTGGCCGGTGAGCCGGCTGCAGCGGGCCGGGCTCTCCCGCACCCTGGCCACCAGTCTCATCCTGCTGCTGTTCATCGCCCTCACCGCCATGGCGTTTCTCGGCCTCATCCCGACCCTGGCAAGCCAGGGGCTGAACCTGGCCAAGGAGTCCCCGGCCATGCTCTCCCATGCCCAGGACTATGTGCGCACCCTGCCGGAGCAGTACCCCGAGCTGGTCGATGTCAGCCTGGTGGAGACCGTCATCGACAACATGCGCCAGCGTATCCTGAGCGGGGGCGAGCAGCTGGTGACCGCCTCCCTCGGCTCCCTCATCAACGTGGTGGCCATCCTCATCTACGCCATCCTGGTGCCCTTGATGGTGTTCTTCATGCTCAAGGACAAAGAGATATTGATGGGGGGGCTGCGCCGCTTCCTGCCGCGCAACCGCACCCTGGTCAACCGGGTCTGGGTGGAGATGAACGAGCAGATCCTCAACTACATCCGCGGCAAGGTGATCGAGATCCTCATCGTCGGGGTGGCGACCTATATCCCATTCGCCCTGATGGGGCTGCGCTACTCGGCGCTGCTGGCGGTGGCGGTGGGCTTCTCGGTGCTGATCCCCTACATAGGTGCCGCCGCGGTGACGGTGCCGGTAGCCATGGTGGCCCTGTTCCAGTGGGGGCTGACCCCCGAGTTCACCTGGCTGATGGTGGCCTATCTGGTGATCCAGGCCCTCGACGGTAATCTGCTGGTTCCTCTGCTCTTCTCCGAGGCGGTCAACCTGCATCCGGTGGCCATCATCGTTGCCGTGCTGGTGTTTGGCGGCCTGTGGGGCTTCTGGGGGGTCTTCTTCGCCATCCCCCTCGCCACCCTGGTCAAGGCGGTGCTCAATGCCTGGCCCAAGCGCGAAGAGCTGCCCGCCGTGCCCAAATAATGCGATAGTCGTGCCTGGCCATCGATGACAACGGAGTGTCCATGAAGATATTGCAAATGCTCACACGGACGGGGCTGGCGGCCCTGCTCCTGACCACCCTGCCGGCCCGGGCCGATCTCGATATCGGGGCGCTCAGCGCCTTCTCCAGCGACAGCCCCGACAGCCCCATTCCCAAGGGGTTGGTGCTGGGCGGGGCCGTCATCGGCGGTCAGGCCCGCTACCAGCACCAGGATGACACCCTGCTGCCGATCCCGGGTGCCCTCTACTTTGGCGACAACCTCATGTACCTGGGGGATCGGGCCCGCTACTACCTGAGCCGCAATGGCGGCCTCTCCACCTACGCCTTCGGCCGGATGCGCTTTGGCAATCTGGATCCGGACGATGATCCCTTCCTGCACGGCCTCGACAAGCGCAAAGGTGAGTTCGAAGCCGGGATCGGGGCCGATCTCATCACCCCCTATGCCCTCTGGAGCGTGCGGGCCACCAGCGACGTGACCGGCACCAGCAATGGCCAGGAGCTGATGCTGTGGGCCAACTTCCCCATCATTCGCGGCCCGCTGCTGCTGATGCCGGGGGCCGGCGTCATGCTGCGCAGCCACAACCTGGCCAACTACTACTTCGGCGGTGTCTCGCAAGACGAAGCGAGGGCGGACAGGCCGGCGTGGAACACCGGCACCACCCTCTCCCCCATGGTCTCCCTCATCGGCAGCTATCGCTTCAACGCCAACTGGATCGGCGGCTTTGGCATCAACTACGAGCGCTATGACGGCGACATCGCGGACAGCCCCCTCGTCCAGCATCAGGGGGAACTCTATGCCGGGCTGGGGCTCGGCTATATCTGGTAACGCCCAGACCACACCCGCACCAAAGAGAAAAGGAGCCCATGGCTCCTTTTCTTGTTATCCGGCAGAGAACACTGTCACAGGCGGGCCAGAAACTCGGCCAGCGCGTCGTTGACGAAGGCGGGGTTCTCCAGCGAGGCGATGTGGCCGGCCGCCGGGATCTCCTTGAACGGGCAGCCCAGCACCTCGGCCATCAGGTAGCCTTCCAGCACAGGGCGGGCCTTGTCCTGGCAACCCGTCATCACCAGCGCGGGCAGCCTCATCTCTTCAAGCCACTCGATGCGATCTTCGCGGGTCACGAAGCTGCGACCCACCGCCACCATGGCGGCCACCTTGTCGGCCGGCCAGGCGGCGAGGCGCGCCTTGAAACCGCTCATCAGATTGGCATCCGGCTGATCGGCAAAGAACAGCGGCGCCACCTGCTCGACGATGGGAGCCGGGATGGTGCCAAGCTGCTCGATCATGGCCAGCATGCCGAGGTAGCGCTCGCAGGTGATCTGGGGCTCAAGGCCGACGAAGCTGTCCATCAACACCAGCCCCTTGAGGCGCGCAGGCACCATGCGCGCCAGCTCCACGCCCCACATGCCGCCGATGGAGAGACCCACCAGCACGAACTCGTCGATGCCGAGCGCATCGAGCAGGGCCAGCTGGTCGCGGGCCAGGGTCGCCAGGGTGCAGCCCCCCTCGGGCAGCGCATCGGAATCACCGTGGCCCCACAGCTCGGGCACGATGCAACGGTACTGCCCCTTGAGGGCCTCCACCTGGGGCGCCCACATGGCGCTGTCCCACAGGTAGCTGTGACCAAACAGCACGACCGGGCCCTGCCCCTCGTCCAGATAGGCCATCTGGCGGCCTGCTATCTCCATAACTTGCTTCATGTTTTCTCCTGTTGCCAACAGCCGGTGATGAGACGGCAGTGCAAATCGCCATCACTGGCGTCATGTTTTTTCTATTGCCTGCCGGCGGCTCGTGAGGCGGCAGTGTAACACGACCCCCTTGGCAGTGACGCCCGCCTGGTGCAATCTGGAAAGGACTCAATAAGGAGACAATCATGCCGAAGGACAAGAGCAAGAAACGCCCGCGCCTGGACAAGAAGACCTACGAGCACCACCTGGCCCATCTGCAGGAGGAGCTGGTCAAGCTGCAGGAGTGGGTCAAGCAGGAGGGGCTGAAGGTGGTGGTACTGTTCGAGGGCCGCGACGCCGCCGGCAAGGGGGGCGTCATCAAGGCGATCACCGAGCCCCTCAACCCCCGGGTCTGCCGGGTCACCGCCCTGCCCGCTCCCTCTGACCGGGAACGCTCCCAGTGGTACTTTCAGCGCTACGTGACCCACCTGCCCGCCGCCGGCGAGATGGTGCTGTTCGACCGCTCCTGGTACAACCGGGCCGGGGTCGAGCGGGTGATGGGCTTTTGCAGCGACAACGAGTATCGCGAGTTTCTGCGCGCCTGCCCCGAGTTCGAGCGGATGCTGACTCGCTCAGGGATCACCCTCATCAAGTACTGGTTCTCGGTCAGCGACGAGGAACAGGAGAAACGCTTCAAGGAGCGGATCAACACCCCCATCAAACGCTGGAAGTTCAGCCCGATGGATCTGCAGTCCCGCTCGCGCTGGGTGGAGTACTCCCGCGCCAAGGACGACATGTTCACCTACACCGACACCGAGGATTGCCCCTGGTTCGTGGTGGAGGCAGACGACAAGCGCCGCGCCCGCCTCAACTGCATCTCCCACCTGCTGGGTAAGGTGCCCTACGAGGCGATCCACTACGAGCCCATCACCCTGCCCCCCATCAACACCGAAGGTTACGAGCGCCCGCCGCTCACCAGCCAGCACTTCGTGCCGGACATCACAGCCGCGCTCGAGGCTTGATCCCTGCCACCTCGCCTGCCGTTCTCGCCAAACGGCAGGCAATAAAAAGCCGGTCTTGCGACCGGCAAAAAGGCATTGAATATAAAGAAAAGGAAACCTCGGCAGCCGCCCCTTGTCAGGTGCGGATGTATTTGGCCGTGCGCGGGAAGGCTTGCTCCTTGGCATCGAACAGGTAGCAGGCCTCGGCCGGAATGCCGACGCTGTACTGCTGGCCGGTGGCCACGTCCACGTCGGAGCTCGCCTTGACGGTGAAGTCGTGGCCCGCCACGTCCATGTAGACGAAGGATTCGGCCCCCAGGTGTTCAGCCACCTGCACCACCCCGCTCACGCGGCTGTCGGCATGGGCGTGATCGAGCGGCACCAGGTGCTCGGGACGAATGCCCAGCTCCACCTTGTCGCCAACCGCGCCGCGGCGGGCATCGACCCGCACCCGCACGCTGTCGCCCGTGGTCAGCTTGACCAGGCACTCCTGCTCGCCAATTTCCACCAGCTCGCCGGCCAGGAAGTTCATCTTGGGGGAGCCGATGAAGCCCGCCACGAACTTGTTGTCCGGGTTGTGGTAGAGCTCGAGCGGGGTGCCGAACTGTTCCAGGTTGGTGGTCGCGTCCGCCTTGAGCGGGCTCAGTACCACGATGCGGTTGGCCAGGGTCATGGCCTCCACCTGGTCGTGGGTCACGTAGATGATGGTGGAGTTGAGCTCCTTGTGCAGCTTGGCGATCTCGATGCGCATCTTGACCCGCAGGGCGGCGTCGAGGTTCGACAGAGGTTCGTCAAACAGGAACACCTGCGGCTGCTGCACGATGGAGCGGCCGATGGCGACCCGCTGGCGTTGACCGCCGGAGAGCGCCTTGGGCTTGCGGTCCAGCAGCGGCTCGAGACCCAGGATCTCGGCGGCGCGCATCACCCGCTTGTGGATGTTCTCCTTGTCCATCTTCTTGAGCTTGAGGCCGAAGGCCATGTTCTCGTAGATGTTCATGTGCGGGTAGAGGGCGTAGGACTGGAACACCATGCCCACGTTGCGCTCTACCGGCGGCACGTCGTTCATGTAGCGACCGCCGATGGTCAGCTCGCCGCTGGTGATGTCTTCCAGACCGGCGATCATCCGCAGCAGGGTGGACTTGCCGCAACCGGACGGGCCGACGAAGACGATGAACTCCCCTTCCTTGATGGCCAGGTTGATATTGCGCAGGGTGTCCTTGTGGACAGCCGGATCGTAATTTTTGCGAACGTTGTTGAGTACTACTTCAGCCATGTCGAGCTCCGCTCTTGAATCTTTGCAAATCGTGATGGCGGGGGGAGTCGGCTCCCCCGGCCATGAACCGTTAACCTTTCACGCCGCCGGCCGTGAGACCACCCACCAGCCAGCGCTGGGCGAGCAGGAAGACGACCGTGATGGGGAAGCCCGACAGCACGGCGGCTGCGGCAAAGTCACCCCACAGGTAGTTCTGCGGATAGAGGTACTGCTGGGCCCCGACCGCCAGGGTCAGATTGTTCACATCCTGCAGCAGGATGGAGGCCATGGGCACCTCGGTGATGGAACCGATGAAGGCCAGGATGAACACCACCGCCAGGATGGGCACCGACAGCGGCAGCAGGATCAACCGGAACGCCTGCCACGGGGTGGCACCGTCGATGGCCGCCGCCTCCTCCAGGGAGGAGTCAATGGTCTCGAAGTAGCCCTTGATGGTCCAGACGTGCAGGGCGATGCCACCCATGTAGGCCAGGATCAGGCCGCCGTGGGTGTTGAGACCCAGCCAGGGGATGTAGTCACCAATCTTGTTGAAGAGCGCATAGATGGCCACCAGTGCCAGCACCGCCGGGAACATCTGGAAGATCAGCATGCCCTGCAGGATGGTGGACTTGCCACGAAAACGCAGGCGGGCGAAGGCGTAGGCACAGGTGGTGGAGAGCACCACTATCATCAGGGCGGTGATGCCCGCGATCTTGATGGAGTTCCACAACCAGGTCAGCACCGGGAACGGCGGCGGCGTGATGCTGCCGTCGGCGTTGGTGATGGACATGCCCAGCGCCAGCTTCCAGTGATCCAGGGTCGGGTTGGAGGGGATGATCTCCCCTACCGCGAAGTTGCCGTTTCTAAACGAGATGGCGATGACCATGATCAGCGGGAAGATGATCAATGCCAGGAAGCCCCACATCACCAGGTGGGTTGCCCACACCCGGTATTTGACTGATTTGGGTTGTACGATTGCCATGTTGAAGCCTCCTTACAGTTGCTTGTCGGCTTTGGACAATTTCAGGTTGAGCAAGGCCAGCGCACCCACGATGAGGAAGATGGCGGTGGCGATGGCACTGGCCAGACCGTAGTCCTGACCACCCGAGCCCTGGAACGCGATCCGGTAGGTGTAGCTCACCAGCAGGTCGGTGGTCCCGGCCGGGGTGCTGGCGCCAATGATGTCCGGCGCGCCGTTGGTCAACAACTGGATAAGCACGAAGTTGTTGAAGTTGAACGCGAACGAGGCAATCAACAGGGGCGTCAGCGGCTTCATCAAGAGCGGTACTGTGATCTTGAAGAAGTTTTGCACCGGACCGGCACCGTCCATGGCGGACGCCTCATAGAGATCTTCCGGAATGGCTTTGAGCAGGCCCATGCAGAGGATCATCATGTAGGGGTAGCCAAGCCAGGTGTTGACGATGAGGATCATCACCTTGGCCAGGAAGGGGTTGGTGTACCAGTCAGGCTTGATGCCAAACGCCGCTTCCAGGAACAGGTTGATCTCGCCGAAGTTCTGGTTGAACAAGCCCTTGAACACCAGGATGGAGATGAACGCCGGGATGGCATAGGGCAGGATCAGCATGACCCGGTAGAAACCGCGCCCCTTGAGAGACTCCCACTGCACCAGACAGGCCAGCACCATGCCGATGGCCAGGGTGAAGCCCACCGAACAGGCGGAGAAGATCACGGTCCAGACGAAGATCTGCAGGAACGGCGCCTGGATACCCGGATCGGTGACGATGCGGGCGAAGTTCTTCCAGCCCACGCTCACCACGAAGCCTGGTGCCACGCTCTTGCCGACAAACTGGCCCTGTTCGTCGATGTATTGATAGAAGCCGGTGTCGCCGTTGGGCAGCATCAGCTCGCCGCTCTGGTTGTCACGCAGCAGGTTGCTGTCTTTGATCACCACCCCGGACTTGAGCACGGCACCGTCCAGCAGACGGGTGTACTGCTGTTTCTGGGCGGCGAACTTGCGCAGGCTGCTCAGGGTCAGGTGGGTTCCGCCATCCGGCAGCACCAGATCGAGTGCGCTCAGGTGGGTGCGGTGGTCGACGATGGCCCGGATGGGCGCCACCTGGTCCACGGCCTCACCGGCCAGGGGTTGCAGCTGAACAACCTGTACCTTGTCATGAACCCTGCCCTCGCGGACAGCCAGTTCACGGGCCTTGTTGTTCATCAGGGTAACGGGTTGACTGATAAAGGATTGGTCGTCCTGTTTCAGCAGCAGCTGAAACTGATTGTTCTCACCACCCAGGAGGGTGAAATCGAATTCACCGCCCGCCACCTTATAGGTTTTTTTCAGATGGTAATCCCGCGCCTGCTCGATGGAGAGCAGGTTGGATCCCGAATAGTTGGTG
Organism: Aeromonas sp. R5-3; assembly: GCF_040908225.1. Lineage (NCBI taxonomy): Bacteria > Pseudomonadati > Pseudomonadota > Gammaproteobacteria > Aeromonadales > Aeromonadaceae > Aeromonas > Aeromonas sp. R5-3. The sequence continues at coordinate 296,104 of NZ_JBFODH010000002.1, read as the reverse complement.
AAGGCGATGCCGATCGTGTAGGCAAGAGGGAAGATGATAAAAACAACCATGCCAGCCACACCGGGGAAGATATAGCGGTGGGCATAGGTCTTCTTGTTCATGAAGACATACAGACCGACGGAGACCACCACCAGATCAAGCAGAGCGAATACCCACTCACCGCTGGCGTACATCATCACGGCTGCATAACCGTTGAGGATGGCTACCAGGGCAGCAATGGTCCACTTAAGCCAGGTGTGCTTATCCTTCGGACCGGCATAGGATTCGATAGAAGGTACTACTTCCATGCCAATTAACCTTTATAACGCCAAGAGAGATTTGAGAGAGTGGGAGGCCGTTGCGGCCTCCCGGGTAGTGCGTGCTTACTGAACGATACGCTTGGCAGCGGTATCCAGGGCTTCGTCAACGCTCTGACGGCCGGAGGTCACGTTCTTGAGGGCAGTTTCGAAGGAGGACCAGAAACGGCTCATTTCAGGCACGGACGGCATCGGCTCGCCATTCTGGGCGTTTTGCATGGTTGCCTTGATGTGCGGATCCGCTTCCAGGGTCTTCTGGAAGGACTTCAGCGCCACGGCGCCCAGCGGCTTGTCGGCGTTGACCGGAGCCAGACCGGCGTCGGTCAGCAGGTAGTTTTCCAGGAACTCGATGGCCAGATCCTTGTTCGGGCTGGCGGCGTTGATGGTGGCACCCAGTACACCGACGAAGGCCTTGGCCGGTTTACCCTTCAGGGTCGGCAGCGGCGCTACGCCGTACTTGATACCGCTCTTGTCCAGGTTGCTCCAGGCCCAGGGACCGTTGATCATCATGGCCACTTCGCCCTTGTTGAACTTGGCGTCCATCACACCGTAGTCGATGCCTTTTTCCAGGTGACCGGACTTGATCATCTCGGAGATGTAGCCGACACCGGCCTTGGCACCCGCGTTGTTCACGCCGGTGTCTTTCACGTCATAACCAGTAGCGGTCTTCTTGAAGGCGTAGCCACCGTTGGCAGCCACCAGCGGGTAGCTGAAGTAGGGGGTGTCATAGGCCCACATGATGGCGCGCTTGCCGCTCTTCTTCAGGGTCTCGTCAATCTTGGCGATCTCTTCGAAGGTCTTCGGCGGCTCCGGCAGCAGATCCTTGTTGTAGATCAGGCTGACGGCTTCGACGGCAACCGGATAACCGTAGGTCTTGCCATCAACGGTCATGGCATCCCAGGCGAACTGTTCAAACTTGGCTTTGGTGGCGGCATTCGGGGTCACGGGGACCAGCAGACCGGCCTTGACCCACTCACCGTAACGGTCGTGAGCCCAGAAGAAGATGTCCGGGCCGTTGCCGGTGGCAGCGGCTTGCTGGAATTTCACTTCCACCTGATCAGGGTGAGCAACTGTCACCTTGATGCCGGTTTCGGCTTCAAATTTCTTACCTACTTCGGCCAGACCATTGTATCCCTTGTCACCGTTGATCCAGATGGTCAGTTGGCCTTCGTCAATGGCGGCAGTGGCAGAGCAAGCCACACCCAGAGTAGCCAGACCGATCAGGGATGACAGCAATTTCTTTTTCATGAGCCTTTCCTTGTATTAGTTCCGCGCTGCAAGAGCATTGTGTGCGAGATGAATATTATCCCAAGCCGTTACCGCCTCACATGACGCAACTCGCATTTTTGAAACGCAATTACGTATTTTCTTCCGGAAAGTTCTGAAAACATTTTCTTATTTCAGGGGGTTAACGCCATTTATTGGCATATTTATCGCCAAATTAAGAAATTAAATTACCAAAGAGAAATAAATAAACATGAATGAAAGGGTTTTCACCTCATTGAAAACCCTTTCACAGGGATTATTCTGTTTAATTTGTTAACAAATCACCGAGTTGGTTTCGCTGCCACCTACCCCGTTAAATAAAAAGACACCGCAGCAGGCTGCGGTGTCTTTTTGCCAAAAGTGGAAAGCAGATCACATTACGACTGGCGCAACAGCTGATCCTTGAGGTTGGGCGGCACCCCCTTGATGGTCAGGGTATCGGTCTGGGGATCGTAGAAAATCCGGCTGTTGAGCAGCTTCTGCTCGAAGCTCAACGTCAGGCCGCCACCGGAGCCGACGAACTTGGTCAACCCGCGCAGGGTGGAGCGGTCCGCCGGGAAGCGCTCTTCCAGCTCGTACTCCTGACCGATGAAGCTGTAAAAATCGAGGTCGCCCTCCCCTGCCTCTTTTGACGAGAGCTCCGCCGACAGCTCCCTGATCTCTATCTCTTCACCGGCGCTGGCCTGCTCGGTGCAATATTTGAAGACCTGTTTCTTGTAGTCGTTGCGCTCGGCCGGTTCGAGCTGGCGGCTGTCGCAATAGTCGTCCACCGCCTGCAGCAGCCCCTTGTTCTGGATCTTGGCATCCATCCCCTCGCGGGCACCCAGCAGATCCATGAAAAAATCACCCAGCTTGCGACCGACCCGACCCTTGCTGAAAGTGATGTAACGGCGCGAATCAGCCTGGGTTTTCCATTCGGTGAGATCGATGCGGGCCACCAGGTTCAATTTGCCGATATCCAGATACTGGATGTGGCGCAGCTCCAGCGCCTCGCTGACGGTGACGCTCTCCTTGCCCTCCAGCAGGGCGATCATCAGATAATCCACACCCACGTAGTTGTACTTGGCAAACAGCAGCACCCCCTGCTCGTCGAGGGCGTGCTCCACCAGCTGCTTGACCAGCAGCTGGGTCATCTCCACCGAGAAGGGAACGAATTCGAGCTGCTCGTCCAGCAGCTTTTCCAGCGCGATGCGAAACAGGGGAGAGGGCTGCTTGGGGGCCTCTTCCCCCTCTGCCAGCTCGGCGACGGCGGCCTCGGGGTCGGCGAAGAAGCCAAAGCCCTTGCCCCCCTTGCCGTTGTAAATGCGGTGCAGCTCCGCCATCAGCCCCTGTACCGCCTCATCGGCAGGCAGAAGCTGGCTGCGGGTGTCGGCGTGAGGTTGACCATCGCCGCCCTGGCGCAGGGAGTGAAGAATGATCTTGTCGATATCGAGACTCATGTCACAAAGCCATAGTGTTAGCCGAAAGGGTGAAGTATTATAAGGCGCTTTGAACCGAGATGAACCCAAGATTATGCCCATCGTATCAAAGTACAATAACGAGCAGTTTGACGCCCTGATGAACGACCTGATCACCGCCCTGGAGAAGCACAAGGCGCCGGTGGACCTCAGTCTGATGGTGCTCGGCAACCTGACCACCAACATCATCAATGGCATGGCCCCGGCCCAGCGTCAGGCGATCACCGAGAAATTCATCCAGGCGCTCACCGCCTCGGTCGATCATCGCCACGACGCTCATTGAGTCTCTTCGCATTCTTTGATGTTTTTCAAGCAGATGGATCACTATGGTCGAAACCGGCAACCCCTATCGTGATAATGTCTCTCGCCTGATCACCTGGGGGCATTGGTTCTCCTTCTTCAACATCATTCTGGCCATGCTGATCGCCACCCGTTATCTGGGGGCGATCAGCTGGCCGTCGACCACGCTCGGCGTGACCTATCTCATCATCAGCTGGATCGGTCACTTCTCGTTTCTGAGCTTTGTCACCTACCTGTTGACGATCTTCCCCCTGAGCTTCGTGCTGCCCAGGGAGAAACCATTGCGCTTCATCTCCGCCATCATCGCCACCCTGGCGCTGGTGCTGCTGCTTATCGACACCCAGGTGTTCCAGCTGTTCAAGTTCCACCTCAACGGTCAGGTGTGGCAGCTGCTGCTGGATCAGGCCCAGACCGAGGAGGGCTCGATCTGGAGCATCATCTTCGTGGCGGTGCCCACCATCTTCCTGGTACAGCTGCTGCTGTCGGCCTATGTGTGGCGCAAGATCAACAAGCGCAAGCGCCGCCAGTATGGCAATCAGGTGGGGCTGGCCCTGCTGGTCTGCTTTATCTTGACCCACGTGGTCAACAGCTGGGCTGATGCCACCCTGTATCAGCCCATCACCATGCAGCGCGCCAACTTCCCGCTCTCCTACCCGATGACCGCCAAGAGCTTCCTCGCCAAGCACGGCTGGCTGGATCTGGATCAGTACGAGAAGAAGGCCGAGTCCCAGGATGGCGACAGTGCGAGCCGGTTGCGCTACCCGCTGCGCCCGCTCAGCGTCAACGCCCCGCTGACCCACAAGAACCTGCTGATCGTGGTGGTCGACTCCCTGCGGGCCGACATGCTCAACAACATCAACATGCCCAATCTGCAGCGCTATGCGGATCAGCACCTCAACTTTGCCAACCACATGAGTGGCGGCAACGATGACGCCATGGGGATGTTCAGCCTGTTCTACGGCCTGCCAGGTCACTACTACGACGACATTCGCAACGACAAGACCCCGCCGGTGCTGTTCGACGAGATGCTGCGCCAGGACTACCAGTTTGGCCTGTTCGGCGCGCTGGAAGATGCCCAGCAGTATCGCCAGAGCATCCTCTCCGGCCTGCGCAAGCAGGTGTTCGTCTCCGAGCAGACCGACGATACCCAGCTTGTCGGCGACTGGCAGCAGTGGCTCGCCAAGCGCTCCCCTGACCGCCCCTGGTTCTCGCTGGTCTATCTGTCGAGCCCGGGCGACTACCAGCTGCCGGCCGGCATCAAGGGCCCCTTCCAGCCGGAGCTCACCAAGTTCAACCCGGCCACCGCCTATCAGGCTGAAAACCTGCAAAAGCTGGAGAACCGCTACAAGAACTCGGTCTTCTACACCGATCAGCTGCTGGAGCAGATGCTGACCCAGTTGCAGCAGCAGAGCATTGGCGAGCAGACCATCGTCGTGGTCACCGCCAACCATGGCCAGGAGTTCAACGATACCCAGAGCAACAGCTGGGGTTATGGCACCAACTACTCGCCCTATCAGGTGCAGGTACCCTTCGTGCTGGCCTGGCCGGGTAACGAGACACTGCCGACGAGCCCGGTGAGCAGCCACCTGGATCTGGTGCCCACCCTGATGCAGGGGATGCTGGGGGTGCGCAACCCGCCGCGGGACTACAGCATAGGTCGCAACCTGTTCGACAACAGCCCGCGCAACTGGCTGCTGGCGGGGGATCAGCGCGACTTTGCCATCTATCAGGGCAACACCATCACCCACTTCAACAAGCAGGGTGACTTCGAGCTGCTGGAGCGCAACAGCTACCGTCCCATCAAGCACGGCACCCCGGACATGGGGGTCATGATCCAGGTGATGAACGAGCTGAACCGCTTCTACCGCGCCCCCTGAGGCCCGTCCCGTATCCGTTGAAAACCCGCTCCTCGAGCGGGTTTTTTATTGCCGCCAAGGTCTGTACAGGGTCTGCCAACACGTTGACCGAGCCGCTTTCGCCCGCCCCCGCCTCATCACCAACCCTGCTTGCCAGACCCGCACCCGACGCAAACGTTGGCCCTGTCCATTACTGACTCTCTTCTCAAAAACCCAGTCCGATCAGGATCATAAAAACAAAATGATAATGATTATCAATCGTTGATCTGATTGGACCTCTCTGCAATAATCCGCGGCCTTCAGGCTTAAATAATAATTATTCTCAAAATGAAAACACTACTTCACTACTGGCCCATGCTGCTGTCCGGTACAGCGCTGGCCGCCGGCGATCCCGCAGGGATAGACACCTCCGGCACCACCCCGCCCAAGGCGCGCGAGACCATAATCGTCAAGGGTCAGCGGGTCGAGCAGAAACTGTCCGACATCTCGGGCTCCATCACCGTCATCACCGAAGAGGATCTGGAGCGCCAGATAGCCACCGAGCTCACCGACGTGTTCAAGAACGAACCCGGCGTCTCGGTGACCGGCTCGGCGGGCCGGCCGCAAAACATCAGCATCCGCGGCATCGGTGGCAACCGGGTGCTGATCGTCAAGGATGGGGTCCGGGTCAGCGACGGCTTCGGTGCCGACGATCTCAACGACAAGGTGGGCCGCTTCAGCTTCGATCTCGATGACGTCAAGCAGATCGAGGTGGCCAAGGGGGCCGGTTCCGCCCTGCACGGCTCGGACGCCATCGGCGGCACCGTGGTCATCACCACCAAGCAGCCGGAAGATTACCTGCAGGGGCAGGATGCCTACCTCAGCAGCAAGGTGCTGCACGACGGCAGCAGCGACAAACAGAAACTGAGCGCCACCGGCGCCGCCCGCTGGGGCGAGAGCGCCCACCTGCTGCGCCTCTCCGGCTGGCAGGGGCACGAGACGGCCAACTACGACCAGAGCCGCATCCCGGCGGATCTCGATGGCCTCAGCGCCTCCACCAGCTCCAGCCTGACCCTCAATCAGCACCATCTGCTGCGCCTCGAGATCGACTACTTCGAGGACAACGCCAAGCGGGATCAGGGGCCGCGCGAAATTCCCCAGCCCGACGGCAAGTGGCAGGTGCGCCAGTATCGCGAGAACGGCAGCCAGCGCTCCCAGGGCGGCAAGCTGAGCTGGGAGGCGCAGGATCTGGGCCATCCGCTGGCCGACCGCTTTACCTGGAACCTGCACGGCAACTATGCCAAGAACACCGCCAACAAGCGCAGCCTGCTGCAAAATGACGAGCTGAGCGGCTACCCCCGCTATCGCAGCGAGCGGGAGCTGGCCACCTTCACCGAGCACCTGCTCGGCAGCGAGCTGGATATCCGCCGTGATCTAGTCACCGGTGCCGTCGAGCACAAGCTGAGCTACGGCATCGAGCTGGCGCGCACCCGGCACGAGCGACCGGTGGAGAAGCTGATGCTGGAAGCCGGCATCCCCCAACCCACCCAGTCAGCCCCCTTCAGCAGCGCCCGCACCGATCGGGCCGGCATCTGGCTGGGGGACGTGGCGACCCTGGGCCAGTGGCAGTTCACCCCGACCCTGCGCATGGATCAGCAGTGGCTGAGCCCGCAGGATGGCCGGGGCGAGAGCAACCACAGCTGGCACCTCTCGCCGAGCCTGGCCACCAGCTACCGCTTCAACGAGCAGTGGCGCAGCTGGCTGAGCTACGCCAACGGTTTCAGCGCCCCCTCCTACGACAAGGTGTACGGCAACATCCCCCACTACTTTGCCCTGCCGCCGTTCGAGATCATCGCCAACCCGGATCTCAAGGAGGAGACCAGCCACAGCTTCGAGTGGGGGGTGAGTGGCGAAGGGGACGAGTGGAGCATCAAGCCCGCCCTCTTTTACAACCGCTACTACAACTTCGTCGACTGGCGTCAGGTGGGCTTCCGCCTGCGGGACGGGGTCATGCTGCGTCAATACCGCAACGTCGCCAAGTCCGAGACCTGGGGTGCCGAAGTCGCTGCCAGCTACTGGCTGACCCCGCAATGGGAGCTGGCCACCAAGCTGGGCTGGGTCGACGGCAAGACCAGCCAGGGCGAATCGCCGCGCAACCTCACGCCGCTCGAGGGCAACACCCGCCTCAGCTATCAGGCCAACGACTGGAGCCTGGGGCTGCAGGCCGACTACGCCGCCGCCATGAGCCGGGTGCCCACCTGTGGCAACAGCCTGACCCAGCAGCAGGGCGAGTGTCTGAAAACCGCCGGCTGGCTCAGTTTCGCCCTGACCGCCGACTGGCAGATCACCGACGCCCTCAAGGCCAACCTCAAGCTCGACAACCTGCTCGACACCCGCTACACCCGCTATCAGGATGTCGCCGGGCTGGAAGCAGGCACGGATGCGGGCCTCTACACCCAGACAGGCCGCTCCCTGAGCGCCAGCCTGCGCTACACCTTCGTGGGGCTCTGATGCACGCACTCCTGATGCTGGCCAGCCTGCTGGCCACTCCGGCGGCTGCCCAGCCCGCCGCCATTGCACCAGCCGGCGCCCCGAGCCAAGCCGTCGCCGCGGCGGCGCCGCTCGTGGCCCCGCTTATTCCTCACCGCCCGCTGCCGATGCCGGGGGAGCGGGCCCGGCTCGATCCCTACGGCGGCTGGCGCGATGACAGCCGCCAGGATCCCGCCCTGCTGACCCTGCTGGGCGAGCAGAACCGCTGGACCGAGCAGCAACTCGCCGCTCAGCAGCCGCTGGAGCAGGCTCTGCAGGCCGAATGGCAGGCACAAGCGCGCGGCGAGCCCATGCCGCAAGAGTGGCTGAGCGAGGCGGGCAGCCAGTGGCGGATGGAAGCCGACGGCAGCCTGTGGCAGCGCAGCGGCAAGCAGGCTGAACCTCGTCAACGGCTGGCGGCCCGTCAGCCGGCCAGCGGCTACTACGAGCTCGCCAGCTGGGCCCTGCACCCGAACGGGCGCTGGCTGGCCCTGGCCGAAGATCTGCAGGGCGATCGGGATTACCGCATCACCCTGCTCAACTTGGCCGACGGCAAACCCCTGGCCACCCTGACGCACAGGGCCGCCGATCTGCTCTGGAGCCTGGATGGCAAGACCCTCTACACCATCGCCAACGAACCCCGCACCCTGCGCCCCTGGCAGCTGTGGGCCTGGCGCGCTGGCAAGGAGCAGCAGATCCACCAGGAGGCGGACCCTGCCTGGCTGCTCAGCCTCTATCGCACCACGGATCGGCGCCACCTGCTGCTGCAGAGCAACAACCACGACAGCGCCGAGCAGTACCTGCTGGACGAGGGCACACCGGCTCTGCTCAAGGCCCGTCAGGCCGGCCTCGAGTACTATCTGGATACCCAGGGGGAGCGGGTGCTGATCAAGAGCAACCGGGACGGTGCCCTCGGTCTCTATCAGGTGGCCGACCTGAGCCAGGTGGCCAAGGGTGAGTGGCAGCCGCTCTGGTCCGGCGAGCAGAGGAGCCTCGAGAAGTGGCGCCTGTTTGTCGACTACACGGTGCTGCAGTATCGCCACAAAGGGGATGACTGGCTCGACGTGCTGGATGGCCGCGGCCGGCTCAGCCATCGTCTGCTGCTGACCGAGGGGGCCGGCACGGCCTGGATCCAGGGCGCCCACGACCCCGCCAGCGGGCAGATCCTGATCCGCCGCCAGGGCATGGCCGAGCCGCCGCACCAGCGCCTGCTCGATCTCGCCAGCGGCCGCTGGCTGCCGGATTCCCGGACCGTCCTCCCCTCCCCCTACCAGAGCGAGCGCCGCTGGGTGGTGGGCAAGGATGGCGTCAAGGTGCCGGTCTCCCTGGTGTGGCGCAAGGACATCCACCCCCCCAAGGCACTGCTGCTCTACGGCTATGGCGCCTACGGCACCCCCATGCGCCCTTACTACCAGCCCCAGGTGCTGAGCCTGCTGGATCGCGGCTTCGTCTACGCCATCGCCCACGTGCGCGGCGGCGGCATGCTGGGGGATGAGTGGTATCTGGCGGGGCGCGGTCGCCACAAGCAGCACAGCGTGGACGACTTCCTGACCGTGGCCGAGGCGCTGGCCCGGGATCCCGCCATCGACCCCGCCCGGCTGTTCGCCATGGGCGGCAGCGCCGGCGGCCTGCTGGTAGCGGCGGCCCTCAACCAGGCGCCGACCCGCTTCGCCGGCGCCGTGTTGCAGGTGCCCTTCGTCGATCTCATCGGCACCATGAGCGATCCCGAACTGCCGCTCACCCGCCAGGAGTACGCCGAATGGGGCAATCCGGCCATTGCCGCCGATTACGCCGCCATGCGTCGCCTGAGCCCTTACGACAACCTGCACGCGGCCCCCTACCCCCCCGTCTATGTGACGGCCGGGCTGCACGACAGTCAGGTGCCCTACTGGGAGCCGCTCAAGTGGGTGGCCCGCCTGCGGGAACACAGCACGGGAGCGGGCCCCTATCTGCTCAGCACGGCCCTCGACGGCGGCCACCGCATAAGCCCGGGCAACGCGCGCCAGCAGGCGGCCCGCGAGTACGCCTTCCTGCTCACCCTGGCGGGCGCCCGCCGGTGATCCCTTTTCTCATTTTTGTGTTGGAGTAAACCATGAAACCCTCTTCCCTGGCCCTCTGGCTGGCGGCAACCCTGCTCTCCCAGCCACTGCTGGCGGCCGAGCTGCAGTTTGTCGATGAACAACCGCTGACCACTACGCCCCAGAAGTGGCTCGAGCAGCGCCTTGGCGTGAGCCTGGCCCCCGACTACGACAGGGCCAGCCTGCTCGGCCATCACTACAGCTTCCGCCAGCTGGTCAACGGCCTGCCGGTGGCCACCATCCAGGCCGCCGTCAGCGTCGACAAGGCCGACAAGCCCTGGCGCATCTATCACAACAGCCGGCCGCTGGATAGCCGCGAACCCGGCTGCGATGCCGCCGGCAATCTGGATCCCCTGCTGGATCAACTGCGCGATGGCGGCAGCGAGATCGACCCCCTTGGTCCGGTCGAGGCCTGGTACTGGCGCGACGGCGACACCCTGGTGCCGGCCCTGCGCCAGCGGGTACGCGAGCATCAGGCAGGCAACGCCAAGGCCAGCCAGGTGCAGCTCTTCGCCAGCTGCGACGGCAGCCGCGAGCTCGGCCGCTGGATGGATGCGGCCACCACCCGGGCCAGCCGCACCGCCGACGCCGGCGACACCCAGCTGGAGGCTCGGGTATTCGATCCGGATCCCCGTACCCAGCTGCGCGACGCCGGTCTGGTGTGGCACGAATCCCTGCAACTGGCAGACGCCGCCTATCAGGACAAGGTACCGCTGCCGGTCACCCTGGCGGGCGGACGCTATCTGCTGAGCGGCCCCCACGCCCGGGTAGTGGATGCCATGGAGCCGGATACCGCCCCCTTCAGCGCCGACAGCCCGCAGGGGTTTCGCCTGACCCGCGATGATCGCGGCTTTGCCGACATCAACGCCTACTACCACCTGGATCTGGCCCAGCGTCACCTCAAGCGCCTCGGCTTTAGCGACCTCATTCCGGGGGCGCTCGACATCGACACCGAGGCCGGCTATCAGGACAACTCCCTCTACGATCCGTTCGAACGCCGGCTGGAGCTGGGTCGCAGCGGCGTGCCCGATGCCGAGGATCCCATGGTGATCTGGCACGAGTTCGGCCACGCGGTGCAGCATCACATAGTGCCGGATCTGGGGGACGAGGCGGACTGGGGCGCCATCGGCGAGGGCTTCAGCGACTACCTGGCCGCCAGCCACCGCCAGCGCAGCGAGGCCGGCCGCCAGTTCGAGCCCGCCATTGTGTTCAACTGGGATGCCCGCTTCACCGACCGCACCCCGCGTCAGCTGGACGATCTGCGCGCCCGCTACCACCCGGATTACAACTATCCGGCCCACCGCACCATCAACGGCAGCAATGGCGACCAGCTGTGGGGCACCCCACTGTTCCAGGCGCTGCTGGCCGCGGTCGCCGAGCAGGGCGAAGGGGCACGGGACGAGTTTGACCGCCTGATCATCGAGTCTCACTTCGGTCTCGGCCCGGCCATCCGCATGCCGCAACTGGCCCGCATCACGGTGGATACCGCCGCCCGCCTCTACCCGGCCCGCCCCTATGCCAGGCTGCTGGAGCAGGCGTTTCGCCAGCACGGCCTGCTGCAGGCACCGGTCAATGTGGGCCTGAGTGATGGCAGCGTCATCGAGCTGGGGCAGCGCCAGTCGGTGCAGCTGACCCTTACCAACCAGGGCAAGGCGCCGGTGACCCTGAACGAGCTGGCCCTCCAGCTGCCAAGCGGGCTGCAGGCCGATCCTTACAGCTGGCAACCGGCGACCCTCGCGGCGGGTGCCAGCATGACCACCACCCTGCGCCTACTGGCCCAGAGCCCGCTCGCCTGTGGCGACGAGGTGGCGCTGCCGGTAAGCCTCACCATGAGCGGCACCAGCCCGACCGAGCGCCAGTGGCAGCAGTCGCTGACCCTGCCCATCGGCGCCCCCATCGTCAGCCGCGCCAGTGGTCAGCCGCTCACCTTGAGCGATGCCATCAGCGACGAGGTGCGTGGCCTCAGCGAAACCAGCCTGCTGATAGAGAGCAGCGAGGCCAAGGTGAGCGACCGGCTGCAGCTGAACCTGGATCTGCAGCACCCGGCGCTCGATGAGCTGGAGATCTGGCTCAACTCCCCCTCCGGCACCCGCATCCAGATCTGGGACAAGGGCTACAGCCCGCTGCCACGCCTCAAGGGGGTCTTCCCCACCGAGCTGCTGCCCCTGCAGCCCTTCAGCGCGCTGGAAGGCGAGCCGCTGGCCGGTCGCTGGACCCTGGAGATAGTGGACAGCAAGCCCGGCAATCAGGGCCGCATCAACGGCTGGAGCATCAGCCAGCGGACCGGCGCCCAGTGCAGCAAGCCGGTCACCCCGCCCGATGACGGCATCATCCACTTCCAGGTGGACGACGGTAGCGGTGGCGGTACGACCAACCTGCTCTGGTTGCTGCCGCTGGCCCTCTGGCGCCGCCTGCGCCAGCGCACCTGAATCCACCCCATCCATATATAAGAAGAGGGGGCCAAGGCCCCCTCCCTAAGGACTAGAGATGACACCACATTACTCCCGCCTGGCCTGCCTGCTGGCCCCCCTGCTCACCGCCTGTGGCGGTGGCGGCTCGGACGAGGCGCCGCTGGCGGTCCCCGACTACAGCCTGACCGTGACCCTGCCCGAAGCCGGCACCCTGTGCATCAACCTCAACCAGAATGCATCTTGTGATGCGGGGGAGCCCAGTGTCAGCGGCGCGGCCGGTACTCACCGGCTGAGCGGCAGCGCCCCGGCCCTGTTGACCAGCACCTTGCTGTTCTTGCCAAGCAACCCGGCCGCCCCCGTGCTGCTGCATCCCGCCGCCCGGCTCGATGATCAGCACCTGACCCCCAGCCCGCTCAGCACCCTGCTGCAATACCGCATCGCCGAGGGGCAGCCCCCGAGGCAAGCCCTCGGCGAGCTGCTCAGTGCGCTGGCGCCGCTGCAACCGGGTCAGGATCTGGCCGCCCTCTCCCGGCTGAGCGACTTCAACCTGGCGCTGGGCCAGCTGCTGCAGGCGGTCGTCGAGACCGATCTGAAGGCCCAGGAGGGCTTCTCCACCGCCACCCTGCATATGCTGGTGTGGCCTGCCATCGGCAGCCTGCTGCCCGAGCTGGCTGGCCACTTTGCCCTGCACGGCGAGCTGGCCAGCCAGCAGGCAGACGTCCGCGCCCGGCTGCTGCAACAGCACTCCCATCCACTGATCACCGGCAGTGGCGTCACCACCTACACGGACGGGGTCGACTACCTGCTCACCCAGGAACCCGCCGACCACCCGGGGCAGGAGGCCAGCCTCAACAAGGCGCCGCTGCGCTATCGCAAGCTCGACGGCAAGGGGCAGCCGCTGGCCGATGACGCCCCCGTCTGGGAGTGTGTGGAAGATCTCAACACCGGTCTGGTCTGGGAGAAGAAGCTCGATGATCCCGCCAGCCCGCGCGATCTGCACCGCACCTTCGCCTGGGAGCTTGACGACTATCACCCCACCCAGCAGGAGCTGGACTACGCCTGCCCGGATGGCGAGGCCATCTGCACCACGGAGCAGTACCGCCAGTGGCTCAACGCCCAGCAGCTGTGCGGCATCACCAGCTGGCGCATGCCCCACTCGCGCGAGCTGATGAGCCTGCAGCACTACGGCTCCCTCTCCCGCCAGGACGACCAGCCGGTGAGCATGGACGTGCGCTACTTCCCCGATGTCGGCACCACCAGCAAGGATTTCAGCGGCTACTACTGGAGCCAGACCCTGACCCCTTCGCGCCGGCTGGAGAGCGCCCCCATCAGCGCCATCGCCCACATCTTCCTTGGCGATGACGCCGGCACCGACTACGCAACCACAGTTCAAAACAGCGATGATGCCAACGGTCTGCAACTGCGACTGGTGGCGGAGGTAACCCGATGAACCGCTTGATGTTGACCCTGCTGCTGACCCTTGGCAGTCCCCTCGCCCTGGCCACCGCCATCTGTGATGACAACATGCCCAGAACCAGTCCCACCGCCCGCTTCATCGACCGCGGCAACGGCACCGTCACGGATCGCTCCACCGGCCTGACCTGGATGCGCTGCCAGCTCGGCCAGACCTGGCGCAACCAGAGCTGCCAAGGCGAGCCGACCCGGCTTTACTGGCAGCAGGCCCTGCTGACCGCCGAGCGGATCCGCACCGAGCCGAGCCATGCGCTGTACAACTTCGGCGGCCACGGCGGCTGGCGCCTGCCCACCATCAAGGAGCTGGCCAGCGTGCTGGAGTCCGCCTGCTACAAGCCGGCGCTCAACGAAACCATCTTCCCCCGCGCCATGGCCGGTGACGGCAAAGAGGTGAACGACGGTTACGTCTACCTCTGGTCCTCCACCCCGGTGCCGGCCAGCAAGGGGGTCGCCTATCTGGATATCACCAGCGGCGCCGTCGGCATGCGGGCCCCCGGCGCCTGGGCCAAGCAGGTGCTGCTGGTGCGCTGATGGAGTCGGGTGGCCAGGGGATCCCGATGAACACAGGATCCCGGCTGGCCACCCGCGTTTGCAGCCCAGCCTGTCGTTTGGCGGATCTGCACCCTGTCAGAAAATAGCCAGAAGACGTCATTGTGTGCCGGATCTGCATCATTTTACGCAGTTTTTACGTAGCAGATCGCTGGCATGAAACGGGCAGAGCGGTTAGTCTAGCGGCGTTGAACCAACCCCATGAGGTACAGATGAAAACCGTATTGCGTTTTAGCCTGCTGGGCGCCTTGTTGCTGGGCGGCCATGCCTTCGCCGCCGAACCGAAAAAATTTGATATCAGCATGTTCCCGGCTGCCGAAGTGAACCAGGAACGTGTGGTGATCCGCCTGCCGGAAGTCGAGAACGAAGCCGACATGATGGTCGAGCTGCAGGTCGGCAAGAAAATGATGGTCGATTGCAATGTGCCGCGCTTTGCCGGCAACCTGGAACAGCACAGCGTCAAAGGCTGGGGCTACAACTACCTGATGCTCGGCAAGGTGTCCGATCCCATCAGCACCCTGATGGCCTGCCCGGATGGCCAGAAGAAAGAGACCTTCGTCCAGATCTACGGCCAGGGCTTCTTCGTGAACTACAACTCCAAGCTGCCGTTCGTGCTCTACGTACCGCAGGAGTATGAAGTGCGCTACCGTCTGTGGCGTGCCGATACCCTGGCTCAGCCAGCCATGATCGAGTGAGTCTCTACCGAGACCAGACCTCCCGCTTTGGTTCATGAACGACATCAAATAGAGCGCCGAATGGCGCTTTATTTGTAACAAATTGTGCTGTTTCCCACCCCGCCAACCTTTACAGAACCTGACATAACTCCGCTTTTTTTCTCACTTTTTTGCCCTTTTCAGCCGACCCGGGCCCATGGATCCGCGGCAAATCACTTTCGATGAAAGAGATTTATCAATATAGTGAAAAAATTGATTTTGCACTCTGCGACGGCCTGATGATACTTGCCCGCAAAGGTCAAACTAACCAGAAAAAGAGCACTATGAGCTTCGAATCAGACAAGCGTTTCAACGACTTCAAACATTTTCCCCGTGGCCTGCGTCGCAGTGGCGAATTCACTGTGGCCGAAGCGGACAGTCTGGAAAAATACGGTACCGCCATGCTCGCGCTCTATCAGGGCAACCTGGCCGCGCGCGATGACGTGGAAAGCGCCTTCATCGAACAGGTCAAATCCGGTGCCGCCGGCAACAACCCCCACGCCAAGGTGTGGTTCAAGTATCTGAAGGTGATCGGTCCCAAGCGCGTGCACCGTCTGTGCACCGTCGCCGGCGGTGCCAACGAGGAAGCGAGTGGCGGCGGTTTTGAAGGTGGCAGCGGTAGCGACGAGTCCATCGATTAATGGATACCGAACTGCTTCGGACCTTTATCGAGGTCAGCAAGACCCGGCACTTCGGCCGGGCTGCTGAAAATCTCTACCTGACCCAGTCGGCGGTGAGCTTTCGGATCCGCCAGCTCGAACAGCAGCTCGGGGTCAGTCTGTTTGCCCGCCATCGCAACAACATCCGCCTGACCGCCTCCGGTGAGCGTCTGCTGCCCTACGCAGACGCCATCTTGCATACCCTGGGCCGCGCCAAGCAGGATGTGGCCCTCTCCCCCGGTTTCAGCCAGCAGCTCGCCATCGGCGCCCCCGCGGTGTTCTGGGAGCTCGACTTCAATGACTGGCTCAACCATGTCTATGCCCTGGCCCCGGGTCTTGCGGTGCGGCTCGAGACCGCCTCCCGCGAGCACCTGTGCCGCCAGTTGCTGGAGCGCTCCCTCGATCTCGCCCTGCTCTCCGAGCCGACCAAGATCGACGAGATTGCCCTGCACCCCATCGGCGAGCTGGTGTTCGAGCTGGTGAGCCGGGATGGCGCGGCCAACGCCGACAGCCTGATGCAGATGCCGCACATTCATCTGGATTGGGGCACCAGCTTTGAGCCCCAGCCCAGCCGGCTGCAGAGCCTGCAAAAGACCCCGGTGCTGCACTCGAGCTCCGCCAATATGGCGCTGCAGTTCGTGCTGGCCAACGGCGGCGCGGCTTACCTGCCGAGGCGCATGGTAAGCCCTTTCCTGGAGCAGGGGCGTCTGCACCTGGTGGAAGGCGCCCAGGCCTTGAGCCGCCCGCTCTACCTCGCCTATCTGGAAAAGTCCGATCGGCGGGAGCTGATCGATCAGCTGCTGACCCTGCCGCTGGGCTGGGATGGCGCCGATCTGCGCTTGCCGCAGCCGGAATAGAGGCGACGCAGCGCACGCTAGAATGCAAAAGGGGCCGACAGGCCCCTTTTGCTTTTGGTCATCGTCAGCCGTGATGACGACGATCGTTGGCCTGCGCCAACAGGGTGCGACTCTCGCGCAGGAACTCGTCCGCCCGCTCGCCAAAGAAGCCCGAAACCTGGCTGAAGGCCTCGATGAAGCCCTCCCTGTCTCCCCGCTCCAGCAGCCCCAGCGCCTCGCCGAAGTTCTGGTAGTAGCGGCGGATCATCGCCAGATTCTGCGGCGACGACAGTATGATGTCGGCGTAGAGGTGCGGATCCTGGGCGAACAGCCGTCCCACCATGGCCAGCTCCAGCCGGTAAATGGGGGAGCTCAACGCCAGCAGGCGGTCGATGTTGGCCTGCTCGCGGGAGAGGTGCCAGCCATAGGCGAAAGTGGCAAAGTGGCGCAGCGCCTGGATGAAGGTCATCGCCTCGTCGTGGGCCCTGGCCTCCACCTGCTGCAAACGCGCGCCCCAGATGGTCATCTGCTCCAGCAGCCACTGGCTGGCTGCGGGCTCGCGCCCCTGGCAGCAGACGATCACCTGCTTGGCGAGGCTCGCCACGTCCGGCCCGAACATGGGGTGCAGCCCCAGCACCGGCCCCTGGTGCACCGCCAGCATATGCTCGAGCGGTTCGCCCTTGACGCTGGTCACATCCACCAGCAGACAGTCCGCCGGCAGGTTGCCGAGCCGGTCGATCACCTGGCAAGTGACGTCGATGGGCACCGCCACCATCACCAGTCCGGCGCCCTGCAGGATCTCGTCGGCGTGCGGCCAGTCGGCCTGACCCAGGGTCTCGACCCGGTAGCCCGAGAGGCTGAACAGGTTGCCGAACAGGCGACCGAGCTGGCCCTGACCACCGATGATCACCACCTTGCCGAGTTCAGGCTTCATGCACTTGAAGTGGTGCTCCTTGTCGCTGGCGGACTCCAGAATATAGGATTCGCGCATCACCCGGCGCAGCACATCCTCGATAAGGTCCCCCGGCACTCCCAGAGCCTCGGCCTCGGCGCGGCGGCGGGCCAGCATGCTCGCCTCCCGATCCGGTGCATAGATGGGCAGGCCGTGCCGGCTCTTCACTTCCCCCACTTCCCCCACCAGGGCGAGACGGGCGGCCAGCAGATCAATCAGCTGCTTGTCCACCGCATCGATTTTGTCCCTGAGGGCATTCAACTCTTCAGCCATATCCGGTCCCTGCGGCGCCGCCCGCAGCGACGCCCTGTGATTCAAGAGGCAACGAGGTGCCACCGCCTCGGCCGGTGACACCTCGATTGTTCAATCAGTGCTGACAAGATACCACGGCTTATGCCTTGGTTCTGGCCAAAAGTGGCGCCGCCAGCTGGCTGTGGCAACGGGCCAGCAGTGCGTCCGTGGTCTCCCAGTCGATGCAGGCATCGGTGATGGAGACGCCGTAGCGCATCTCACACTTGGGCTGTTCGCTGGACTGGTTGCCCTCGAACAGGTTGGATTCGAGCATCACCCCTATGATGGAGCGGTTGCCCTCCTCGATCTGGTGGATCACGTTGTCAGCCACCTTGGGCTGCAGCCGGTGATCCTTGCTGGAGTTGCCGTGGCTGCAATCCACCACCAGGCCGGGCAGCAGGCCTGCTTTCTCCAGCGCCTCTTCCGCCAGCGACACATTGACCGAATCGTAGTTCGGGTGCTTGCCGCCGCGCAGGATCACGTGACCATCCGGGTTGCCCTGGGTTTGCAGCAGCGCGACCTGGCCCTGCTGGTTGATCCCCATGAAGGCATGAGGGCTGGAGGCGGCCTGCAGTGCATTGATGGCGGTACCCAGGTTGCCGTCGGTGCCGTTCTTGAAGCCAACCGGCATGGAGAGGCCGGAGGCCATCTCCCTGTGGGTCTGGGATTCGGTGGTGCGGGCGCCGATGGCCGACCAGGAGAAGAGCTCCGCCAGGTATTGCGGGCTGATGGGGTCGAGCGCCTCGGTCGCCAGCGGCAACTCCAGCTCGGCCAGCCAGCAGAGCAGCTCGCGAGCGCGGTGCAGCCCCAGCTCCACGTCGAAGGTGCCATCCAGGTTCGGATCGTTGATAAAGCCCTTCCAGCCGACCGTGGTGCGCGGCTTCTCAAAGTAGACCCGCATGACAATGTAGAGAGAGTCCTGATAGGCATCATGCAGCGCTTTGAGTCTGGTTGCGTACTCTTTGGCGGCGTCCATGTCGTGAATGGAGCAGGGACCACAGATCACCAGCAGACGGTGATCACGACGGTGGATGATGTCGGCGATGGTATTGCGGGCCCGTTGCACGAATGCCAGCGCACGATCGGAGATGGGCAGTTTCTCCTTGAGCTGGGCAGGCGTGATCATCACTTGTTCGGACTGGATATGGATGTTGTTGAGGGGGTCTCTTTGCATGTTCTCATTCTCTCTACTGTTTCAAGCCAACTGCGCCAACCGTTCAATTTTGTTTACACAAGTCAGCACTTTGTTACGAAACCGCCCTCACCTTACCAATTAAAAACAAACAATCAAGTGAAACTAGCGGACTTATTCGCTAACAGATGGATAAATGACCACAAAAGAGACCCTTTCGGCCAGAAAGTAGTGCTCGCCATATGCTCAAAACACCAAAATCGTAAACATATAATTACACCCTTACTGGTTTCCCTTGCCAGCAGACATAAAAAAGCGGGGCACCTGGCCCCGCTTGCATTCCCGTGTTGCTCTTCTTTTATTATTTGCCGTGCGCCTTGCTCACCTCGACCGCCTTGTCGGGGAAGTCGCTGAACACGCCATCCACATCGGCCTGATAGAGGAAGATGTTGAGCAGATCGGTGAAGTCTTTCGCGTAGGCCGGGATCTGGCCCTCATCCTGACGGAAAGTATAGGGATGCACCTTGAGGCCGGCCGCATGGGCCTCTTTCACCATGCCGGTGAAGGTCGGCTTGCCCAGGATACCCGGCTCCGGCACTATCATCGGCTTCCAGGGGCCGATCCCTTCGGCGTAAGCGGCGATCTCCTTCATGGCGCCCGGCTTGAACATCCAGTCATAGTTGTAGGGGGTCGCCTTGCCCTTGCTGTCGTAGACCATGGTCTCGTTCCAGTCGGTCTCGGCCATCAGCTGCACCAGCTTCAAGTCCATCCCCATGGCGGGCATCAGCTCGCTGTTGATGCGCTTGAGCTCGTTGGTATCGAAACACTGCAGATAGACCTTGTCGTTCTTGCTGGTGTAGCCGTACTCCTTCAGCACCTTGAGCACCGCCTTGGAGATGTCCTTGCCTTCATGGCGGAACAGCCAGGGGGCCTTGATCTCCGGGTAGATGCCGATGTTCTTGCCGGTGCTCTTGTTGAGCCCCTGGATCATCTCGATCTCTTCCTGGAAGGTGTGGATCTTGAAGCTGGACTTCCACAGCGGGAAGCGGGCCGGATAGACGGGCACCTGCTTGCCATCCACCAGCTGGAACGGCTCGGTCATGCGCAGGGAGCGCACCTCGTCCAGGGTGAAATCCACCACATAGTAGCGACCATCCGGGCGAGCCCGGCCGGGGAAGCGCTCGGCCACATCCGTGATGCCATCGAGGAAGTGATCGTGCATCACCACCAGCTGGTCATCCTTGGTCATCACCAGATCCTGCTCCAGATAGTCGGCCCCCATGCCATAGGCCAATGCCTTGGCCTCCAGGGTGTGCTCGGGCAGGTAGCCAGAGGCGCCCCGGTGGGCGATCACGATTTTGCCTTCCTCGGCGGCCAGTGCGGGCAATGCCAGAGCGGCCCCCAGACCAAGGGCAATCAGGGAGCGAGTATGTTTTTTCATGCGCGGTGCTCTTTGTTATTGTTTATGGGATGTAGGTTATTGTTATAACAGAGGTTTATTGCAGTTTTACGGCGGGCGGCCGAGGCCGCCCGCAGGGGTTCAGCTCGCTTTTGGCAGAGCGTGGTGGTGTTCGCTCAGCCAAGCCGCCAGTTGCTGCTGCTCGGCGTCGGAGAGGCGCAGCCCCAGCTTGCTGCGGCGCCACAGGATGTCTTCCAGGGTGCAGGCCCATTCCCGCTCGATAAGGTAGCGCACCTCGGCTTCGTACAGACCGGCACCAAAGTGCTGACCACGGGGCTCCTTGAGCCAGAGGCGGGCATGGGCGCCATAGGCCTCGGCAATGCGCAGGGCGCTGCGATCATCGAGCCAGTCGAACTCCAGCGCAAAGGCGCGCGCCAGTTCGCGCACCGAGCAGTCGAACTCGCCACCGGGCAACCGGCTGTTGGCGGTCCAGTCATCCCCCATCTGGCTGAACCAGGGCTTGAGCTTGTTGCAGGCAGCCTGAGCCAGCTTGCGGTAGGTGGTGAGCTTGCCGCCGAACACCGACAAGAGTGGTGCGCCATCAGATTCGCCAGACAGTTCGAGGGTGTAGTCGCGGGTCACCGCCTGCGGTGAATCGGACTCGTCGTCGCACAGGGGGCGCACCCCGGCGTAGGTCCAGATCACGTCTTTGGGGGCGATCTGGCGGGTAAAGTGGGCGTTGACCACCTTGCACAGGTAGTTGATCTCGGCGTCGCTGATCTTGGCTTCGCGCGGGCTGCCCTTGTGCTCCACGTCAGTGGTGCCAATCAGCGAGTAGTCCTGCTGATAAGGGATGACGAAGACGATACGGTTGTCCTCGTTTTGCAGGATGTAAGCCTCTTCGCGCTCATGGATGCGCGGCACTATCATGTGGCTGCCCTTGATGAGGCGAATGCCGCGCGGGGATTTCTCGTGCAGGCTCTCGTCATAGAAGGTCTTGACCCAGGGGCCGGCCGCATTGACCAGACCGCGGCAGGTGACGTTGAACTGCTCGCCCCCTTCCCGCTCCAGGGTCAGAGTCCAGTGTTTGGAGCCGCGCACCGCCTTGACGCAGCGGGTGCGGGTCTGCACGTCGGCGCCCTTGTCGCGCGCCATCATGGCGTTGAGCACCACCAGGCGGGCGTCGTCGACCCAGGCGTCCGAGTATTCGAACCCCTTGCTGATGCCTGCGGTGAGGCCATCCTGCGGCAGGAAGCGCACGCCGCAGCTGCCCTTGAGCTTGTCGCGCTTGGCCAGGTTGTCATAGAGGAAGAGGCCGGCGCGGATCATCCAGGCCGGACGCAGGTGCGGGCGATGGGGCAAGCGAAAACGCATGGGGCGAGCGATGTGAGGGGCCATGCCGAGCAGCACTTCCCGCTCCGCCAGCGCCTCTTTCACCAGCCGGAATTCGTAGTGTTCGAGATAGCGCAGGCCGCCGTGGATCAGCTTGCTGGAGTTGGAAGAGGTGGCAGAGGCGAGATCGCGCGCCTCGAACAGGGCAACCTTCAGACCCCGCCCTGCCGCATCAGCCGCAATGCCTACCCCGTTGATGCCGCCGCCGACGACGACCAGATCATAATGTTCGCTCATGTTCACCTACTTTCTTATTTTGATCTTGCGAAACCGTCGCAATGTTTGATTTCGCTCATATTAGAGCATGAAAAAATGATAAACGAACATTTTATGGAGAAAATGTGATCGCGATTGTTTTGGCAATGCTAAAAATGCTGCCGGTCGGTGATAAGGCGGCAGGGCATGGGGAAAACGGGGGCAAGGCTGTGAGCGAGTTCGCGCTTTTTGGGTAATCAGCGCGGCATCGGCAGTGGAATGAGGGCGAGCAGAAAGGCGGGAAGCTGAAAACGAAGCGGCCGCCCGATGGCGGCCTGATGCTGGAGCGGATTAACGGCGACTCAGCAGATATGACACTCGATCTGATGCTGGGACATCAGCCGCATCAGCTTCTCCGGCGGCTCCTGATCGGTGAACAGGGCGTGGATCTGGCTGAGGTTGCCGAGGTTGACCATGGCGTTGCGGCCGAACTTGGTGTGGTCGGCGGCCAGGAACACCTGGCGGGAGTGGGCGATGATGGCCTGGGCGATCTTCACCTCGTGGTAGTCAAAATCGAGCAGTGAGCCGTCGCTGTCGATGCCAGAGATGCCGATGACGCCGTAGTCCATCCGAAACTGGCCGATGAAGTCGCGGGTCGCCTCCCCCACGATGCCGCCGTCCCGGTTGCGAATTTCGCCGCCGGCGATGATGACGGTGAAGTCATCCTTGGCGGTGAGGATGCTGGCCACGTTGAGGTTGTTGGTGACCACGCGCAGCTCGCGGTGATCGAGCAGGGCGCGGGCGATGGCTTCGGTGGTGGTGCCGATGTCGATGAACAGCGACGAGCCGTCGGGGATGTTGGCGGCCACTTCCCGGGCGATGCGCTCTTTCTCCTTGAGCTGCATCACCTTGCGGGCGCTGTAGGCGGTGTTGACGGTACTCGAATGCAGGGAGGCCCCGCCATGGTGGCGCCGGATCTTGTTCTGCTCGGCAAGATCGTTGAGATCCCGGCGAATGGTCTGGGGGCTGACGTCAAAATGGGTCACCAGATCCTCGGTCGAGACAAAGCCCTGCCGCGTCAGGACGTCCAGGATCTCCAGATGTCGTTGGGTTTGCTTCACGCTTGAACTCCGATGATGAGACGAAAAAAGGCCCCGGCAGATGCGGGGCCTTGGGCAGTTTACCTGATCCCTTTTCCAATCGATAAGGGCAGGATCACGTTTTATGCCTTATGAACAGCAGCCTTGGCGGCAATCGACTCGTTCTCGTGCTTGAGGGTCATCGCCAGCAGCACGATGGAGAGCAAGCAGGAGGCAGTCAGCACCATGAAGCCACCGTCCCAGCCGAAGTGGTCAACGGTGTAACCCAGCATGGCGTTGGCCGCAACCGCGCCACCCAGGTAACCGAACAGACCGGTGAAGCCCGCCGCGGTACCGGCCGCCTTCTTCGGCGCCAGCTCCAGGGCATAGAGGCCGATCAGCATGACGGGACCGTAGATGAGGAAGCCGATGGCGACCAGGGCCATCATGTCGATGGTCGGGTTGCCGGCCGGGTTGAACCAGTAAACCAGCACGGAAATGGTCACCAGCACCATGAACAGGATACCGGCCGGAGCGCGGCGGCCCTGGAACATCTTGTCGGAGATCCAGCCGCACAGCAGGGTGCCCGGAATACCGGCCCACTCATAGAGGAAGTAGGCCCAGGAGGACTTGTCGACGCTGAAGTCCTTGGCCTCTTTCAAGTAGGTGGGCGCCCAGTCCAGCACACCGTAGCGAATGAGGTAGACGAAGGCGTTGGCGATCGCGATGTACCACAGCAGCTTGTTGTGCAACACGTACTTCATGAAGATTTCCTTGGCGGAAAACTCCTGCTCGTGGCTCTCGTTGTAATCCTTCGGATAGTCGTTCTTGAACTCTTCGATGGGCGGCAGGCCCACGGATTGCGGGGTGTCACGCATCACGAAGAAGGCGATCACCGCGATGGCGGCAGCCGCGGCGGCCGGCACGTAGAAGGCACTGCGCCAGTCGTTGAACCAGCCCATCCCCAGAATGAACAGCGGGCCTATCATGCCGCCACCCACGTTGTGGGCCACGTTCCAGACCGAGACGATTTCGCCCCGCTCTTTTTGCGACCACCAGTGCACCATGGTGCGACCGCAGGGCGGCCAGCCCATGCCCTGTGCCCAGCCGTTCAGGAACAGCAGCACGAACATGATGGCGATGCTGGAGGTGGCCCAGTGCATGGTCCCCATCATGAACATGATACCGGCCGACAGCAGCAGACCGGCGGAGAGGAAGTAACGAGCGTTGGAGCGGTCCGACACGTTCCCCATCAGGAACTTGGAGAGACCGTAGGCGATGGAAACGCCGGACAGGGCCAGGCCCAGATCACCGCGGGAGAAGCCCTGCTCGATGAGATAAGGCATGGCCAGACTGAAGTTTTTCCGTACCAGGTAGTAACCGGCATAACCAAAGAAGATCCCGAAGAACACCTGCCAACGCATGCGTTTGTAGAAGGGGTCGACCTTGTCGGCCGGGAGCCTGTCTATGTGTGGTGCAGGCCTGAAGAGACTAAGCATGTTCTGCTTCCTTATTGTTGTTGTGGGCGGTTGAGGGTGCCCTGTCCATGCTGACCAATCAGAGGAGTCCCGATTCGAAAGCGAGCCTATTGTGCTCATATGTGAACATTTAATCTGTGATGTAGTCGGAAATATTGCAGTTTTATTACAAAAGAAAGTGTCAGATGAGTAATCACTCATCAGCCGCAATCCCTTGTGTAGCAAGGCTTATGGCTACCCACTAAGTGGTATAACCACGGTATCAACTTGCTTTCCGTCACATTTTCTTAGCAATGAGTGGGATCTTGTCCACATTTCCTGCGGGGAGGGAGTGGTGAATGGTCGATTTCGGTTTATTTTCTCTCTCGTCCGAGAACGAGCGCAAACGAGCATAACGTTTGCGTCAGCTCAAAAAACAAGAAGAAACGTTTTCGGGCGCAACAATGGGAATGAAAAACAACAAAACGGAACATCAAACCTACTCTGGGTGGATATAAGGAATAACGGTATGAGCATACAAAGACCCAATACCCTGCTTGGCGAGTGCATCGCCGAGTTTATCGGAACCGGCCTGCTGATCTTCTTCGGCGTCGGTTGCGTGGCCGCACTGGTGCTGGCCGGTGCCAACTTCGGGCAATGGGAAATCTCCATTACCTGGGGTCTGGGCGTCGCCATCGCCATCTATGTGACCGGCGGCATCTCAGGTGCCCACCTCAACCCTGCGGTCACCCTGGCCCTGATGACCTTCTGCGGGTTCGACAAACGCAAGGTGGTGCCCTACATCATCGCCCAGGTGGCTGGCGCCTTCTGCTTCGCGGCGCTGGTCTACTTCCTCTATGGTAACCTTTTCAGCCAGTGGGAAGTGACCCACAACGTGGTACGCGGCAGCGTCGAGAGCCTCGGCACCGCCGGCATCTTCTCCACCTACCCCAATGCCCTGCTCTCCAACATGCAGGCCTTCACCGTCGAGCTGGTGATCACCGCCGTGCTGATGCTGGGCATCATGGCACTGGGTGACAACAACAACGGCGCCCCCAAAGGCTTCGCCGCCGCCCTGCTGATCGGTATCCTGATCGCGGTGATCGGCGCCTCCCTTGGCCCGTTAACCGGTTTTGCCATGAACCCGGCTCGTGACTTCGGCCCCAAACTGTTCGCCTTCCTGGCCGGCTGGGGTGACGTGGCCCTGACCGGTGGTCGTGACAACCCCTACTTCTGGGTCCCCATCCTTGGCCCCATCGTCGGCGCCCAGATTGGTACCGCCCTCTATGTGAAAGTGTTGGCTCCCTGTGTGCCGGGCAACCGTGTTGCCGCCACCGAGCAAGCTGCCCAAACCGCCAAAGAAGAGGCCGCCGCCTAAGAGCGGCCCTCCCCAACGTGTAAAAACGTGGAAAATAAAAACGTGGAGAACATCATGTCTGCTGAAAAGAAATATGTCGTCGCTCTGGACCAGGGTACTACCTCTTCCCGTGCCATCGTGTTTGACCAGGACGCCAACATAGTCGGTACCTCCCAGCGCGAATTCACCCAGCACTACCCGAAAGCGGGCTGGGTGGAGCACGACCCGATGGAGATCTGGGCGACCCAGTCCTCCGTCTTCACCGAAGTACTGGCCAAGACTGGTCTGCGCAGCGAAGAGATCGCCGCCATCGGCATCACCAACCAGCGTGAAACCACCGTCGTCTGGGAAAAGGCCACCGGCAAGCCCATCTACAACGCCATCGTCTGGCAGTGCCGCCGCACCGCGGCCATCTGTGAAGAACTGAAAGCGCGCGGCCTGGAAGAGTACGTGCGTGAAAACACCGGTCTGGTGCTGGACGCCTATTTCTCCGGCACCAAGGTGAAGTGGATCCTCGACAACGTCGAAGGGGCCCGCGAGAAGGCGATGAACGGCGAACTGCTGTTCGGCACCATCGATACCTGGCTGGTGTGGAAGATGACCAACGGTGAAGTGCACGTCACCGACCCGACCAACGCCTCCCGTACCATGCTCTACAACATCCGCGACCTGAAGTGGGATCAGCGCATGCTGGACGAGCTGGGCATCCCTGCCTCCATGCTGCCGGAAGTGAAACCCTCTTCCGAGGTGTATGGCTACACCACCCGTGGCGGCGGCTCCCGCATCCCCATCGCCGGTATCGCCGGTGACCAGCAGTCTGCCCTGTTCGGCCAGCTCTGCTTCGAGAAAGGGATGGCCAAAAACACCTACGGCACCGGCTGCTTCATGCTGATGAACACCGGCACCGAGCCGGTTCGCTCCAGCAACGGCCTGCTGACCACGGTCGCCATCGGCCCGAAAGGGGAAGTGAATTATGCCCTCGAGGGTGCGGTGTTTATGGGCGGCGCCACCATCCAGTGGCTGCGTGACGAGCTGAAGATCATTCACGATGCCCGCGACACCGACTACTTCGCCTCCAAGGTGGGCGACACCAACGGCGTCTACCTGGTACCGGCCTTCGTCGGTCTGGGCGCCCCCTACTGGGATCCGTATGCTCGCGGCACCATGGTCGGCCTGACCCGCGGCGCCAACCGCAACCACATCATCCGTGCCGCGCTGGAATCCATCGCCTATCAGAGCCGCGATGTGCTGGACGCCATGCAGCAGGACTCCGGCATCAAGCTGGCGGCCCTGAAGGTGGACGGTGGCGCGGTAGCCAACGACTTCCTGATGCAGTTCCAGGCCGACATGATGCACACCCCTGTGGTGCGTCCGACCCGTATCGAGACCACCGCCATGGGCGCCGCCTTCCTGGCAGGTCTGGCCGTCGGCTTCTGGAAGAGCTCGGAAGAGCTGGAAGACAAGTTCAGCGTGGACCGTGAGTTCATCCCGCAGATGGACCGCGACGATCGCGCCAAACGCTACAACGGCTGGAAGAAGGCAGTCGAGCGTTCACGCCGCTGGGCCGAAGAGGAGTGATCGGGCAACCGATATCCTTGAAATAAAAACTGAAGGGGCCGACAGCAATGTCGGCCTTTTGTTTTATGGCCTGCCGGCCCCCTGCCTTGATGACGATTTCATGTCAGCCATTCTCAATTGAGTTATCTATCTATAATCATCTCTTGGGTCGCATATGCGACCTTATTTAATACAGGAGAGCGTTATGGAGCGGGCGATACACCTTGTTAGATTGCAATCACTCTGGTCGGGGCTCGGGATCCGCAGCCGGATCCTGCTCGGAGTAGCCATCCTGATGATCATTGCCATCAGCTGCATCACCCTGATCCTGGAGCAGATCTCCCACGACCAGGCACAGCAGCGGGTGGAACGCTATGAATTGCCAAGCAGCGTGGAGCGCATCGCCAACCAGCTGACCGCCGAACTGACCCAGCACCTGACCGAAGCCGAGGCACTGGCCGGCAACAGCTTTGTCATCGACTGGTTGAGCCAGGAGATGCCCGCCGAGCAGTGGCCGGTCATGGAGCGCTACTTTCTGGCACTGCAGCAACGCATCGGGGGCAATGTGTTTATCGCGCCGCGCCAGAGCGCCACCCTGCTCAACTTCAGCAACGGCACCACGGCCCAGAAGAGACTGAGCGCATCGGACCCCAAAGACGAGTGGTTTTACGGCTTTCTGAAACGGGGCAAGCCCTACGAGCTGAACCTCGACATCTCCGACTTTGACAAGCGCGCCTCCCTCTATATCAATACCGCCGTCACGGCAGGGGGCAAGACTCTGGCGGTGGCCGGTACCTCCATCGACATGAGCGCACTGCGCAAACTCATCAGCAGCTACCGGATAGGCAAGAGCGGGCAGGTCTATCTGGCCGACATGGAGGGTCATATCGAGATCCACCCAGAGCAGGAGCTCAAAGAGGCTGCCCACCATCAGAGCGCCTTCCTCGACACCGTCAGGGCGCTGATCCCGGCAGCCAGAGAACAGGTCGCGGTCCAGGCCCTCACGCTTGGGAAAGAGACCTATCTGATCGCCGTGCGCTACATTCCGGCACTCAATCGCCTGCTGATAGGCGAGATCAATGCAGCCGAACTGGAGGAGGGACGCAGCGAATCCCGCCGGCTTATCATCATGGTGTCGCTGGCTATCGGCGGGCTCGCCATGCTGGCCTCCGCCTGGCTCGCCCACTCCATCAGCCGCCCCATTCGCCAGGCCGCCGACGGCATGCACCACATCACCGCCGATCGGGATCTGGCGACCCGCCTGGACTTCTCGGATCAGTCGGAGCTGGGCCAGATGGCGCAGAGCTTCAACCGCTTGATCCAGAGCCTGAACCAAAGCTTCTCCCGCTTCCAGCAGTCAGGCAGTGCCCTCTCGGCCCAGTCCTCCCAATCCCTGCATCAGGCGCAGGCCCTGGCAGGAGAGGCCTGCCAGCAGGCCCAGAGCATCCAGGAGCTGAGCAGCGTGGTCGCCCTCATCGGCGACAATGCCGAGCAGATTGCCGGTCGCTCGGAGGGGGTCAACGAGGTGACCCACCGCATCGCCGATCACATGCTCGCCATCGAGCGGGACGTCAGTCAAAGCGCCCAGCAGCTCGACACCCTGCGCAGCAGCATCGGCAGCTCCTCCGCCCTGCTCGAAGAGGTGGTCAAGGACAGCAACAACATCACCCAGATCATGAACCTCATCCGTGACGTCTCGAACCAGACCAACCTGCTGGCGCTCAATGCCGCCATCGAGGCGGCGCGGGCGGGCGAGATGGGGCGCGGCTTTGCCGTGGTGGCCGACGAGGTGCGCCAGCTGGCGGTGCGCACCCAGACCGCCACCAAGGATGTGCAGGATCTCATCCTGCGCTTGCAGGAGGGTACCCGCCAGGCCAGCGGCTCCATGGCTGACTCCCGCACCCTGAGTGAAGAGAGCCATGACCGCATGCATCAGGCCAGGGCGGTGTTGATGGATGCCAGCCGCCAGATCAAGCAGACCGCCCTCGAGATAAACGAGATCAGTGCGCTGGCCCAGGCGCAGGATCAACAGATGGGACAAGCCAGAGCGGCGCTGGACGAGCTGGCCATGGTGGCCGAGCATCAGCGCGAACATGCAGAGGAGAGCAATGCCGCCAGTCGTGAGCTGTTCGAACTGGCCAAGGCGATAGACGAGCAGATCCGCCAATACCGGATCGGCTGAGCCGCCGTCGGTCAGACAAGACGCCACCCTGGGGTGGCGTTTTCATTTTGCGAACGATTTTGCATCACTCCCGAAACGGGAATGGCACGCACATACACAACTGATTGATAAGTAACACGAAAAAATTTGGAACGGCCATTGCTAGTCATCGTTGAGTCATATCAGACGCAACCCAGGGACATCGCCATGAAGCCGACCACCACTCACACCCCCGCCGCTCAAACCTGTGTCACCCACAAGGCGGCGCTGACCCCCCGTGAAGGCACCTTGCTGATGATGGTTGCCCAGTTGCTGGTGCTCACCTGCATCGTCCTGGCCGCCACCCTGGCTGAGCTCCCCTGGTATGGGACGCTGTTGCTGGCCGTGCCGCCTGCCATCGGTGGCGCCCTGCTCAGCCGGGTATGGGGCAGATTGCCCCGCTAAGCCCTCCCCACCTTCCCAGGCAGACGGCCGCCCCTTGAGGCGGTCGTCTGCTTATCCGCCCCTGCCCCCTTCAGCCGGCAGCAGGATCACAGGGCATGGCTCCCCAACTGCTCCTTGAGGAAATCGAGCCAGACCCGCAGCCGGATGTCGCGCTGGGCATCGGAGTAGAAGACCGCATTGATGGGGCGCGAGGCGCCGCTGTTGCTGCGGGCCAGCACCTCCACCAGGGCCCCGCTCGTCCGATCCGGCCCGGTCATGAAATCCGACAGACAGACGATCCCCTGCCCCCGCAGCGCCAGCTGGCGCAGGGTTTCACCGCTGCTGGCCCGCAGGGTCGGGGTGATGGGAAAGCGATCCCCCTGCTCCTGGCTCAAGAGCGGCCAGTGGTTGAGGTGATCGGGGTGCAAAAAGCCGAGCAGCTCGTGCCCGCTCAGCAGATCCGCCGGCTGGCGCGGGGTGCCGTGCTCGCGCAAATAGTCGGGGGACGCCAGCAGCCGCAGCCGCGAGCGGCCCAGCGGCAGCGCCCGCAGGGAGGAGTCGGTCAGCTCGCCGATGCGAATGGCCATGTCCACCCGCCGCTCCATCAGGTTGATAAAGCCCTCGGAGCTGTGCAGTTGCAGCTCGATGGCGGGATAACGGCGGCGAAACTCGCCGATGATGGGCACCAGCCGGTGCAGGATGAAAGGAGTGGCGGCATCGACCCGCAATACCCCCTCCGGCTGCTCGCGGCGCATCAGCAGCAGCCCCTCCGCCTCGCTCATCTCGGTCAGGATCTTCACCGCCCGCTGATAGAACCAGCCCCCCTCCTCGGTCAGGCTGACCCGCCTGGTGGTGCGATTGAGCAGCACGGTGGCGAGCTTCTCCTCGAGCCGCTTGATGCCACGGCTCACCACCGAATTGTCCATGCCGAGGTTTTCCGCCGCTTGGCGAAAGCTGCCCGCCTCCACCACCGCTACAAACAGGGTCAGTTCATCAGAATGGGTCTTCATTGCTGCAATCCAGACAAGAGTAATGGGCCTTTATAGGTGCAATGTCCTTGGGTTGGCAAGTAAGGCGTCGCTTCGTATCGTGACATACCGCCTGTTTTATCTCCGTCCTTGTCAGTACAATGCCGTCAACTGGCATCGTATGGCGCCACGCTATTACAAGGACGACCTATGATATTCGACAACAGGCTGGCGGCCGCCCACCGGGAGCTGGCAGAGAAGGGCGTGCAGACGCTCAACTACAACCCGCCGATCACCTGGCTGCTGCGAAAGGCTGGGTTCACCATCAGGCCGCCCCACTACGAACGCTTTATGATCAACGTTCTTGCCCTGGGACTCCCCATCGGCGCTATCTGGGGGGTGTTGATGTGGTTCTTCGGCTGGCAACATGAGGTGAGCCCGGCATTTGCCCTGCGCCAGAGCCTGCTGTTTGGCATAGGGGTCGGTCTGCTGATGGCTACCTGGCTCTGGTTTCGGCGCAAGCAGCTCAAGCTGACCCCTTGGGACGCCTTGCCCCACTCCACCATCCGCACGCAAAAACGCTGGCAACCGAAATAATCACCGACAAGGAGATCCTCATGACCAGGGCCCATGAAAAACTGAACTATGTGGAATTTGCGGCCAGGGATCTTGCCGCCACCAAGGCCTTCTTTCAGGCCGCTTTCGGCTGGCAATTTTCCGATTATGGCCCCGATTACTGCACCTTCGAGGGAGAAGGGCTGGATGGCGGCTTCTATCGCGCAGACCTCTGCAGCCAGAGCGCGCAAGGCGGCGCCCTGCTGGTGTTCTACAGTGCCGATATTGTCGCAACCCAGACCAAGGTAGCTGGCGCAGGGGGCACCATAGTCAGGCCCCTATTCGACTTTCCCGGTGGCCGCCGCTTTCACTTCGTCGAGCCCAGCGGCAATGAATTTGCGGTCTGGTCGGAGCCGGCCAGCGCCTGATAACCACAGGCCGGAAAACTAACCACAAAAAATGAAGCCCAATAAGTACATAATTCATATCTAGCTGCAAAATTAATACTGGAAATAGAGAGAAGAACAGACAAAAAATAACATATTTCTTTTTCACCAAGCCTTGAGACTGAAAGTGGAATGACAGTATAGGAAAAGAAAAATAATTTATTATATCAGTATGTTAGATGTATGGGGATATCATCCTAACTCATCAACATTTAACTAAGCAGGAGAGATACTGTGGGTTGGAAGGGGACCTTACGCTCAATAAATGCCGCGGCCAAAAGAGCTGATAGACATGCTAAACGTAGGCAAAGAGAACTATTGAAAAATCAAATAGCCTACGAAAAGATGCAGGAATTAGAAAAAGCCGCATACGAAGTCGATGTGTTTGAAAACTACATCGATGTCATTCAATCAATACATAAGGATTGTGGCGATAGTGTAGACTGGTTAAAAATATCAACATCCCAAGAACCAGCAAAGCCGCTTATTATAAGTGATAATGAACGCCAAGCTATCGCAAGGCTAAATAGTTTCGCACCCAGTTTTATAGATAAACTATTCGGAAAGGCAACATCCAAAAGACAAAAATTAGAAAAAGAAGTTTCTATAGCAAAAGTTAAAGATACGCAAATAAATAGCACTAACCTTTCTCAATGGAACATTGATGTAGAGGAATGGAAAGAAAGAGTCTCTCTTGCAAGAAGATTATTAAATGGCGATATAAGTGCGAAAATAGATATTATCAAAGAACTTAATCCATTTTCAGAAATAGACCATCTTGGCTCTGGAGTGAAATTTACCATTCAAGATAATGGATTGTTGATAGTCACTATAAATGTCCATAGCGCCAATATTATCCCTAAAGAGCAAAAGACTCTTTTGAAAAGTGGGAGGCTCTCTATAAAATCCATGCCGGTCAGTCGATTTAATGAGATTTATCAGGATTATGTTTGCAGTGTAGTATTGAGAGTGGCGAATGAGATATTTTCTATATTGCCCGATGATAAATTAATAATCAACGCAGAGGATCACTTATTAAATAAAAGTACTGGTCACTTGGAACCACAGTCTCTTCTTTCTGTTTACATTACGCGTGATGGAGTCTCAAGATTGAACATGGAATATATCGACCCATCTGATGCCATGAATAACTTCATTCACAACGTAAACTTCAAAAAAACAAAAGGATTTGAGCCGGTTAATGAAGTAAAAGTACCAGAAATGAGCGTGTGAATATAGCTTAATAAACAAGGCATTATGTTATGATGCCTTGTTGGTTTTATATTTTTGATAGAGTACATTGCTGCTCGCCTCTCAATTCACTATTGCAATAGTGCCTCTTTTTTCCTGCCAGCCTCACATTCATACTGAATCTCCATTAAGCAAGGAGGTTCAGATGTCATCACCCGTGATTGTGATTGCCCAGCTTGAAGCCAAACCCGAATTCGCCGCCCAGTTTCGTGCCGCCCTGGACCCCTTGATCGCGGCCACCTTGCAGGAGGCTGGCTGCCTGCGCTACCAGTTGCATCAGGATTTGGACAATCCCCACAGCTGGATGCTCTACGAGGTGTGGGAGAGCGATGCCGCCCTTAGCGCCCATCAGGGCCAACCCCATTTCACCGAATTTGTCGCCACGGCCGAGCCCTGGTTTGCCAGCAGCACCATTCGCCGCTATCAACCGCTGGACGCCTGATGTGCCGCGCCGCCGAGCGCATTTTTACAACCCATTCGAGGAATAAATGATGAAGATGCCCAACCTGGGTCTTGGTACCTTTCGCCTGACCGGCCAACCCCTGCGCGACTCCCTGCTGCAGGGGCTCGAGCTTGGCTACCGCCATATCGATACCGCCCAGATCTACGCCAACGAGGCCGAAGTGGGCCAGCTGATGCGCGAGAGCGGCGTGCCCCGCCAGGATATCTACCTGACCACCAAGGTGTGGACCAGCGAGTTCGGCCCGGGCAAGGTGATCCCGAGCCTAGAGGTGAGCCTGAAAAAACTGGGCACCGACTATCTGGATCTGGCGCTGATCCACTGGCCCTCCCCCAAGGATGAGGTGCCGATGACGGTCTATCTGGAGCAGCTGGCCGAGGCCAAGGCCCGGGGCCTGACCCGCGAGATCGGGGTTTCCAACTTTACCGTGGCCCAGCTCAAACAGGCTATCGACATTCTGGGGCCGGGCGCCATCGCCCACCAGCAGGTGGAGATCCACCCGCTGCTGCAAAACCGCAAGGTGGTGGCGTTCTGCAAGGATCACGGCATCGCCATCACCGCCTATATGCCGCTCGCCTATGGCAAGGTGCTCACCGAGCCGCTGCTGATGGAGATCGGCCAACGCCACGGCGTCTCGGCGGCCCAGGTGTCGCTGGCCTGGCTGCTGGCCCAGGGCATGGCGGTGATCCCGAGCTCCACCAAGCGGGAGAATCTGGCCGCCAACCTGGCGGCGCTGAAGGTCACACCCACTGCCGAGGAACTGGCCGCCATCGCCACTCTGGAGCGGGGCGAGCGCTGCGCCAACCCGGACTTTGCACCAGATTGGGATTAAACGGGAGTGGAGCCATGGCCTCTCGCTTAGGCGGCGGATAGCGGCAACCCGCACGAGCCTATTGCAGCCACGGGCTATCCCCTCTCCCTATGGGAGAGGGTCAGGGTGAGGGCAAGCTCCTCTTTTTGGGTCATCAGGCCCCCTCATCCCCAACCCTTCTCCCGCAAGGGGAGAAGGGAGCAAAGAAAACCCGACAACATCGACGAGAACCTGAGCGGGAGGCATGATGCCTCCCGCTTTTTTGTCTCCAACACAGCGCCACGGCCGCACGTGCCGCTCCTCCAGCGCCTTCCCTCACCGTTTACTTCTTATCTCTTTCCTCTTTTCTCGTTGTCCTGGCTCGCTATGCACGGATTGCAGCCGTGCGCGTTGTCTCTGCACCCACCTCGTGCGCTACCAGTTGCTCTTGCCGCGTTGCCTCAGCCACTCCTCCTTCCACGGCGCCATTGCTGCTGATTTGGCAAAAGTAATTTGATGTCGCCGTCATTTTTGCCAACAAACCACCTCGGCATACTGGCGTCATTCTCCCGTCGGGAGTCACCATCCAAGGAGTTGTTATGCCACTGGCGTTGTTTGCCCTCACCTTAAGTGCCTTTGCGATCGGCACCACCGAATTTGTGATCGTGGGGCTCATCCCCACCATCGCCGAGCAGCTCAATGTCTCGCTCCCCTCGGCGGGCCTCTTGGTCAGCCTCTATGCCCTTGGCGTGGCCATCGGCGCACCGATCTTAACGGCACTCACCGGCAAGGTGCCGCGCAAGTGGCTGCTGGTAGGGCTGATGGCGCTCTTTACCGCCGGCAACCTGCTGGCCTGGCAGGCCCCCGGTTACGAGAGCCTGATCCTGGCCCGCATCCTGACCGGGCTGGCGCACGGGGTCTTCTTCTCGGTGGGCAGCACCATCGCCACCGGCCTCGTGGCCAAAGAGAAGGCGGCCAGCGCCATCGCCATCATGTTCAGCGGCCTCACCATAGCGCTGGTGACCGGCGTCCCGCTCGGCACCTGGATTGGTCAGGTCTTCGGCTGGCGCGACACCTTTCTGGTGGTGAGCCTGCTGGGGCTGGTCGCCATGGTGGGCAGCCTGCTGCTGATCCCCAATAACCTGCCCAAGGGGGCCGCCTCGACCATCCGCGAGCAGCTCTCGGTGCTCACCAAAAAGCCGCTGCTGCTGGTCTACGCCAAGACCGCGCTCGGTTACGGCGGCGCCTTCACCGCCTTTACCTTCCTCGCCCCCATCCTGCAGCAGGTGAGCGGCTTTAGCGCCGGCGCGGTGAGCCTCATTCTGCTGGTGTACGGGGTATCGGTCGCCGTCGGCAATATCTGGGGCGGCAAGCTGGCCGATCGCATGGGCCCGCTGCCTGCGTTGAAGCTGCTGTTTGCAGGTCTCGCCATGGTGCTGCTGGTGCTCACCTTCACCGCGCCGCACCCGGTGCTGGCGGTGCTGACCGTGCTGGTGTGGGGTGCTTTTGCCTTTGGCAACGTACCGGGCCTGCAGGTGCTGGTGGTGAAACAGGCCGAGCAACACACGCCGAGGGCGGTGGATGTGGCCTCCGGCCTCAATATCGCCGCCTTCAACGTCGGCATCGCGCTGGGATCCGTGGTCGGTGGCCTGGTGGTGGAGCACCTGGGTCTGATGCACACCCCCTGGATCGGCGCGCTGATCGTGCTGCTGGCCTACGGCCTCACCCATGTCAGCGAGCGGCAAGCCGCCCGGATGGCACAGGCCTGCCCCCAGTACTGAAACCGCAGGCCTTTGCTCTGCAAAATAAAAACGAGCGGCTGATGCCGCTCGTTTCGCTTTCACGCTCTGTTTATTTTGTTATGCCGCTTGCGGCCCGGTCTTGCCCGTCACGGCGCGTGCCAGCCAGTAGTCGAGGCTGACGTAGCGACCGCCGCCGTACACCAGCAGTACCAGCAGCATCACGAAGTAGGTGGCGGCAAACTCCATCCCGTTGTTGAGCATCACGGGATCCCCAAGCTCGGTGATGTAGTTGTAACGACCGGGGAAGTTGGCGGCCAGCCACTCGATAAAGCCGTTGAGGCGCAATGTCGCCTCCATGCTGCCGGTGGCGATGGCATCCCAGCCGTGCTTCCAGTGCACCATGGCGCTCGCCACGCTCATCAGGAAGATGGTCGGAATGGCCATGACCCGGGTAAAGAGACCAAGGGCGATGCAGATGCAGCCCAGCACCTCGGTGCCCGCCGCCAGAAAGGCGAGCAGGGTCGGGAACGGCAGGTTGAGCCCCCCTTCCGAGGCTGGTGCACCAAACCAGGCGACCGTGCCGGCAAACCCCACCACCTTGGAGTGGGCACCCACATAGATGACCGGGATGAGGTAGAGGCGAATGGCCAGCAGGGCCAGAAAATCGAGCCGCTTGCACTGGGCCACGGCCCGCTCGTACCAATGGATAAGGGTGTTGTTCATGGGATGTCTCCTTGGAAAGGGGGTACCTGACGTTCAATGGATATGGGTTCTATGGATGGCGGTTGAGTGGCCAGCAGGCCGAGCCGGTGAAAATGGCGGGCCCACTCAAGCAGATCAAAACCGCTGCGATAGGGATGCACCTGGGCGGCCAACCCGGCCACACTGACCCCTTGCTGCTGCCCAAGCAGCTGCAGCAGGGCCACATCGAATTCGCGCAGCGCCTGGCTGACCAGCTGATGGGCAGGGCTGCGAAACAGGGCGCAGAGCTGGGGAGCCTGGCCGGCCACCACTACCCGCCCCTGCTGGATCACAAAGGGCAGCGTCAGCAACTGCAGGGTGGGGTTGAGCCAGAGCGGGCTGCCCATCTCCACCGCTTCCCCTGCGAGCGGGCGCGGCACCTGCGCGTCGTCAATCTCGACGCACAGGCAGGCCCACTCATACTCCAGCAGCGCCAGCCGCAGCCCGGGCCAGTTGTGCCACCCCTCGCCCTGGCGAAGCTGCACATGGCGCACCAGCTCGGTGGCAATCTGGTGAAAGGCGGGCTCGATCGCGCCATGGTGGGCGACGAAGCCATTCACCAGCGCATCGCGCTCAGCCGGCGTCAGGTGGTTCAGGGTGAGCGCGAAGGTACTCTCCAGCACCGCCTCGACATTGGCCCGCACACTGCGCACATAGTGGGGGGCTAGCTCGGCTGTCGACTCCCGTATGCAACCGGCCAGCCACTCGGTCTGCTGCCACAGCCGGGGCGGGACCGCCGTGGCAGGCCATGCCGCTTGCTCTCGCCTAGTCATGACACACCTCCCGACCCGCAGGATGCGCCGTTGCCTCGCAGCAGGCCTGATGGACCCGGGCCAGCTCGGCCTCCAGCACGGACAAGGGGGGCAGATGGTGATCCCGCTCCAGCAGCAGGGGGCGCAGGCCGTGGGTCTGCACCGTATAGCGGGCCAGCGCCACCACCTCCTCGCAGACCGGACGACCATGGGTATCCAGCAGGGTGCCGTCCGCCTCTTCCAGATGGCCGGCGATATGGAAGTAGCGGATCGCCTGGCTCGGCAACCCGGCAATCATCCGCTCGGGGCAGTAGCCGTGATTGCGGCTGTTCACAAAAACGTTGTTGATGTCGAGCAGCAGCTCGCAACCGCTGCGCGCCACCAGCTCGGTCAGAAACGCCTCCTCCGCCATCTCGTGCTTATAGCCGTGGTAGTAGGAGATGTTCTCCAGCACCAGCGGGCGGGCCAGCGCATCCTGTACCTGCCGGATCCGATCCGCCAGATAGGGGAGGTTCTCCCACTGGCGCGGCACCGGCAGCAGCTCGTAGAGATAGCCCCGGGCATCGCGGGAAAAACTCAGGTGTTCGCTGTAAATGTCGATGCCAAACTCGTCGAGAAAGGCGCGGATCTGGCCGAGCAGGGTCATATTGAGCGGCTGGCAATCGCCGAGGGAGAGGTTGAGCCCGTGGGCCACCAGCGGATAACGCTCGGCGATCTGCTGCAGTTGCTCCCGCCTGGCGCCGCCAATGGCCATCCAGTTCTCCGGCGCCAGCTCGAGAAAGTCGATGCCGGGGCGGGCAGGCGCAGCACAGAGCTGGGCCAGATGCTCCTGGCGCAGCCCCACGCCACGGCTGCTGGCGCTTATTGGCCGCATACCCCCTCCGTCATCTTGCTCTCCTGGCGCTGGGTTTCGCCGTTGATCCCCTGCTCCGCCAGACCACACTTGCCATCGCGGGCGCGCACCAGCCGGCCCTGTGGATCACTGTCGAGGGCCTGCTTCTCGAAGCGCTTCTCGGTGCCGCACTTGCCGGCCGCACACTTGCCGCCGTGCTGTTCGCTCGGCGCCGCCTTCACCGGCGCCTCGCTCGGGGTGGCCGCCAGCGCCAGCCCGGGGGTCAGCGCGATCAGGCCGGTCATGGCGATGGAGAGGCTCAATTTGCAGGAGGTTTTGATGCTGCTTGCGTTACTCATGGCTGGACTCCTTGACGGATGAAACGGGGTAACTGGAGAGATCGCGGGCGGCCACCACCTGGCCGTGGAACTGCTGCTTGACGATGGCCATCGCCTCCTTCTTGTGATTGAGGCCGACCCCCATCCAGTGGTTCAGCACCAGCAGCTTGGGGTTCACTTCGGCGGCAATGTTGGCAACCACCGAGGGCTTGGCATGGAGCGAGGCGGAGACGGGGTCGGCGCCCTCGTGGATGGCGAGCGGCATCACCAGGATATCGGCCCCCTTGGCAAACGGCACAAAGGCCGGATTGCTGCCGTTCTGATCCGCCGAGATGACGATGGTCCCCTCGGCGCTTTCGATGCGATAGGCCAGACAGGGCACGTCCCCGTGGGGGATGCCAAGCGCCGTGATGGTCAGGTCATCCTGCTGATAGACCTGTTGCGGCCTGGGCGTCTGGTAGGGCACATCGTGCACATTGATGGGGAAGAGACCATCGGAGCCATCCTTGAAGCCGCTCAGGTAGGCATAAGCGCCCTTGTCTTTGTTGAAGAGGGCATCAAAGTAGCCGCTCATGCTGGGGAAGGCCGAGCCGGCCTGTGGCCCCGCCAGATCGAGGGGATCGCTGCGCTTGAAGAAGTAGGCCCCCTTGAGCAGCGCAGGCAGGTCGGTCACATGGTCGGTGTGAAAGTGGGTGATGCCAATGAAGTCGACCTCTTCGAGCTTGGCGCCCGCCTGGCCGAAGCGCAGATAGACGCCGCCACCGGCATCGATCAGGATGCGCGATTTGCCCTTCCACCAGATCACCTCGCTGGAGGAAGCGCGCAGATCGTCGGAGATGGGGCCGCCGCTGCCGAGCACCTGCAGGGTGAATGCCTTGTCCAGTGGCGTCAGTTGTACGGGCTCGGCCCAGGCCGGCGCGGTGGCGAGCGCGCAGCCGATGGCCAGCGTCACCGCTTTGATTGTCTGTTTCATAACGGATTACCTGTCGGTTGGATGACAAGAGAAAGGGGTCGGGGCGAGGCAGTGTCTGCCCTCCCCGACCGAGGGGGATCAGGGTTGAGAGCGGGGCTCATCCCGTTCATCGGCTGCCCAGCGTGCTTCCAGCCAGAGCAGGTTGCACAGGCCCAGCAGCAGGGCGAAACCCAGGCCCAAAATCCAGGTGAAGTACCACATAGCGGCTCCCTTGGGGTCAGTAGAGTTGATGGCTGTCGCGCTTGATGCCGGCACGATCCAGCTTGCCGCGCACCACCCGGTAGACCCAGCCGGTATAGCCGAGGTTGATGGGCATCAGCACCAGCACGATCCCGAACATGATGATCAGGGTCTTGAAGCTGGAGGTGCCGTCCCACAGGGTCAGGCTGCTGGCCGGATCCAGCGACGAGGGCAGCACGAAGGGAAACAGGGCGATGGCCACCGAGCAGAGCATGGCGGCGCAGGCCAGGCCGCTGGCCAGCAGCGCCAGCCGTCCCTTCTCCTGCCAGGCGGCGATGCCGCTGGCCAGCGGTGCCAGGGCGCCGATGAGGGGCACCAGCCACAGCAGCGGGTAGTCAAAGTAGTTGCCAAGCCAGCCGCAGGCGTGGGGGATCACCCCCTTCATCAACGGGCTGATGGCGGCATTGGGGTCAAAGGGCTGGCCCGCCAGGCCGGTCAGCTGATAACCCGGCAACCCCAGCAGATGCCAGCCGGCCAGCAGATAGCAGAGGGTCACCAGCGGCGCCAGCAGGATGGCGAGGCCACGGGCCCGCAGTGCAGGGGTCCCCGTTACCTTGGCCTGCAGGAAGCTGGCGCCGTGCAGCAGCAGCAGGCTCACCCCGGTCGCCACCACGCTGGCAATCCAGCTCCAGTGGAAATCGAAGGCCCCGTAGTGCAGGCGCAGTGCGCTGTCGAAGCGAAACGGCAGGCCCTGCATCACCAGCGCGATGGCGGCAGAGAGCACCAAGGTCGGCACCAGACCACCGGCCACCAGGGCGCGATCCCACCAGCGACGCCAGAGGGGATCGGCCAGCTTGCTGCGATAGTCAAACCCCACCGGGCGCAGGAAGAGGCCAAGCAACAGCACTATCATGGGCACATAGAGCGCCGAGAAGGCGGCGGCGTAGACCAGCGGCCAGGCGGCGAACAGGGCGCCGGCACCGGCGATGAGCCACACCTGGTTGCCCTCCCACACCGGCCCCACGCTGTTGATCACCAGTCGGCGGTCTTCATCCTCTTTCGAGACCACCGGCAGCAGCATGGCGATGCCCAGATCGAAGCCATCCATCACGATGAAGCCGACCAGCATGAACAGCACCAGCCCCCACCAGATGAGTTTCAGGGTTTCATAATCCATCAGGCGATCCTCGCAAGTTCGGGTTGTTCACCGCTGTAGCGGCCGGTATGCAGCACGGCGGGCCCCTGGCGGATCACGCGGCGCAGCAGGAACAGCTCCACCACCAGTAGGCAGGAGTAAATGAGACAGATGGAGATCAGGCTGAACCAGAGCTGGCCCGGCTGCAGCAGCGACACCGAAGCCGACACCGGCAGCACGTCGCTAATGGTCCAGGGCTGGCGACCGAACTCGGCCACGAACCAGCCTGCCTCGATGGCAATCCAGGGCAGCGGAATGCTCCACAGCAGCGCCTTGAGCAGGCGGGGCGAGGCGAGCAGCCGGTTGCGGCAGAGCTGGACAAAGCCCGCCACGAACAGCCCTAGCATCACTACCCCCAACCCGACCATGATCCGAAAGCCCCAGAACAGCGGCGCCACCTGCGGCACCGAGTCTTCCACCGCCCTGGCGATCTCGGCCTCACCGGCCTTGGCGATGTTGCTGGCATAGGGGGTGAGCAGCAGCCCGTAGCCGAGATCCTGGCCGTGCTTGTCGAACAGCGCACGGTTCTCGGCCGAGTCGTTGCCGGCGCGGATCTGCTCGAGCGCCCCGGCGGCCACCATGCCGCTGCGAATGCGGGTCTCGTGCTGGGCCTTGAGATCCTTGATGCCGGTCACCGCCTCATCGAGGGAGCGGGTGGCGATGATGCCCATCAGATAGGGGATTTTGACCGCAGCGTGGGTGGTCTCGGCCCCCTGATCCGGGAAACCGAACAGGGTGAAGGCGGCCGGCGCGGGCTCCGTCTCCCACTCCGCCTCGATGGCGGCCAGCTTGACCTTCTGCACCTCGCCGGTGCGATAGCCCGACTCGTCACCCAGCACGATGACCGAGAGAATGGCGGCCAGCCCAAAGCCCGAGGCGATGGCAAAGGAGCGCAAGGCGAAGCGCACCTCCATGCGGCGCAGCAGATACCAGCTGCTCACCCCCATCACGAACAGGGAGGCGGCCACGTAGCCCGCCGCCACCGTGTGCACGAACTTGACCTGGGCCACCGGGTTGAAGATCACCGCGGCCACGTCCACCAGCTCCATGCGCTGGGTCACCAGGTTGAACTCGGCGCCCACCGGGTTCTGCATCCAGCCGTTGCCGATCAGGATCCAGAGCGCGGAGAGGTTGGAACCGAGCGCCACCAGCATGGTCACCAGCAGATGCTGACCGCGGGAGAGCTTGTCCCAGCCGAAGAAGAAGAGTCCCACCAGGGTCGACTCGAGGAAGAAGGCCATCAACCCCTCCACCGCCAGCGGGGTGCCGAAAATGTCCCCCACATACTGGGAGTAGTAGGCCCAGTTGGTGCCAAACTGAAACTCCAGGGTGATGCCTGTGGTCACCCCCATCACGAAGTTGATGCCAAACAGCTTGCCCCAGAAACGGGTGATGTCCTTGTAGATCACCTTGCCGGTCATCACATAGGCCGACTCTGCGATCACCAGGATCCAGGACAGCCCCAGCGTGAGGGGCACAAACAGGAAGTGGAACATGGCCGTGGCGCCAAATTGCAGGCGCGACAGGCTGACCACGTCATCCGGATTGATCATGCGTCACTCTCTTTTGTTGTATTTACCTTGCACGTTTTGTGCGAGACAAGTACACCACGGAGCATGACACCTATAACAGATGCAGTTATATTGAATTACACCTATAACAGTTACTGCATCACATGTCCCTTTACCGTCAACTGGCCGACCGCCTGCAACAGCAGATTGAAGCCGGGGTGTGGCAACCCGGCGAGCGCATCCCCTCCATCCGCCAGAGCTGCAAGACCCATGGCCTGAGCCCCATGACGGTGCTGCAGGCCTATCAGCTGCTGGAGAGCCAGGGGCGGATCCTCGCCCGCCCCCAGTCCGGCTACTACATCAAGGCGGCACCTTCCCGCCCTGCCGCCAGCCTGCCCCAGCAGGCTCACTACAGCGGCTCGGT
Source organism: Aeromonas sp. R5-3 (assembly GCF_040908225.1). Taxonomy (NCBI): domain Bacteria; kingdom Pseudomonadati; phylum Pseudomonadota; class Gammaproteobacteria; order Aeromonadales; family Aeromonadaceae; genus Aeromonas; species Aeromonas sp. R5-3. Next base: position 253,149 of record NZ_JBFODH010000002.1, on the reverse strand, counting down.
GGACATCAACGATCTGGTGTTCGAGGTGTTGCAGGCGAGCAAGTCACGGGGGCTGGTGCCCCTTGGCATGTCGGTGGCCGACCCCACCCTGTTTCCTCATCCCCAGCTTGGGCGGGCACTGGCCAGCTGCATGCGCCGGCTCGACCCCTTCAGCACGGTGGCAGACCTGCCCCCCGGCAACGAGGCGCTGCGCCGGGCCATCGCCCAGCGTTACGCCAGCGAGGGGCTGGCGGTGGATCCTCAGCAGATCATCATCACCACCGGCGCCATGGAGGCGCTCTCCCTCAGTCTGCAGGTGCTGACCGAGCCCGGTGACTGGGTGGTGGTGGAGTCCCCCACCTTCTATGGCGCCCTGCAGGCCATCGAGCGGCTCAAGTTGAATGCGGTGGAGATCCCGGTGATCCCCGGGGTGGGCATCGATCTCGCCCTGCTGGAGGAGGCCCTCGCCCAGCGCCCCATCAAGGCGTGCTGGCTGATGGGCAATGTTCAGCACCCGCTGGGTCACACCATGCCGGATGAGCACAAGCAGGCGCTGATGGCGCTGCTCAACCGACGCGGGGTGGCGCTGGTGGAGGATGACGTCTATGCCGAGGTCTATTTCGGTCGTGAGCGGCCAAGGCCCATCAAATATTGGGATACCAGTGGCGAGAGCCTGCTGTGCAGCTCCTTCTCAAAGTGCCTGGCACCGGGCTTTCGGGTCGGCTGGGTGGTGGCGGGTCGCCACGCCGAGCGGGTGCAGCGGTTGCAGTTGATGTCGACCCTCTCCACCAATGTGCCCAGCCAGCTGGCGCTGGCCGAGATGCTGCGTCAGGGCGGGGTGGATGCCCACTTTCGCCGGCTGCGCCACACCCTGGCCCAGCGCCAGCAGCAGATGCGGGCCGCCCTGCTGCGCCTGCTGCCGGGGGAAGTGAGCATCTCCTCCCCCGATGGCGGCTACTTTCTCTGGCTCGAGTTTGACCCGCGCCTCGACAGTCGCGCCCTGCACGCCCGGGCGCTGGCCAGCGGTTTCTCGCTGGCGCCAGGCGCCCTCTTCTCCAGCAAGGGGCTGCACAATCACTGCCTGCGACTCAACAGCTCCCATCCCTGGAGCGAGCAGCTGGAGGCGGCCCTCACCCGGTTGGCCGAACTTATTCACCAACAGCTGGACACAGCTCCCGTCAAAGACCAAAAGGCCCCATGACGGGGCCTTTTTCTTGCGAAATTATCTGGTTGAAACGGGCTTATCTGGCCATGGTCTGTGACAGCATCTTGAACCCCAACCTCTCGTAAAGCGCTTTGGCGCGCTCGTTGAATGCCATCACCTCCAGCCGCAACTGGCTGGCGCCCTGCGCCTTGCCCCACTCATCGCAATGGGCGATCAGCGCCTTGCCGATCCCCCGGGAACGGTGCCCCTCATCGACCACCAGGGTGCCGATGCGGCAGATGGGCTCCTTGCTCAGAAACGGGATGGTCTCGTTGATGTCGATGCGGGCGGTCAGAAAACCTGCCACGGATCCCTCCTGCTCGGCCACGCAAAACAGGCGCCCTTCGGCGGCAATGGCTGCCAGCAGAAAGGCCCGCTCCTCGGGGGATGGCGGGCAGAATACCTGCGGCGCCTGCGCGAAGTGGATCTCCCCTATCTGCCGGTTCAGCTCGAGGATGGCGTCTATATCCTGCTCACGTGCCTTGCGTATTTCCAATGAATGCTCCTTGCCTCTGTGTCCTGACGATGATGTGCCCTGGCGATGAGACGGTCTCATCTGCTCCCTTTTGCCTGGGCTCCATCATAGTGGCTGCCGAGCCAGACAAGCCAGACAAGAAGTGCCGCAACAGCCTTTGGCAGGTATCTGAAAACAACAAGGCCCCGTCACGGGGCCTTGTCGACAATCCATGTACTGAGCGGGGGGTCAGGCGGGGGCATCCAGCTGGGCCACCTGGCGCTCAATGCTGCCTTTGAGGTTCTCATCGAGCTTGAGGGCGCGCGCCAGCTCGTCCAGATAACCGCGCTCCATGAAGTGATCCACATCGATGGCAAGCAAGGAGGCGAGATAGACCTCGGTGGCCAGCTCCATGTCGGTCACCTCCCGCGCCAGGGCGTGGGGATCCAGGGGGCGGGCCAGCTCGGCATCAATCCAGCGGGCCGCATCGCTCTGGCCCTGCTCGGTCAGGTACTGCTGGATCTTCTGACGCTCGTCGGCGTCGATATGGCCGTCGGCCCGGGCCGCCGCCACCATGGCGCGCACCAGAAGCGCGGCTCTGGCATCCAGCGCATTGCCCTGCAGGGTATCGAGGGGTTGGGTCGGCTGGGCCGGGGCAGACTGCTGAGCCTGCCAGTCCTGATAGAGCTTGTAGGCCAGGCCGCCGAGGGCCGCCGCACCGCCCACCGCCGCCACCTTGCCGCCATATTTGCGCACCTTCTTGTTGCCAAGCAGCAGGGCCATGGCACCGGCGGCGAGGCCCCCTTGCGCCATCCCCTTCATCTGCGCCTTGCGGCTGTCGCCACCTTCGTTGAGCCAGCCCTTGCCAGCTCCCATCAATTGCTCCAGCATTTGTTTCATGGGACCTCCTCGTTGGATGGTGAACCATGCTGAACCTGCCCCACTGAACTCAAGGTGAATGGATGCCACTGCCCCGCCTGCTGTCGCTGACCCTGCTGACCCTGATGGCGTTCGCCGCCAACTCGGTGCTCTGCCGGCTCGCCCTGTTCGAAGAGCGGATGGATCCCGCCCTCTTCACCCTGCTGCGCCTGACCAGCGGCGCCCTGGTGCTGGTGCTGCTGTGCGGCGCGCGCAAAAAATCCCCCCGCCAGGGGGACTGGGGCGGCGCCCTGGCCCTCATCACCTATGGCGCGGCGTTCTCGTTCTCCTACCTCACCCTGACCGCGGGCACCGGCGCCCTGCTGCTGTTTGCCGCCGTCCAGCTCAGCATGCTGGCGCCGCCCCTGCTGCGCGGGGAGCCCCTGCCCCGCCGCCAGTGGCTCGGCCTGCTGCTCGCCATGGCGGGCCTGGTGGTATTGCTGCTGCCCGGCCTCAGCGCGCCGGATCCGCTGGGGGCGGCCCTGATGATAGTGGCCGGCATCGCCTGGGCCGGCTATACCCTGCGGGCCTCGCGCTTTGCCGACCCGGTCGCCGCCAACGCCGGCCATTTTCTACGCGCCAGCCTGCCGGCCGCCCTGCTCTATCTGCTGTTCGGGCAACTGCAGAGCAGCCCCGCCGCCATAGGCTATGCCCTGGCCTCGGGGGCGCTGGCCTCCGGCCTTGGCTATGCGCTCTGGTATCTGGTGCTGCCTCACCTTGGCCGTACCCTGGCCGCCAGCGTCCAGCTGCTGGTGCCCCTGCTCGCCGCCCTGGCCGGGCTCATCTGGTTGGATGAGTCCTGGTCGCTGCGCTTGGTATTGTCGACCCTGGGCATCCTGGGGGGGATCGCCCTGGTCATCGCCGGACGCCCCCCATCAGGAGAAAAGTCATCATGAAGATGCTCATATTGCTGCTCGGTTGCACCCTCTCGCTCCCCCTGCTGGCCGTAGTGGAGGACAGAGATGCCAAACAGGCCAAGCTGGATGCGGCCTGCCAGCAGGCCCAGCAACAGCTGGTCGAACAGGGCAAGCAACAGCGGATCGACGCCTGCATCAAGGCGGGCGGCAAGGCCGCCAAGTGCCAGCAGGAGTTCGCCAGCTTCGGCCAGCGCGAGGGCAACAAACGGCCCGATCTCAACAACCTGCCCCCCTGCCAGCAGGCTGATGCCTATCGCAAGAGCTACCGGCAATGACCCTCAATCAAGGAGACCCCATGACCCCACCCCGCGAGCTGACCCTGCAGTTTCTGGCCGAGCCCGCCGACGTGAATTTCGGCGGCAAGGTGCACGGCGGCATGGTGATGAAGTGGATCGATCAGGCGGGTTACGCCTGCGCCGCCGGCTGGTGTGGCGGCTATGCGGTGACCGTCTATGTGGGGGGGATCCGCTTTCTGCGCCCCATCCAGATAGGTCAGCTGGTGGAGGTACACGCCCAGGTGATCCACACCGGCACTACCAGCATGCACCTGGCGGTGGATGTCTACAGCCGCCACCCGACCCAGCGAGAGCGTCACAAGACCACCCACTGCATCATCATCTTCGTGGCCATGGACGAGCACGGCAAACCGACCCCTGTGCCCCAGTGGCAACCGCAAAACGAGAGCGATCGGCAGCTGCAGCAGTACGCCCTCAAATTGATGGCCCTGCGCGAGCAGATCGACCAGGAGATGCGCCAGCACCTCTAGCCGGGTCACCCGCAACACCGGACAGGTCCCCATCCGGGAGCGGCTCTGTATAATGGCGCTTTCCCCGTTACGGAGTCTGTCATGTCATTGGAAACTGCCCCGCCCGAGGTCCAGCTCGCGGTGGATCTCATCGAACTGCTGGAGACCAACCGGATTGAGCCGGCCCTCGCCCTGGCGGCGCTGGCCATCGTCTCCGCGGACTATCAGCGCAAGCTCAGCGAAGGCAAGGAGTGCTGAGCAAGGTTGCCTTGCCACCCCACCTTGCACAGGAGGTGTCATGACTGACCCCATCCGTTTTGAAACCGGCCGTCCCATGCAGCTTGCCGGCCTGCGCCGTCACCATGCCTTCGCCCACGCCGACTTTGGCGGCCAATGGCGCGATTTCAGCGCCCTAGGTCCGTTGCCGGGCCAGCTGGGTGAGCATGCCTACGGCGTCATCTGCGGCGTGACCGCCACCGAGTGCGAATACATGTGTGCGGTGGAGGTCGCCGCGCTGGAGGTGCTGCCCAAGACGCTGGGGCGGATGCGCATCGAGCCCCAGACCTATGCCGTCTTCCTGCACCGGGGGCATGTCTCGACCATGCCGCACACCTGGCAGCAGGCGCTGGAGTGGCTGGCGCAGTCCAGCTGGGAGTCGGCCCACAAGCCAGACTTCGAACGCTATGGCACCGCCTTTGACCCGGAGACCGGCAGCGGCGAGGTCGAACTCTGGCTCGCCGTGCTGCCGCGCCAGGCCATCGCCTGAGCATCCCGCGCTCTGCCCTGGTAAACCGGCCAGGTTTAACCCAGACGAGGGGCTGACTCGGCGCACGGGCGGTGCAAGGATATGGCTCCCCTACTGCCCGAGAGTTGTTATGGATAACCAGGAATGTCTCGACCAGGCTGGTCTTTGGAGCCGCTCCGCCCGCATCATGACGCTGGCCTGCCTCATCGTCTTCATGGCCCAGATGGCCACCACCGTTTACCTCCCCTCCCTGCCCGTGGTGATGACGGATCTCGCCATGACCCGGCAGGGGGCTGAGCTCTCCATCTCGCTGTTCGTCATCGGCGCAGCCCTGCCGGTGCTGTTCTGGGGCGCCGCCGCCGACCGCTACGGTCGCCAGCTACCCCTCGCCCTATCACTCTTGCTGTTTGTCGGCCTCAGCCTGCTGCTGGCCACCACCAGCCAGGGGCCGCTGCTCTTGATCCTGCGCACCCTGCAAGGGGTGGCGGCCGGCGGCGCGGCCATCATCGCCCGCATCCTGGTGCGGGATCACTGGCACGGCGATGAGCTGGCACGCCGCCTCTCGGTGCTCTCCATCGCCTTTATCACCGCCCTCGGCGGCGGTCAGTGGATAGGCGGCCTCATCAGCCGCTATGCCCATTGGCAGCTGGGGTTCGTGCTGATGGCCGGGGTCGGCGTGCTGGCGCTGCTCTTGATGAGCAACCTGCCGCTGCACGGGCCCAACCCGGCGGCGGCGGGCGGCGGCATGTGGGCCCGTTACGCCAGCCTGCTGCGCCGCCCCGGCTTTTTCTGGCCGGCCTGCGCCGGTGGCATCGGCTTTGCCATCACGGTGACCCTGCAGGAGGTGAGCCCCTTCGTGCTGCAGCAGGGGTTTGCCCTCCAGGTCACCACCTTCGGCAGCCTGGGGTTGCTGATCGGGGTCGCCTACTTCGCCGGTGCCATGACGGTCAACCGGCGGGTCGCCCGGGTGGGAGGCCGCCAGCTGATGCGCCAGGGGGCCGCGCTCATACTGCTGGCGGCCGGCGGCATGCTGCTGCTCTGGGCTCTGGGTGCCCTGCAGGGCTGCGGTGGCTTGGTGGCCATGATGACCTGCTACTGCCTCATCATCTTCGGGCAGGCGGTGCTCTTTCCCAACAGCATGGCGTTGGCGGTGAGCGATGGCCGCGAGCACGGCGCCTACGCCATGGCTCTGTGCGGCTTCCTGCAGCAGGGGGTAGCCGGGGTGGCTGCTGCCGGCGCCACCCTGGTGAGCCATCACGGGGCCTGGGCCCCGCTCGTCTTCACCCTGGCGCTCATCACCCTGCTCATCGTGCGCACCAGGGTGCGCTAAGCAGGCCCCTGCCTGCATCCTCTCACTGCTCAGCGGGCCCCATCACCCGATCGCACAGGCTGATGAGGGCCTCGCAGAGGCGAGTGAGCGGCTCGCCGCGCTCCGCCCCCAGGTGCAGCGCCAGCTCCACCGGCGCCACTGCCGGCCAGTGGGTCAGCTCCTGCTGATCCGGCTGCAGCAGGCGCCGGGGCAGCAGGCTGACCCCGATCCCGGCGCTCACCGCCCCCTGCAGGCTGGCCAGACTGGCGCTGACGTAGGCGATGCGCCAGCGCCGCCCCATCCCATCGAGCGCCTCGGTCAGCTGCCGCCGATAGAGCCCTTCGCTCGGGAACACCACCAGCGGCAGGGGATCCCGCTCGCTGGCGGGCCAGGCTCGGCTGTCGACCCAGGCCAGCGGTTCGCGCCAGCAGGCGCGCGGCGCCCCCTGTCCCCGCGCCTGTTTGACCAGCGCCAAGTCCAGCTCGCCGGCCTCGAAGCGCTGCCAGATCTCGTGGCTGAGGCCGCTGTGCACCTCCAGACGCACCTGCGGGTAATCGCGGGCAAAGGCCGCCAGCACCGGGGCGATGGCACCGGCGGCAAAATCCTCCGGGACCCCCAGGCTCAGTTGCAGGCTGGCCTCGGCCACCTGCTCCTCGGCCCGGGCCAGCAGGGCCAGGATGCTGCGGGCCAGTCCCAGCAGCTTTTCTCCCTCTGCCGTGGTCACCACCTGGCGACCGGAGCGATCCAGCAGCGGGCAGCCGAGCTGCTGCTCGAGGCGCCGCATCTGCTGGCTGATGGTGGATTGTGTGAGGTGCACCCGTTCACCGGCGCGGGTAAAACTGCCGCTGTCGACGATGGCGACAAAGCTGCGCAGCAAGAGGGGATCCAGCATGGCGACTCCATTTACAAAACCACTGGATGTCATTCTATCATTTAATTTCCCCATGACTGATTCCCCCGCTAGGCTGGTCTCCTCCCATCCCCTTGCCTCGAGGATCCGTCATGCCCCACTCCCTTGCCGAACCCGCCGGCGCACGCCTGATCGCGTCGCTGACCACCAATCCCAGCCATCAGGAGTGGCTGGAGCAGGCTCTGCAACTGGCCCTCTTCAACCGCCAGCAGGGAGGCCGCCCCTTTGCCGCCCTGCTGGTGCGAGACAACCAGCTGGTGACCAGCGCCGTCAACGGCATGCACCAGGATGGCGACCCCACCCGCCACGCCGAGCTGGAAGCACTGCGCCAGGCCAGCCAGGTCGGGCCGCTGGCGGGCGCCATCGTCTACGCCAGCGGTCACCCCTGCCCCATGTGCCTGAGCGCCCTGGTGATGAACGGCATTGCCGCCGTCTATTACGCCTTCGATAACGAGGATGCAGCCCCGTTCGGCTTTGACAGCACGGCCGCCTACCACAAGCTGGGCCTGCCCCTCGCCCCTGCTCCACTGCCGCTCATCAAGCTGCCAAGCCCGCTGGCCGCCGCCGAGCTCTACGGTGCACAAGACCATGCTTGAGGCCCGCATCGATACGCGCCAGCAGCAGGCCCTGCTGGTGCTGGTGATCCTGATCGGGCTCAACTTGCGGCCGTTTCTCACCGCCATCGGCCCCCTCAGCCGCGACATTGCCGAGGCGCTCGGGCTTGGCATGGATACCCTGGCCTGGCTGACCCTGCTGCCGCTCTGGCTCATCGGTGGCGGCGTGCTGCTCACCCCGGCCCTGCGCAGTCGCAGTGGGCCGCGCCAGTTGCTGGGGGCGGCCCTGCTGCTGCTGGGCATGGGCAGCGCCATGCGCTTCGAGGCAGGTAGCGGCGCCCTGCTCATCGCCAGCGCCGCCCTCTGCGGGCTAGGCTCGGCCCTGGTGCAGGGGGTGCTGCCCGGTCTCATCAAGCAGGCATTTGCCCAGAAGGTGCCGCTGGTGATGGGCATCTTCTCGGCCTGCATGATGGGGGGCGGAGCGCTGGGTGCCAGCCTCACCCCGCAGCTCGCCGCCCGGCTCGACTGGTCCCAGGCGCTGGCGCTGTGGAGCCTGCCGGTGCTGCTGGCCATGGGCTGGCTCGGCTGGCGGGTACGGCTGCCCGCAGCGCCGGTGGCGGTATCCGGCGGCGGCGAGCAGCGCCTCATCAGCCTGCCCCGCAGCTGGCTGCTGATAAGCTGCTTTGGCATCATCAACAGCGGTTACGGCATCGTGGTGGCCTGGCTGGCGCCGGCCTACATGGCACAGGGCTGGAGCCCCCAACAGGGGGGCGAGCTGGTGGCCTGGCTGGCACTGGCCCAGACCGTGAGCGGCCTCGGCCTGCCGCTGCTGGCCGCCCGCCGGCTCGACCGCCGCCCCTGGATGGGATTGGCCATCGCCATGCAACTGGCGGGCTTTGGCGGCCTCTGGCTGGCGCCGACGGCCGCCCCCATCCTCTGGTGCATGCTGTGCGGCGCCGGGCTTGGCGGCAGCTTCTCCCTCATCATGGTCATCGCGCTCGATCACCTGCCGGATCCGCGCCGTGCCGGCACCCTCAGCGCCCTGATGCAGGGATTCGGCTTCATGCTGGCGGCCACCGGCCCCTGGGTGGCGGCCCGCCTGCATCACCTGAGCGGTGACTTCGCCGCCGCCTGGCAGTGGCAGCTGGCCGGCCTGGTGCTGATGAGCCTGCTGGTGTTGCGCCTCGACCCGCGCCGCTACCCGCGCGCCATGAAGCTGGCCACGGCCTCTCCTGCCCCCGCCCCCATCAACTGATCTGTGCTTGCCTCCTCTTTTCCAGATGAGGAGGCAAACTCACCCCCCTGCTATTCCTTCCCATCCTTTGCTCGCTTTCCGGCATCGGGCCAGCTGAGCAAATTATCAGTAAAGCGCTTCATATCCATTTGATTTGTAACACATTAAATCTTCCCATATGGAGGGTTGTGCTGCCATATGAGCCCATTAAGGTAAGGCATTCAGACGAGAATTAATCTCGTTTCGTCTGACAGGGAAGAGGCTGTATTCATCAGGGAGGAGAGCGCCACGCGCCAGTGGCTTTGCTATCACTCAAAGGAAATCACATGCAGACAAACACAAAATGGGCTTCTCTACTCGGTGGCTTGGCCATGCTAGGCGGTGCCATCTCACCGGTCATGGCCGATGAGTCATTCAACCTGTGGCAGGAGTGCGCCACCCGCTGCACCTTGGATCTGGCCCAGGGAGTGCGCGCCAGCCAGCTCGATGTCGCCAGCCTGCTGGGCGGACAGACCGATTCCGGGGTACTGCACTACTCCATGGTATTGGAAGAAGGGGGAGACAGCCTCAAGCTGGCCCTCGGCAATGCGCTGACCCTGCGCACGGATGGCACCACCATCACCCTGACCAGCGCCACCGCGGGCAAGGGCCCACGCACCTACAGCTATACCCGCCAGGGACGCGGCAACTGGTCGCTGCACTGGCTGGTCCCGGTCGGTGACGATGCCCCCGCCAGCATCAAGGTCTTCTTCCATGAGCTGGATGCAGGATCCGAGGTGAGCCATATCTCCCCCATCTACAGCATCGAAGTGAGCGACGACCTGCTGCGCACCATGGCCAGCAACTCGACGCTCTTCGTCAGGCACGTGGAAAACAACGAGATCAATCGCAGCCTCACCCTCAGTGCGGCCGGTGTCGGCTTCGTGGCGGCGCCCACCCAGCACAGCCGTCAGAAGCGCTGGAGCGAGTGGCATACCGGCAAGGTGCTGTGCCTGCTGGATCCGCTGGATGCGGTCTACAACTATCTGTCGCAGCGCACCTGCAACCTGGGTGATACCTGGGAAGGCAAGGTCTACCGGGTATTGGCCGGGGCACCCGCCTCTCACGACACCCATATCGTGCCGACCGCCATCAGTCATCGTCTGCACTTTGCCAAGGGAGACGGTCTGGCGGCCCTCACCACTCATCAAGTTTGCGCCATCCCCCTTGAATCCCTGGCCAGAAGCCGTCAACCCAGAGGCTGGGAAGAGCTCAGCCAGTGTGGCTATCCGGTCCACAATCTCGTCACCCTCTATCTGCTGACCCGCCTGCCATGGTCCCAACTTGATACCGTGATCACCCAGGCGCTGGCCAATACCACGCCAGAGGATGGCTCAACGCCACGAGGGCAGCTGGCGCAAGCCATTCGGGAAAACCCGGCCCAGACACGGCTGGCCCTGAGCATGGCTGCCGCCCAGAGCGATGCCTTCAGCCACCAGCAGGCGGGCAATAGCCAAGAGCAGGCCGCCAGCGCCGATGTGGTCAATCTCACCTGCCCTGCCGCCGATCTCAACTGCCTGGCGCCAGCCGACAGCGCCGATGCCCTGCAGGAGCGGGACTATCCGAACGGTGCCAGCTTCCTGGGTGACGGGGACGAGGTCAGCTTCAGCACGGCCGGTACTCGCAACTGGTCGGTGACCCGCCTGGAACAAGCCCATCGCCAGCTGCTGGCGCGCGGTTATCTCTTCGTCGGTTATCACGGCACCTTCCTCGAAGCCGCCCACAGCATAGTGTTTGAGGGGGTGCATGAACGGGATCAATCCTCCATCGCCCCCTGGCAAGGCTTCTATGTCGCCGGCGATCCGGCCCTCGCCTACGGTTACGCCCAGGATCAGGAAGCGGATGCCCGTGGCCGCATCCGCAATGGCGTGCTGCTACGGGTGTATGTGCCCCGCGCCGCACTGCCCCGTCTCTACGCGACCCAGCAGACCCTGGCCGCTCCCGGCGCCGTCGATGAGGTCGGCCGCCTGATCGGTCATCCCCTGCCGCTGCAGCTGGAGGCCATCACAGGACCGGAAGAGGAGGGCGGCCGCCTGGAAACCATTCTGGGCTGGCGACTGGCGGAGCAGGCGGTAGTGATCCCCTCCACCATTCCGACGGATCCGCACAACGTCGGCGGCGATCTTGACCCTGCCAGCGTGCCGCAGGAAGAGAGTGCCATCAGCACCTTGCCTGATTACACCACCCAGCCCCGCGACGAACTCTGAATCGCGGGTCATCGATACAAAAACACCGGCCTGTGGCCGGTGTTTTTTACTGTCAACGCGGGGAGTGAGAGGGCGCCTAGCGCCCCTTCTTCTGCCGCCCACCCTGACCGGCGCGCGGTTTGCCGGCGGCCGGTTTGCTCCCCTTGTTCGGGGCGCCTTTACCTGCGCCACCTTTTGCCGAACCGCCTTTGCCGGCAGCCCCCTTGCCTGCAGGGGTCCGTTTCTCGAACGCCTCCGGGCCCGGCACATTGGGGCGACCGCCAATCTCGTGATCGTCGTCGCGCCGTGGCTTCTTGCCCGGTGCCGACTTGCCGCCGTGCGCCGCAGGCGCCTTGGGTTTACCACCCTGGGCATTGGCCGGTTGCGCCCCCTTGGCCGGTTTCACCTCGGAGGAGGAGTCCTCAATCAGCTTGAACAGCTCGATCAGCTCGTCACCGTCGAGATCGCGCCACTCGCCCACCGGCAGCCCCTTGAGGCTGACGTTCATGATGCGGATACGCTCGAGCTTGGTCACCTCGAAGCCGAAGTGCTCGCACATGCGGCGGATCTGGCGGTTCAGCCCCTGCACTAGCGTGATGCGAAACACGAACGGCGCTTCTTTCTTCACCTTGCACTTCTTGGTGACGGTGCCGAGGATCGGCACCCCGGCCGCCATCCCTTTGATAAAGTCGTCGGTCACAGGCTTGTCGACGGTCACCAGATACTCTTTCTCGTGATCGTTGCCCGCCCGCAGGATCTTGTTGACCAGATCACCGTGGTTGGTGAGGAAGATGAGCCCCTGGGAGTCCTTGTCGAGCCGGCCGATGGGGAAGATGCGGGTGCTGTGGTTGACGAAGTCGACGATGTTGTCCTTCTCCCCCGCTTCCGTGGTGGAGACGATGCCCACCGGCTTGTTGAGGGCGATAAAGACCAGGCTGTCCGCCTCACGCGGCTCGATCACCTGGCCGTTGACCTTGACCAGATCCCCGGCAAACACCTGATCCCCCACCCCGGCCCGCTTGCCGTTGATGAAGACACAGCCCTGCTCGATGAAGCGATCGGCCTCGCGACGCGAGCAGATGCCGCTCTCGCTGATGTATTTGTTCAGACGCATGGATTCATCAGCCAGCATGGGTCACCTGCCAGCGGCCCACGGCCTGCGCATGTCTCATCAGAGCGCGGGATGGCCGGCTCACCAGGTCAAAATTGTGCATATCACTCCATCTTTAAAACCGGCCGAGGTCGGCCTTGTCAGCAAAAAACGCCGGCACATTAGCACATTGCTCTGCCGCACACGCAGGATAGTTGCACCCGGCCCCTTCCGCTTCCCGCAAAATGCGCGCCGCGTCACGCCAAAACGGTGCGCAATGCGTCCCCATATAACGGCGCAGAAGGCGGCAAGTGACACCATAAAAGCGCCTTATCCCAGCCAGGACAATGCCCAAAGCCTCACCTCCTGGCGCCCCTCATCTACCTCATCCCGGCCTGCTGCCTGTACTTATCACCTTGTTTCCCTTAGGCTTTAAGCCAGCTTTCGAGCTTTAGTACGGCTGCCGTGGACGCGGGGCCGCCCCTCTTTATATCAGTGCCAAGGACTCTGCCATGCTGGCTCGCACCCGCCGCCTCGTTCGCCGCCTTCTTCTCAGTCTGCTGGGCTTGCTACTGCTCGGCTGGGCCCTGATCGCCTACTTCGCCTGGCAGGCCGAACCGCTACAACCCTGGCACACCCTGGTGCCGCCCGAGCTCAGCGCCGAGCAGCTCGATGACAGCGACTGGCAGGCCTATCTGACCCACGAACAGCAGCTGTTCGAGCTGGTGACCAGGGAAGTGATCGCCAGAACGCCGCCGGAGCAGCAGCTCGACAGCAATCGCTACTATCAGGATGCCCCTATCAATCCGGCTCATTTTGCAACCGACTGGAACCGCTCCTATCTGCTGCGCCCGAGCGGCGAGGTGAAAGGGGTGGCGGTGTTCCTGCACGGTTTGACCGACTCCCCCTACAGCCTGCGCCACCTGGCCCAGCGCTACCGCGAGCTGGGCTTCATCGCCCTGGGGCTGCGCATTCCGGGCCACGGTACCGTGCCGGCCGGGCTGATCGACATCGACTGGGAGACCTGGCTGGCCGCCACCCGGCTGGCGGTACGCGAGGCCAGAGTACTGGCGCCAAGCCCGCTGCCGCTACATCTGGTGGGGTTTTCCAACGGCGGCGCACTGGCGGTGAAATATGCGCTCGATGCGGAAGGTGACAAGACCGGCACGCTGGCAAGGCCGGATCGGCTGGTGCTAATCTCCCCCATGATAGGGGTGACCCGCTTTGCCCGCTTCGCCGGCCTCAAGGCGGTGCCCGCCCTGCTGCCCGCATTTGCCAGCGCCGCCTGGCTCGACACCATGCCGGAGTTCAACCCCTTCAAATACAACTCGTTCCCGGTCAACGGCGCGCGCCAATCCTACCGGCTGACCCACGCCATCCAGCAGCAGGTGCGTGAGCAGGCCGCCAGCGGCGCACTCGCGGCCTTCCCGCCCACCCTCACCTTCCAGTCGGTGATGGACTACACCGTCAGCACCCGCTCCATCATCGCCGATCTCTATCACTTCCTGCCTGCCAACGGCAGCGAGCTGGTGCTGTTCGACATCAACCGCGGCACCCTGTTCGGCCCATTGCTGAGCAGCGCCTCCGAACTGGCGCTGAGCCACCTGCTGCCGCGCCCGCCGCTCTCCTACCGGCTGACGGTGGTGGGCAATCAGGCTCCCGCCAGCACCCGCACCCAGGCCAGCAGCTTGCCGGCCGGCGGTGGGCCTGAGCAGATCCAGCCTCTCGACATCGACTACCCCAGGGAGATCTACTCCCTCTCCCACGTGGCCCTGCCCTTCCCGATGGATGACCCCCTCTATGGCATGGCGCCACGGCCCGAACAGCGCGAGCAATACGGCATCAATTTGGGGGGGTTGGCCCTGCGCGGTGAGCGCGGGGTGCTGATCGTCAACCCCGGCGCCCTCACCCGCACCTCCTCCAACCCCTTCTTCCCCTATCTGCAGGAGAAGGTGATAGAGACGCTGACGGCGCCTGCCCAACCGCCGGCCGGCAAACAGCCAACCCCGGTCTGGGACAGCGAAGACGAGGCCGCCTATCAGGCGGAGCGGGAAGCGTTTCTAAACGATGGGCAGGAGAGCGAGGCTCCCTTCTAGGGCCCTTGCCGGGACTCATTAAGGTTGTGCGTCAGGATGGGGCCGACATGGGGCCCCCTCAGTACTTGCTCAGGCAGGGCGGCATACACCGGCCGTCACCCGATGCCAAGCGCCATCAGGGATAGCGGCTGATCTCAATCAGGTTGTGATCCGGATCCAGGCAGTAGACCGACTCGATGGGGCCGCAGGCTCCGCTCTTGGTCACCGGCCCCTCCACTATCTCCACCCCGTGGCAATGGAGCTGGGCGATGACCTGCTCCAGCGGCCAGCGGGTGATGAGGCAGAGATCCCCCGAGCCCACCTGCGCCCGGTTGCGCGGCTCCTGCCCCAGCAGTTGCAGATTGATCTTCTGGTTGCCAAAGCGCAGGGCCCGGCGCCCCGCCCCGAAGGTAATGGCTTCCATGTTGAGCACTGAGCTGTAAAACGCGACGGCTCGCTCGATATCGCTGACCGTCAATACCAGATGGTCGATATGGCTGATCATGTCCCCTCCTGGCTGAGATGTGTCGATAGTGCTGGCCCGACAAACGGGCCTGTGGGCACCTTCATCATACCCAATTGTCTACCAATCAACTGTGCCGAATGACGCAAAGATGGCCGAGCAAAGCCGCTAGCTGAGTGAAAGCGACGGTGGCTTTCACTGTTGGGTACGACACGCCTGATCACGCTGGGCCAGCAGGGTTTCATTATCACTGTCCATCGCGGCCAGAATGGCCTGATTGCAGGCGCGCTCAGCCTGCCGGGCCGCATCCGGTTTGCTCTCGCGAATGTCGGCGATCATGGGGCGGTAGTTGACTGAAGCGGCACAGTACATAGCGCGATACTGGGGCTGCTGCGAGTGGCTGTCGTCCTGGCGGGACAACTGATCGCACAGCTTGCCAAATAGCGCCGCCGCCTTGACAGTGCATTGGCTGAAGCGCCGTGCATCCTGCTCGTAGCTGCGGCAGACGCTTTTCGGCTGCAGCTGCCAAAACTGGAAGGCAAAGGGGATTTGTTCCCCCTCATACTCCACCACCAGCGACTTAAGCTCAGTGCCATAAATATCCGATACCTGCTGCTGTACCAGATTGAGATAAGCCGAGAAGAGATAAGAAACCGGATCCATCACCACCTCCTTGTGGTTACCACTACCGAGTTGTATCACGGAAAATCGGGGCAATTTTCAAACGAGTAACAGGCGACAACAGCTTACTGATTTGGTTGGAAAAAATGATACTCTTCTCGCCACCCTCATGTACAACGTTCAAGGCCAGTGTTCGATGCAACAATGTGGTATTTATGAACAACTCATTACTCAACTGCTGACATCTCGACTCGACCGCGAGCGCTTTTACGTAGGGGAACGCCAGCTTGAACCTGCCGAAGCGGCAGTCTGGTTATCCAGATTTCTGAGTCGTGTTTTGGAATATGCGGTGGGTTCTGTTACTGGAGAAGATCAGCTGCAACGGCAGATTGAGCTGGCTAACCAGTTATTGCTTTGGCTAAAAGATCGCACCCAAGACCCAGATTTTATTGGCGAGAACCTCATCGATAGTCAGGGGAAAATTCTGACGGCGCTCTACCAGTTGGATAACCCCATCTCTGCCAATTTAAAGCAATATGCCGAAGATATTTTTCCTCTGACCGGTCTAACGCAAAGTGAGCTGTTCTGCGGCAGCAATGCGGGTTTGTCGATGGAGTCGGAGATTAAACGGGAGATATTATCGGCAGATAGCATCTGTTGGCTGGTCTCATTTATCAAATGGGCAGGGATCCGTATTTTCCGTCATGAGCTGGAAGAGTTCACCCGCAGCGGCCGCCAATTAAAAGTAATTACTACCTCTTATATGGGTGCAACCGACGCCAAGGCAGTTGAATTTTTAGCCAGCCTCCCCAATACCGAAGTCAAACTCAGCTATAACACCCAGCGTGAGCGGTTGCATGCCAAAAGTTATCTATTTTGCCGAAATACCGGCTTTCATACCGGCTATATAGGTTCATCCAACCTCTCTCATTCTGCCCTCACCAGCGGCTTGGAGTGGAACCTAAAAATCACCTCGCAAGAGATCCCTCATATTATCGATAAATCCCTGAGTACCTTTGAAACCTATTGGGAATCCGATGATTTTGAGCTGTTTGATGGCAAGCTCGAAAGCCGAACAAAATTGCAGCATGCGCTGCAAGAGGCCCGTGGGGATGGTGACAGAAATAGCTCTTCCTATTTCTTTGATATCGCGCCGTTTCCCCATCAACAGGAGATCCTTGAGCAATTGGCGATGGAGCGCACTTTACACCAGCGCTTTCGTAACTTGGTGGTGGCGGCCACCGGTACAGGGAAAACCCTGATCTCCGCTTTTGATTTTGCGCGTTTTCTGAAAACCAAACCCGACGCAAAGTTCCTGTTTGTCGCCCACAAAGAGGAGATCTTGCGCCAAGCATTAGCCTCGTACCGCGGTGTGCTCAAGCAATCCAATTTTGGCGAACTCTTGGTCGGCGGTGCCGTGCCTACTCACTACCGTCAACTATTTGCCTCGGTGCAATCATTGAATAACCAGCTGGCTAATTTACGTCTTAGCCCAGACTATTTCGATTACATCGTCATCGATGAGGTTCACCATATTGCTGCGGTCAGTTATCGTGGTCTGCTCGCCGCCTTTGAACCTCACATTCTGTTGGGATTAACCGCAACGCCAGAGCGCCATGATGGCAGCGATATTCTCGCTGATTTTTGTGGTGTCATCGCAGCGGAGATCCGATTGCCAGAGGCCATCAATCGTCGCCATCTCTGCCCGTTCCAATATTTTGGTATCGATGATGATACTGACTTGCGCCAAGTGACCTGGAAAAATGGTCGTTATGACATCACTGAGCTCACCAATATCTATACCCACAATCAGCAGCGGGTACAGAAGATAGTTCAGAGCCTCGATGAGATCGTCACCGATATTACCAAGATCAAAGCGCTGGCATTTTGTGTTAGCTGTGAACATGCCGATTTTATGTGCAAGGCATTTTTATTGAAGGGCATCAAGGCTGACATCCTCACCAGCGATAACCGAGACGAGCGGCATAGCAAACAACAGGAGTTGCGTACCGGCGTTATCAATATTCTCTGCGTGGTGGACATCTTCAACGAAGGTGTCGATATCCCGGAAGTCGATACCTTGCTGTTTTTACGACCAACGGAAAGCCTCACCATTTTCTTGCAGCAATTAGGGCGGGGCCTGCGGCTGGCGAGCGATAAAGAGTGCTGTACCGTGTTGGATTTTGTTGGCAATGCTCGCGCGGAGTATGACTTTACTCAGAAATTCCGAGCTCTGGTGGGTAAAACCAATAAGGCGATCAGCCACGAAATCAAACAAGGCTTTCCCCATGCCCCATTGGGTTGCCGCATCGAGCTCTCAAAACAGACCCAAGAGTTAATTCTGAGCAATATCAAGAGGGCGACTCTCAATACCTCACGCCTCATGGGCCTGATCCGCCGTTTCTCACAGGATTGCGATTTACCGCTGACGCTGGCGAACTTTTTGAAGTTTTACCCTCACATCAACCTTGAGGAGATCTACAAGCGCGGTAACTGGAGCACCTTGGTCAAACAGGCACACAACCATACCGTTTCTGAAATGAGCGATGAGAAGCTATCTACCCTCTATACCCGGGCTATCAGAACCCGGCTATTGGGTTGCGATGCGCTCCATTACTTGAACTTCCTACAAACCTTGGTGGCAGACGCATTTACCTTAACGGCCACGCACGATGAACGTATGGCCTTGATGTGCCATTACGACTTCTGGCAACAGAGCGGCCCTAACGCAGGCTTTAGCTCCTTGGCTCACAGCCTGAAACAACTCAATCAACCAGAGTTAAGGGCCGAGCTGGCAGATCTGCTGCCCATGCTGATCAACCGGGTGCAACACGAGCAACTGACCATGCCTGACCTTCCCGGCAATCCACTGCAACTGCATGCCCGTTATGCCAGAGAGCAGGTGCTAGTTGGCTTTGGTGCAACCACCTTCGCGCAGCAACCCACCACTCGCGAAGGGGTATATGTCATCGCAGAGCAAAATATCGAGTTGTTGTTTGTGACTCTGAATAAAACGGAGCAGCACTTCTCCCCCACTACCCGTTATCACGACTACGCCATTAACGAGTCGCTGTTTCATTGGCAGAGCCAAAACAGCGCTCGCCCAGAACGGGGTAAGGGGCTGAGTTACATAAATCACAGGGCAGAGGGTAAGCGCTTGTTTCTGTTCGTCCGTGAGCAGAGCAAAGATGAATTTGGCCGCACCCTTGGCTTTGTGAACTTTGGTGAGGTGGAGTACGTATCTCATAGCGGCAGCCAACCGATGAACATCAAATGGCACCTAATGACCCCGATGCCGCCATTTATGTGGAAGGATGCAGCAAAATTGGCCGTTGGCTAAACGACTAAACAACAAACGGCTCGCCAATGGCGAGCCGTTTTGATTGGGGTCAGCAGGGGATCCGCTCGATGCGGCCGCCGCTCAGTTTGAAGAAGGCATCTTGCGGCAGCTCCTGCAGCCAGGTGGTGGTGTAATCCAGATCCGCATAGGCGCCGCGCAGCATGGCGCCAAACAGGCCGTGAGAGACCACGATGGCACGCTCGGCAATGCGCTCATCCTGCAGCCAGCTCAGCGCCCGGCCCTGAATGCTCTGAAAACTCTCGCCCTCTGGGGCTTGCAGGTACCAGTCAGGCTCATCCAGATCGAGCTCGGGGTGGGCCGCCAGCAGCTCGGGCACCCGGCGACTCTCCCACTCTCCCATCCCCAACTCCACCAGCCGCTCGTCCCAGACGATACGCGCTTGGTCCAAGCCAAGCTGCTGGCACACCCGCTCCGCGGTCTGGCGCGCCCGGCCGAGGGGGCTGGCGTAAAGGGTCCAGTCGGCGGGCTCGGCCAGCAGCTTGGCCAGACGGGCCCCCATGGCGAGGGCCTGGGCTTCGCCCTTGGCGGTCAGTTCGGAGTTGCAGCGCCCCTGCAGTCGCAGTTCGGCGTTGTAACGGGTCTGGCCGTGGCGCAGCAGATAGAGGGTACGGGACATGGTTTCTCCAGCAGGTTCAACGAGATAACAAAAACAAGAGAGGCATGGTAGCAGATGTGCCGGGGCAGCCAAGGCACAGACGGGGGAAAGAAAAAAACAAAACGGGTCAATGGTGACCCGTTTATGCCGGCAGGCTCCGTGCTCAGCCCTTCTTGATCTCCCGCAGATAGCGGTAGATGGAGTGAACCGAGATGCCGAGCTGGCGAGCCGCTATCTGGGCGCTGTCCTTGAGTTCGAAGATGCCGAGCTCGTGCAGCTGGTTGACCATGACCCGGGTCTTCTGGGACGGGGGCACCGCCTCGTTGCCGCGCACCTCGGCACTGACGGTGTCGATGGTGCTGTTGAGGGCCTCGTCGATGTTG
Source organism: Aeromonas sp. R5-3 (assembly GCF_040908225.1). NCBI lineage: Bacteria > Pseudomonadati > Pseudomonadota > Gammaproteobacteria > Aeromonadales > Aeromonadaceae > Aeromonas > Aeromonas sp. R5-3. The sequence continues at coordinate 233,367 of NZ_JBFODH010000002.1, read as the reverse complement.
CGGGCAAACACCTCCGGGGTGGCGTGACCATCGTGGCCGTGCAGGCACTCCGGCATCATGGTGCGCAGCACGGATTGCAGCGGGGCGTCCATGTCGGTGTTGATGCAGAGCAGACCGATGGCCTGCCCCTCGCCATTGCGAATGACGGTGGTGAGCGAGCGCAGCGTCTTGCCGGTGGCGCACTTGGTCATGTAGGGGCTGGAGATATCCTGCCCGCTCTTGAGTTTCATCATCGCCAGGTTGGTGATGGGGGCTCCGACGCTGCGCCCGGTGATATGGCCGTTGGCAATCTTGATGATCGACGGATTGCGCGCATCCAGGCTGTGCAGCAGCACCTCGGTGTGCTGACCATACATGGCGGCGATGCCGTCCACGATGATCTCCATCGCCTTGAGGATCTCGAAATCGGTCTGACTCAGCTCTTGCAGCTTCACATTGAAACCTTATAAAAGGGCCGCCGACCCGGGCAAGGGCGGCAGCCGACAGGGACACTCAGGCGGACATGATATCAATAATGGTGCTGTCTGTGGCAGACATGCCGTCTTTGACCATCTGGCCCACGTTGCGAATGGTCTGCTCCACGTTGCCCGCCACGATCCCCTGCCCCGACACTGCATGGCTGTTGAGCGCCATCAGGAAGCCGCGCACCGCCGCCCCGGAGGAAGTGCTCACCTTCATGGCGCAGGAGGCCTTGGCGCCGTCGCACACCATGCCGGCGCTGTCGCTCAGCACGTTCTGGATGGCGTGGCAGGACTGCTCGAAACTGCCGCCCGCCAGGTAGACCATGGCCATGGCCGCCGCCGCGCTGGTGACCGTATTGCCGCAAAAGGCCGACAGCGGCGGATAGTGGGACTTGATGTAGATGGCCCCCAGGTGGCTCATGATGAGGGCGCGGGCCAGCTGCTCTTCGCTGGCACCGAAGCGCTCGGCGATGACCACCACCGGGATGGTGGCGGCGATGCCCTGGTTGCCGCTGCCGAAATTGCTCATGGCCGGCAGGCTGGCGCCCCCCATGCGGGCATCGGAGGCCGCCGCGGTGCGCATCACGATGCGGTTCATCACGTCCTCGCCGATGAGGCCGGCCTGGATGTTCTGCTGCATGGTGCGGCCAATTTCGAGGCCATAGGGGTTGTTCATCCCCTCGTCGGAGAGTTTGCCGTTGAGCTCGGAGGCCTGCAGGATAAAGCGGATCTGCTCGAACTCCACCTGGGTGGCGAATTCATGAATGGCGGCGATGCTGATGTCGACCCCGTCGCAGATGGCGCCGGTGGCACCGCCCTGGCCCTGCTCGGCCGTGAAGGTCACTTCATCATTGCGGCGCTGCTCGACGATGCGGGTATGGCCGCCGCACAGGGTCACCTCGGCGCTGTGCTCGGTGCCCTCTGCATCCAGGCCCAACAAGCGGACCCGGCAATAGATGAACTCGGGGGCCGAGGTGCGGCTCACCTGCACCTGGCCTGCATCGATCAGCTCCTGCGCCTCTGCGACCTGAGCCGGCGTGATGGCGGCCAACACCTCCAGCCCGGCCTCTGCGTTACCGCCGATGGCACCGGCGGCAGCGGCAATGGCGAGCCCGATCTTGCCGGTGCCCGGCACATAGACTCCCATGGAGTTCTTGTAGAGGTTGTCCGACACCGCCACCTCCAGCCGGACGGGCTTGCAGCCCAGTTGCCGGGCGGCGACGGCGGCGGCATAAGCGGCGGCGATGGGCTCGGTACAGCCCAGCGCCGGTTTGACAACCTGTTGAATAATCTGCAGATACTGCTGCCACGCTTGCTTCATCAGAACACCCTTTCTATCAACATTAACCAGCGATGTGAGCGATCGCTTCCACTTCCACCCTGACACCCATCGGCAGATCCTTCACGGCAAAGCAGCTGCGGGCCGGGCAATCTTTCAGGAAATAGCGTTTATAAACCTCGTTGAACACGGCAAAATCACTGATCTCGGCGAGATAGCAGGTGGTCTTGAGCACGGTATCCAGGTTGCCGCCGGCGGCCTCCAAGACATGCTTGAGGTTCTCCAGCGCCTGACGACTCTGGGCCTCGATGCCCCCTTCCACCACGCCGCCCTGCTGTTTGCACACCGGCAGCTGGCCAGAGGTAAAGATGAGGTCGCCATAGGCTGTGCCATGGCTGTAGGGACCGATGGCATCGGGTGCGGCATCCGCCACTATGATCTTTTTCATATCACCACTCCTTAAAATGCAATTATTTTTGCAGTCATTTGTAATCAACCGTCTTGTCTTGTTCAACATTATTTGCTCATTAATCATTTCATTCAACAAAAACCTGCAAAAACAGCGATAAGTTCGGTAACAGTGCAAATTTAAAGCGTGATCAGTCTCCCTTTTTGGGTACAAGAGCGATAAAAGGCATTGTTTTGCCACTTTTCATTCAACTATATTTGCACTTGATTTTTACCCCTACAAAAACAAGGTATTTTATGGACGCGCACAGTACGACACTCACCCGGCCCGTGATGGGCACGCTGGAATGGAAAGAAGCGGTTCGTTTTGACAGCACCGACTGGGGCTGGGTCATCATGAGCATCGGCATGGCCATCGGGGCGGGGATCGTCTTCCTGCCCGTGCAGGTAGGATTGATGGGGCTGTGGGTGTTTCTGTTGTCGGCGGTGATCGGCTACCCAGCCATGTACATGTTCCAGCGCCTCTTCATCAATACCCTGGCCACCTCGCCCGAGTGCAAGGACTACCCCAGCGTCATCAGCGGCTACCTCGGCAAGAACTGGGGTGTGCTGCTCGGGGCCCTCTACTTCGTGATGCTGGTGATCTGGGTGTTCGTCTACTCCACCGCCATCACCAATGACAGCGCCTCCTTCCTGCAAAGCTTCGGGGTCACCCAACAACTGCTCTCCGAGAATCCCTTCTACGGGCTGGTACTGATCTGCGCCCTGGTGGCGCTGGCCTCGCGCGGCGAAAACCTGCTGTTCAAGATCTCCACCTTCATGGTGTTGACCAAGATCAGCGTAGTGGCTGTGCTCGGCCTGATGATGGTGGGCAAGTGGGATGCCGCCAACATCACCGCCATGCCGGCCAGCGGTGATTGGCTGAAGGATGCCATCGTCATGCTCCCCTTCACCCTCACCTCCATTCTCTTCATCCAGAGCCTGAGCCCCATGGTGATCTCCTACCGCTCGCGGGAAAAATCCCTGGAAGTGGCCCGCTTCAAGGCGATGCGCGCCATGAACATCGCCTTCGGCATCCTGTTCGTGGTGGTGTTCTTCTACGCCGTCTCCTTCACCCTAGCCATGGGCCACGAGCAGGCGGTCAAGGCCTCCGAGGAGAACATCTCGGCGCTGGCCATGGTGGCCCAGGGCATGCAGGGCCAGACCCTCAAGCTGCTCAGCCTCACCTTAAACATCTTCGCGGTGATGACCGCCTACTTCGGCGTCTATCTGGGCTTTCGCGAGGCCTGCCAGGGGCTGGCGATGAACCTGCTGCGCCGGGTGATGCCGGAAGATCGCATCAACAAAGGGCTGGTGGGCAAGGGCATCATGGTGTTCACCGTGCTGCTCTCCTGGGGAGCCATCGTGCTCAACGCCCCGGTGCTGAGCTTCACCTCCATCTGCAGCCCCATTTTCGGCATGGTAGGGTGCCTCATCCCGGCCTACCTGGTCTATCAGGTGCCAGCGCTGCACAAGTACAAGGGGGTCTCCCTCTATATCATCATCGTCACTGGTCTGCTGCTCTGCGTCTCGCCCTTCCTCGCCTTCAACTGATCTGCCGGCACCCTGTGCCATCGGCGGCGGGCCACCCTGAGGGTGGCCCGCCTATTTGACCCATTCAGCCCCCTTCCTGAGTGAAAAAGCCAAGAGGATCACAACTTCCACCGCCCTTCCAACCGAGCCTCCCCGGCGAGGAGTAATATCCAGCCATCCCGCTACACGCCCCCCTCGGGGCCCGAGGCTTCATATGAAATGGATATTCATGCCCGCCATCCGGCTCGGCAATCAGCTCTCCTTCAAATACAAGTTTTTGCTCTGGTCCTGCCTGATGCTGCTGCCGCTGGCCTACAGCATGACCAACCTGCTGGGCCGGCTGCAGGACGACAATGCCCAGGCCCGCAAGGAGCTGGCCGGCGTGGTCAAGCTGGCGCCACTGCCCGCCATCGAACAGGCCCTGCTGACCCATCGCAACCTGGTCACCCGGCACGGCTATGAGCAGAACCCGGTCGGCGAGGAGGAGGTCAAGGCCACGGCCCGGGCCGTCGATGCGAGCCTGGCCGCCTTTGCCGCCAGCGGACAGCAAAACCCCACCTTCGATGCCCTCGCCCAGGGCTGGGCCGGCCTGCAAAACGAGGCGCTCGGGCTCGAGGTGGATCAGAGCAACCTGCGCCACGACAAGCTGCTGACCGAGGTGCGCCACCTCTACAAGAGCATTACCGCCGCCAGCAGCCTGGTGCAGGATCCCGCGCTCGGCACCTACTACATGGTGGTGCTCGCCAGCGAGCGGTTGCCCCAGCTGCGCGACCTGCTGGCCCAGGTGCGGGATCGGGCCGCCACCATTGCCGACTTCGGCCTGTTTCAGGCCCAAGGGTATAGCGCCCTGCGCTTTCGCCTCGACCTCATCAACGCCACCCTGCAGGAGCTGGAGGCCGACCTGACCCTGCTCTACGAGATGGCGCCCACCTATCGCAGCGAGCTGGGCCAGCAGACCGACGCCCTGTTGCAGCAGGCCCATCAGGGGGTCGACACTCTGGAAAACAAGATGATGAAGGATCAGCAGGTGCAGCTCTCCAGCCAGGAGGTGCTGGCGCTGGGGGATGGGCTGGATGCCGCCATCACGGCGCTGGCCGGTCAGGTGCGCCAGCGGCTGGAGGCGGATCTGCATCAGCGCATGACCGCCAACCAGCGCCACTTCTGGTGGGTGACCGGGCCGCTGACCGCCATCCTGCTGGTCTATCTCTACCTGATGATCGGCGCCTACCTCTCCTTGCGCGCCACCGTGGGTCGGGTGCGGGAGATCGCCGCCCGGGTCAACGCCCAGGATCTCGGCCAGCAGATCGAGATCGTCGGCCAGGATGAGCTGGCCGCCATCAGCCGGGATTACAACGTGACCCTGCAGACCCTGCGCACCCTGATGCTGCGAGTGCGGGAGAACGGCGTCAGCGTGGTGGAGAGCGCCACCGAAATCGAAGCGCGGACCTGCCGCTCCCAGGAGGTGATCGCCGATCAGCAAGGGGAGACCCATCAGGTGGCCACCGCCATCAAGGAGCTGGCCGCCACCTCCCACGACATGGCAGGCAACGCCCAGCAGGCCGCCCGCATGACCCAGGAGGCGCAGGCCGTGGTGGGTCAGGGCGAGGCGGTGGTCGAGCGCACCATCACCGCCATCGACCACATCAACCGCGAGGTGCTGCGCACCGCCGAGACCATCGGCCAGCTGGAGCAGCAGTGCAGCCAGATTGGTGGCGTCATCGGGGTGATCCGCGGCATCGCCGAGCAGACCAACCTGCTGGCGCTTAACGCCGCCATCGAGGCGGCCCGCGCCGGCGAGCAGGGGCGCGGCTTCGCGGTGGTGGCCGACGAGGTGCGCTCGCTGGCCAGTCGCACTCAGGGGGCCACGGTCGAGATCCAGCAGATGATCGAGCAGCTGCAAACCGGTGCCCGTGCCTCGGTCAGCGCCATGTCCGCCGCCAGCCGCGAGGCGCAGGAGGGGGTCGGTCTGGCCCAGGAGGCCCAGCAGGCCTTTGGCGCCATCACCGAACGGGTGGGCAGCATGGTCGACACCAACTCGGTGATCGCCAGCGCCATCGAGCAGCAGGGGGCCGTGGTCAACGAGATAGAGCGCAACGTGGTGCGCATCTCCGATGGCAGCGACGAGGCGCTGCAGGTAGCCAACGCGGCCCGCGACGCCGCCCGCCAGATCCACCAGCTCACCGAGCAGCTGCGTGCCATGGTGCAAAGCTTCGTGCTCTGAGCAGGCGCCCGTCACCCACGCCAGCCCCTTGCCGGGGCTGGTTTTTTTTGCAAATTCAGACCGTCAGGCTGCATTGTTTTTCTTGGCGAAAAAAGTATCGACTGCCCATTGTGCAATGAGATGAAAGCGGGGTAATCTGCAGCCACAACAAGATTCGAACGTTACCTTCATTGCCTGCAACAGGCCCGGGGAGCAGTTCGACGCTCGAGAGGCAGTTCGACGAGAGTTCGGCGAGAGGAAGCTCGCATCACGACACACCGTTCAGGCGAGGTATCGCAAATGGCGAAGTACCAGTTTTTCTCTATCCCGGCCTCCAACCGGCAGCAGTACACCTTTATCGACATGGCCTCCCCCACCTTCCTGCCCGAGAAAGCCGCGCTGCTGGCGCAGGGGTTCGAGGTAGAAGAGGATTTCATCGACGCGGCCAACCCGCGCGAGGCGGTGGAGAAGTATGGCTCCAACTTCCTCTACGTGGCCGACGAGATGGGCAAGTCAGACGCCGGTTACGCCGCGGCCATCGCCGTGCAGGCGCTCGGCAAGACACTGCTGGGGCAGAAGCGGGGCAATTGAGTAAGTAGATGAAGCGCGGCCATCGGCAAGCTGCCGATGGCCGCAGCAATATGGTTCAACCGCAGGCGAGCTGGCGGAGCATCTCGATCAACTCCTCCTCGCTGCTGGGCTCATAAGCCAGCGTCATGCTCGGCGCCGCCCCTCCCATCAGCATGTAAACGTGCGTGCTGCAGTGGTCATAGTGATACCACTTACCGTCGATACAGACGTCGGTATAACATCTCGGGTCCCTTTCAAGTTCCATACATCCATCCTTCTGTTACCTACTACCCACATCCTTTTTTGACCGTAAAGTAACCAGGGCGTTACAAACTTGATGCAGATCAAGCCAGGTTGCCGACGCCACCATTTCTCGGTAAAAGAGCCCCGAAAGGCGCTTCTTCTGCCTCAGCGATGGTCATATGCTGCTCGTTAAGTTCTCAGTCAGCCACGCCCGCCACAATGTGAGCTGGGGCAGCGGATCCTGCGCAGCCCCTCAGGCGCCCTTCACCCCATGGCGGGGCCCGGCGACAGCCAGCGCCTGGCGCCACACGACCAGGCCCGCAGAGGAGGTATAGATGAGCCACTCCCACATAGATCTGAACCTGTTTCGCATCTTCGATCGCGTCATGACCGAGAAGGGGGTATCGGCCGCGGCCGCCAGCCTGGAGATGACCCCCGCCGCCATCAGTCAGGCCATTCGCAGGCTCAGCGATCTCATCGGCGAGCCCCTGTTTCGCCGCGATGGCCGCGGGATCATCCCCACCAGCCGCGCCCTCGCCCTGCACCGGGAGATCCGCACCGCCCTGCATACCATGGAGCGCTCCCTGCTGCTCAATCAGGCGTTCGATCCCCTCACCAGCCAGCGTATCTTTCGCATCGCCAGCCACCCGGACCTCGATCTCCTGCTGTTGCCGGCGCTGCTCGCCCATCTGGCCAAGGTGGCGCCCCACTGCCGGGTGGAGTCGGTGCCCGGCATGTTTGAAGAGCATCTGCGTCAGCAGGCGCTGCGCCTTCGCAACATCGACCTGGTGCTGGCCAGCACGGCGCTGGAAGAGACCGGCTTTTGCAACGAATCCCTGCTGACCCTGGAGCTCAGGGCGGCCTGTCGCGCCGATCATCCGCGCATCGGGGAGAGCCTCGACTTCGAAACCTTCTTTGCCGAGGAGCACGTGGTCTGGGATGTGCGCCGCAAGGACGACTGGGTCATCCGCAGCCTCAGCGACCAGGCCCTGCCTCCCCGCAAGATTGCATACGAGAGCAACGCCCTGCTCACCGCCCTCTCCCTGGTCAGCCAGACCGAGTGGCTCTGCGTGGTCAGCCAGTGGCATGTCGCACAGGTGCGCGACACCCTGCGGCTCAAGGATTTTCCGCTGCCCTGGGCCTCCAGCCACTGTCCCGTCTACATCAGCTGGCACCAGGCACAGGGCCGGGATCCCGCCCTCCAGTGGTTTATCCGCCAACTACACCTCATCAGCGCCGGCGTCCCCCTCATTTAACCACCGCTTAACTGTCGTTTATTGCCGGCTGCCATGATTGTTGCGGCCGGCTTGACTACTCTGGTGCCGACCCCGTTGCCGTGCCCTCGGCGCAATGCCGCAACGCCCGACTAACAGAGCAACGCTGACCATGTTCATGAGACATGTCGTCAGGGGGCATCTCTCGCCCTACGTTTCACTCCGGGTCCGGATAGCGCCTGCCATGGCTGGCGCCATCTCGGCTACCCGTCACTCACCCTGTTTACTGGGAGGCATCAGAGTCTGACTACACTTGGTCCTGCCTACCCACCACAATCTGGAGAAAGACAGATGAAGCTCAAGTTCTCGACGCACACCATTGTCACCCTATGCCTCTGTGGCTCCCTGCTGTTGCAGCCGGCCTGGGCCGTCATCAACCCCAAGCCAGCCAGCGAATTTACCATCCAGGCCAACCAGAATGTGCTGCACACCCTGCCATTCAACGACAAGCAGGATTTCGAGGACGCCCGGCGCGGCTTCATCGCCAAACCGGATACCCTCACCATCAAGGATGAGCAGGGCAACGTGGTGTGGGATCTGGAGCAATACAAGACCTACATCGGCCTGGACAAGACGGCGCCGGATACCGTCAACCCGAGCCTGTGGCGCAATGCCCAGCTGAACATGGAGTACGGCTTGTTCAAGGTGACCGACAAGATTTACCAGATCCGCGGCTTCGATCTCTCCAACATCACCTTCATCCAGGGTGACAAGGGATGGATCGTCTTCGACCCGCTGATCTCGCCGCAGACCGCCAAGGCGGCCCTCGCCTTCATCAACAAGACCCTGGGCGAGCGGCCGGTCACTGCCGTGGTCTACAGCCACTCCCACGTGGATCACTACGGCGGGGCCGCCGGCCTCTTCAACTCGCCGGACGAGGTGAAAAAGAACGGGGTTCAGATCATCGCCCCCGAAGGGTTCACCGAGCATGCGGTCTCGGAAAACGTCATCGCCGGCAACGCCATGGCCCGCCGCGCCGTCTACATGTATGGCGCCCTGCTGCCGCGCAATGCCCAGGGAGGCGTGAATGGCGGCCTGGGGCAGACTACCTCCACCGGCGTGCCCTCCCTGCTGCTGCCGACCCGTTTCATCACCAAGAGTGGGGAAGAGGTCACCCTGGACGGCGTGCGGATGGTCTTCCAGATGACCCCGGGCACCGAAGCGCCGGCCGAGATGAACACCTGGTTCCCGGACAGCAAGGCACTCTGGATGGCCGAGAACACCACCAACACCATGCACAACATCCTCACCCTGCGCGGCGCCCAGGTGCGCGATGCGCTCAAGTGGTCCAGCTACCTCAACGAGACCATCGAGACCTGGGGCGACCAGGCCCAGGTCAAGTTCCAGAGCCACCACTGGCCGCGCTGGGGCAATGCCAGCATCGTCGACTACTTCAAGAAGCAGCGGGATCTCTACAAGTACATCCACGACCAGTCGGTGCGGCTGATGAACATGGGCTACACGGGTGAGGAGATTTCAGAGAAGATTGCCCTGCCCCCCGAGCTCAACGACTTTTGGCCGAACCGCGGTTACTACGGCACCCTGCGCCACAACAGCCGGGCCGTCTATCAGCGCTACATGGGCTGGTACTCCGGCAACCCCTCCGATCTGGACAACCTGCCACCCGAGATGGTCGGTCCCAAATACGTCGAGTTCATGGGCGGTGAGCAGGTGCTGCTGAAGAAAGCCAAGGCGTCGTTCGACAAGGGGGAATATCGCTGGGTGGCGGAAGTGCTCAAGCATCTGGTGTTCGCCAACCCGAACAATCAGGAGGGCAAGCTGCTGCTGGCCGATGCGCTCGAACAGCTGGGCTATCAGGCCGAGTCCGGCCCATGGCGCTCCGTCTATCTGCAGGGGGCCTATGAACTGCGCAACGGAGTGCCCACCGCCGGGGCGACCGTCACCGCCTCGCCGGACACCATTCGCGCCATGAGTCCCAGCATGCTGTTCGACTATCTGGCGGTGCGGATCAATCCGGAGAAAGCGGCCGGCAAGAAGATGGTCATCAACATGGACTTCACCGACATCGGGGAGAAACACACCCTGAGCCTGGAGAACGCCGTACTCAATCACACCACCCACTATGCCGCCAAGCCGGATGTCACCCTCACCCTGAGAAAGCAGACCCTGGACGACATCCAGCTGGGCCAGGGCACTCTGGAGCAGAAGATCGCCAGCGGCGAGATCAAGGTTCAGGGGAACCCGCAGACCTTCAGCGACTTCGTCGGCCTGCTCGACAAGTTCAACTTCTGGTTCAACATAGTGACCCCATGATGCGACGCACCCTGCGCGTGTGCATGACCCTGCTCTGCCTCATCCCCGGGATGGGGCAGACCTGCGGTTATGACGCCCTCTACCCCAATCCGTTTGAACAGAGCTGGCCCGGCGCACTCGACGTTGCCATGGCGACCGCGGCAGCGGTCAATGATGACAGGGTGGCCCGTCTGCCTAGCCTCACCGGCGAGGCGGGGTTTGCCCGCAGCCAGGCCTGGCTGCAGACCCTGAAGAGCCGCTTCCAGCAGGCCGGCGTCAGGGGCGGCGTCTCCATCCTGCTGGTCGATTCCGGGCTCTGGTCGAGGCTGCGGGGCAAGGAGTCACTGCTGCTCCAGCTCCATACTGCCGGCCCGCACCCCAAGGATCGGATGATGCTGCTAAGCGAGGCGGCCCTCGACGCCCTGCTGGCCGGCACCCTCACCATAGAGGAGGCGCTGCGGCTGGGAGTGGTTGCCATGCCGGGCGAGGAGGGCCGGCAGTTGCAGCACGACTTGCACCTGGCCCTGGGCTCATGAGCGCCCAGACATGAAAAAAGGGAGGCATCTGCCTCCCTTTTCTTTGCTGCCATCGGGGCAACGAACCAGCGCGGGCGCTTATTCGTCTTCCAGGTAGGCGTAGCCTTGCAGACCCAGCTCCAGCTCTTCGAGCAGGGCCTTGCGAGCCGCGTCGTCCAGCGCCGGGTGGGAGACGATCCGCTGATAGTTCTCGCGAATGACGGACGGGTCGATGTTGACGTAACGCAGCAGCTGGTCGACGGTGTCGCCGCGCACCACGTTGCGAATGTCCATCTTGCCTTCCTCGTCCAGCCACACTTCCGCGCAGTGGGTGTCACCGAACAGGTTGTGCAGATCGCCGAGGATCTCCTGATAGGCACCCACCAGGAAGAAGCCGACGTGGCACTCTTCGTTCTCGCCATACACCGGCATCGGCAGGGTGCTTTCCACACCCAGACCGTCGACGTAGTGCTCGACCTGACCGTCGGAGTCACAGGTGATGTCCATCAGGATACCGCGGCGGGTGAGCGGGCGCTCGAGGCCGGAAAGCGGCATCACCGGGAACACCTGACCGATACCCCAGGCATCCGGCAGGGACTGGAACAGGGAGAAGTTGGCAAAGCACTTGTCAGCCAGTTTCTCGGAGAGCTCGTCAGCCAGCGCGCGGTGGTTGCGGTTGACCGGGTTGAGCATCTCTTTGAGCGCCAGACAGGTGTTCTGGTGCAGCATCTCGGCCCAGGCGCGTTGCTCGAGGTTGAGCAGACCCATGGTGTACTGGGTATTGACGTCGCCCAGGTCTGCCACCGAGTCGTGGAAGATCTCCAGCAGGGAGGGATCTTCGCCGCGCAGGTCCAGCCACCCTTTCCACATGTTCTGCAGAATGGTGGGCGCATCGTCGTCCGGTGCGCTGATGTCGTTCATCTCCACCCCTTCGGCACCAATGATGTTGGTGACCAGCACGGCGTGGTGAGCGGTCAGGGCACGGCCGGACTCGCTGATGATGGTCGGGTGCGGCAGGTCGAACTCGCGGCACACGTCGCCAATGCCCCACACCACGTTGTTGGCGTACTCGGAGAGGCTGTAGTTGGCGGAGCAGTGGCTCTGGGAACGGGTTCCCTCGTAGTCCACGCCCAGGCCGCCACCCACGTCAACCACTTCGATGTTGGCACCGAGGCGACGCAGTTCGGCGTAGAAACGGCCGCACTCGCGGATACCGCCCTGGATGTCGCGGATGTTGGCGATCTGGGAACCCAGATGGAAGTGCAGCAGCTGCAGGCAGTCCAGCTTGCCCAGGCCGCGCAGACGCTCGATCAGCGCCAGGATCTGGGAGGCGGACAGACCGAATTTGGACATGGAGCCGCCGCTCGATTCCCACATGCCGGAGCCGGTGGAAGCAAGCTTGGCACGCACCCCGATGTTGGGCTTGATGTTGAGGCGAGCTGACTCGTCCAGCACCATTTCCAGCTCGGAGGGCTTCTCCACCACGATGTAGACCTTGTGGCCCATCAGGTTGCCCAAGAGGGCGTGGCGGATATATTCGCGGTCTTTGTAACCGTTGCAGACGATCACCGAGCCTTGCTCATGGTGATGGGACAGCACGGCCAGCAGTTCCGGTTTGGAACCAGCTTCCAGGCCAAGCCGGGGCTTGTCGCTGTAGGACTGGCTGATGGTCTCGATGACGCGACGCTGCTGGTTTACCTTGATCGGGTAAACGCACAGGTAGTCCCCTTCATAGCCTGACTTCTCGATGGCCTGACCGAAGGCGTTGAACAGCGCATCGACCCGGCTCTTGAGGATGTCGGGGAAACGCAGCAGTACCGGAGTGGTCAGCCCGGATTGACGCAGTTGTTCGATGGCATCGGAGAGCACGATCTGTGCGTCAGGGCGTGACTTGTCGGGAGCGACGGTCACATGACCGGCGTCATTGATGTTGAAAAAACCCGCACCCCAGTAGGGAACGTTGTAGACCTTCAAGGAGTCCTTGCTGGACCAGTTAGTCATGGGCTATGCCTCGCAAATGAGCGGCCGGTGGCCGCCTTCGTTACCCTCAATCACATCCAGACCATCGATGAGCAGGTGTGGCGCGCCGAAGCGGCCTGCGGGCGAGCAAGGCAAGAAGTCCGGCACCGGGCGCTGACGCCGCGGGTTGACCTGAACGTTCACCTGTCGCCACCTCCCTGGTTCATCGCGGCAAGCCTAGGCTGCCTGGTGGATCTTGGGGAAGTAACGAGTCTTGATGTGGGGCTGGTGGCTTTACATCAAGCTCAACGGTATGCGGTGCTGCAACCAGCGCCGCGGTACTTTGATGACAAACGACATCAGCCACGTCGTTCGTTCATCATTCGGCAGCCGTCACGACAGCAGGGGAGGGTTTCAAGGAAGAGATGCGAAGGCGTCAGCACGCAAGCGTGTTGATAGACGACAACAACCACAGCCAGCTCACCGCCAGTGACCGCCCATGACAAGGGAAGATGATGAGCCGATGGCTCACTCGGTCAGCCGGAAAATGAGAGTCCGTTGTTCTCCCTGATACCGGAGCCTAACCGGTATTAAAGAAACCATACCCTAGCAGTGTCTGTCGTTTCTGCGTGCCTCGCCCTATAGGCGTATGATCCTGCGGGAGTCTGGCGGCCTCTGCCTGCTCAGGGTTGCCCTTGGATCGGCGCGGAGTGTACACACTTACCGCCAGCGGTGACAATAAAAAATAGTGTTCAAAAACAGCTTTTCATAAGGCGATCAAATCTTGCTGCCAGCAGGCCTGGCAAGCGGGGGAAGAAGTCTCGCCACGCGCCCTTTTTCACCCTGAAAATAACCCCGTCTGGCCCGTCCTCGCCCCTCCCCCGCCACCAAGGGCATTGACGGAAAACTGAGTCCCATCACAAGCCGCTTAAAAATGCGATTGATGGACCATTTTATGCTGTTATTGATATCAACAACCACAGCCTCAACCACCTTACACCTTTCCACCCCGATCTTCGCCAAAAAATGTGGCAAAAACTGCGCTGACGCAAAAAGCCCCGCCGCCAGATTGGCCACAATGACCCTCCACCACAGGTTTGAGGCTTGCCAATGGATACCTTGCTTGAGCGTTTTCTGCGTTACGTGACTTTTCATACCCGCTCCGATGCGACCAATCCCGTCTGTCCCAGCAGCGAGGGACAGCTGGTCTTCGCCCGCGCCCTGTGCGACGAGATGCAGCAGATGGGGCTGAGCCGGGTTACCCTGGACGAGCACGGCTACCTCACCGCCTGCCTGCCGGGCAACCAGCCGGACGCGCCGGCCATCGGCCTCATCGCCCACATGGATACCGCCGACTACGAGGCCGAGCAGGTGGTGCCTCAGATCATCGAAAGCTATCAGGGGGGGACATCTGCCTGGGCAAGGGTGACGAGGTGCTGGCCATTCGCGACTACCGTTTCCTGAAAAACTACCTGGGCCAGGATCTCATCACCACCGACGGCACCACCCTGCTGGGGGCCGATGACAAGGCGGGCATCGCCGAGATCCTCACCGCCATCGACCACCTGCTGGCCCACCCCGAGATCCCCCGCGGTGATGTCTGGGTCGGCTTTACCCCGGACGAGGAGATAGGCCGCGGTGCCGACCGCTTCCCGCTGGACAGCTTCCCGGCCCGCTGGGCCTACACGGTGGACGGCGGCGAGCTCGGTGAGCTCGAGTACGAGAACTTCAACGCCGCCAGTGCCACCGTGCGCTTTATCGGCAACAACGTGCACCCCGGCACCGCCAAGGGCAGCATGATCAACAGCCAGACCCTGGCCGCCCGCTTCCACGCCGCCATGCCAACCGAGCAGACCCCGGAGTGCACCGACGGCTATCAGGGCTTCTTCCACCTGGCCCAGATGAACGGCACAGTAGAGGAGTGCACCCTGCACTACATCATTCGTGACTTCGACGACGAGGGTTTTGCCGCCCGCAAGGCCCAGCTCAAGGAGCGGGTCGCCTCGTTGCAGCTGGAGACCCCCAAAGCGCGCATCGAGCTCACTCTGACCGACAGCTATCGCAACATGCGCAGCCAGATCGAGCCGCACATGCACATAGTCCAGCTGGCCAAGGCCGCCATGCTGGCCGCCGACGTGGCGCCAAAGATAAAACCCATTCGCGGCGGTACCGACGGCGCCCGGCTCTCCTTTATGGGGCTGCCTTGTCCCAACATCTTTACCGGTGGCCACAACTTCCACGGCAAGCACGAATTCATCCCGCTGCAATCCATGGAAAAAGCGGTCGCCACCCTGGTGGAGCTGGTGCGCCTGACTTCGGCCTCGCGCGACTAAACCGGCCATCGTCACCGCCATGACCACAAAAGGGGGAGCCGGTTCACCGGCTCCCCCTCTTTGCCATCAAACTGTCATCCCGCTGCCATGGGGCGGGAACAAAAGGGCGTCACGCTAGGGCAACGACTCATCGGAGCCCAGCCCATGTTCAGTGTCGATGCCCTGCTACAACAACACCTGCCCCGCCTGTCGGCCAACGACCTGCTGCGCCCCCTGCTCCGACAAGGGCTGCGCTGGCTGCTGCACGAGCAGGCGTTTCAACGCTTCGCCGCATGCCACCCCCACCTGCGCGGACTCGACTTCGTCGAGCAGGCGCTGACCGAGCTCGACTTCGACTACCGGGTGAGCGAGGCCCAGCTCGAGCACATTCCGGCCAGTGGCCGGGTCATCATAGTCGCCAACCACCCCATCGGCTCCCTCGACGGGCTGGCCCTGCTGCGTCTGCTCGGCCGCATCCGGCCGGACGTCAAGATAGTGGCCAACCAGTTGCTGGCCCAGCTGACGCCGCTGCGTCCCCTGCTGTTGCCGGTGGACAACCTGGGGGGCAAGACAGACAGGCGCGCCATCCTGGCGATGGGGGAACACCTGGCGGGAGAAGGGGCGCTGATGATCTTTCCCGCCGGCGAGGTGTCGCGCCTTGGCCCCAAGGGGGTCAAGGACGGCCCCTGGCAATCAGGCTTCATCAAGCTGGCCCAGCGCACCCGCACCCCGCTGGTGCCGATCCATCTGGACGGGCGCAACGGTCTCTCCTTCTATCTCGCCGCCTGGCTCAACAACGACTGGGCCGGACTGTTGCTGGTCAAGCAGCTGTTTCGCCAGCAAGGGAAGCGCATCGCCATCACCATAGGTGCCCGCATCCCGGTGAGCGGGGTGCAGGAGCTGCCCGCCAAGAGCGCGGCCCGACTGGTGCGCAGCCACCTCTATCGCATCGGGCGTGGCAAGCGGGGCTTGCTGGCCACCGAAGCCCCCATCGCCCTGCCGGAGGAGCGCCGCCAGCTCAAGCAGGCCATCGAATCCTGCGAGGCCCTCGGCCACACCCCGGACGGTCAGGGGATCTATCTCTACCGACGCCACGAGCTGAGCCACTCGGTGATCCTGCGCGAGCTGGGGCGCCTGCGGGAGATCGCCTTTCGGGCGGTGGGAGAAGGTTCCGGCAGACGGCGGGATCTCGACACCTTCGACGATGACTATCACCACCTCATTCTCTGGGATCCGGCCCGGCTCGAGATCATCGGCGCCTACCGTTTCGCGCCGGTGGCCGAGCTGCTGGCCAGCAAGGGGCTCGACGGCCTCTACAGCCACACCCTGTTTGGCTTTGAAGAGAAGCTACTGCCCAGGCTGGAGCTTGCCATCGAGCTTGGCCGCAGCTTCATCCAGCCTGCCTACTGGGGCAAGCGGGGGCTCGATTACCTCTGGTTTGGCATCGGCGCCTATCTGGCCCGCTATCCCCGCTATCGCTACCTGTTTGGCCCGGTGTCGCTCTCCGGCAGCCTGCCGGCGGCGGCCAAGGATCTGCTGGTGAGCTTCTATCGCCAGCACTTTGCCCCCGAACTGGCGCTTGCCCCCTCCCGCCGCCCCTACCCGGCCACACCGCTCCTGTTTGCCGGGCTGGATTACGGCGCCGATCTCAAGGAGCTCAAGGCCCGCCTCGACAATCTGGGCTGCGCCATCCCCACCCTCTACAAGCAGTACTCCGAGCTGTGCGAGCCGGGCGGCGTGCAGTTCATGGATTTTGGCATCGACCCCGATTTCAACCACTGCATCGACGGCCTGGTGTGGGTGGATGTGAGCCGCCTCAAGCCCCACAAGCGGGCCCGCTATATTGGCCTCCCTGCCGAAGATAAGCCGGGCACAGCTGCCGACCATTGAGCGGACGCCACAACGAGAGAGGGAGGCCAGCGCCTCCCTCTCTTTGTCATTGATGCTGTGGCCTACTCGGCGGCCGGCTTGCGATCGGCATGGCCGAGATCGCGCTCGGGGGCAATGACATCGCGTACCCGTTGCTTGATCTCCTTGGCCTCGGGGAAGCCCTCGTCAGCCACCCGATCCCACACCAGCACCCCGTCCACCAGGATGCGAAATTCCCCCTTGCTGGCCGGCACCAGTGCCACCTCCCCCAGATCTCTGTCGAAGGTGGAGAGCAGCTCCTGGGCCAGCCAGGCGGCGCGCAGCATCCAGCGGCAGAGAGTGCAGTAGCGGATCTCGATGCGAGGTTTGGGGGTGGGCAGCGTCGTGTCGCTCATGTGGTCACTCCATCAATGGCGGCTAAGAAAAAGGCACTCACTGGGCAACCCCGTGGAAGTCGGCCAGCCAGTGGCGGGCAATGGTGCGCATGGTCGACTGCGGCAGGTCGAACAGACCGGGGGCCAGCGGCTGCAACGCCAGCTGACGCACCCCTTCGATGATCTCCGCCAGCACCAGATAGACATATTCGCCGATGACGGCGCCGTGGACGAAGTTGACCGCCTCGCCCCGGTTGAGCAGGAAGATGGTGCTGCCGTCGGGACGAGTCAGCGCCAGTACGTGGGGGCACACCTCTTCGCTCGGCCAGGGCAGTTGGGAGAGACAGAACGCAAACTCGTCGTCCGCCGAGGTGACCGAGGCGACCATGGTGCCGGGGCGCAACCGCTGCAGATCCGCCAGGTCCAGCGCGCCGTTGCCGGTGGAGCAGATCACCAGCTCGGCCCGGCTGAGGGCCTCGGCCTTGCCCACCAACTTGAAGCCGTGGGAGAGCGCCTCCACCTGGCGCAGCACGTCGGTCTCCACCAGCTCCAGATGCAGGTTGCGGCACCTGAGCTCGCGGGCGATGCTGCGCCCCACCTTGCCGTAGCCGAACAGGGCGGCCTGGCAGACATTGAAGGTGCGGTTGAGGGTGCGGGCCAGGGATTCGGCGGAGTAGACCACGCTCAGGCCGATCTGGATATCCTCGGCCTGCTTGAGAGGACTGCGCGCCACCGAGATGACCGGAGTGGACAGCACCTCCTGCTCATAGCGCTGATGGCCGTTCTCGGTCATCTCCACCACCCCGAGGAAACGGGGGCCGAAATACTCGCTGAGGGTGGCCTGGGTTCTGGCGAAATAGCCGCCGATATCGAGAATGATCAGCCGCTCATGGGGCGCCACCAGTGGGGCTATGTGCTCTATCACCCCCTGCGGGGTATTGGTCCACTGGCGGTTGAGGGGCAGCACCGGATAGTGCTGCTGGGCCCAGGTCAGGGTCGGTCCGTGAACTGACTTGGGTTTGGGCAGGATGGCGCCGATCCGCCCGATCTGATCGAGGGCCTGGATAAACTGGGGGCGATCGGGAAGCAGATGGGTAACCAGCAGGATGCAGAGACCGTCGAGACGTCCCTGCTCGGTGAAATGGCGAAAAAACAGATGCTCAGATCCTTGACTGCGCAACTGTGGCCTCCTTAGCGCGCCGCAAACAAGCAGGCAAACAGAACCCGGTCAGACCGGGTTCTGTGTGTATCCAGATAATTGAAAAACCTTTTTATCTGAAACCACTATGGGGCTCAATCTTTATCTGTACAGACTATGACGAAGTCGGCAACTTTTGGGGTAATTGCCTGTTTTTTATGCTAAAAATCAGTAAAGAGAGGCCTCTGGCCACACCTTCCACAGACTCAGACCCGCCCCGACGCCCGCCAGCAGGATCAGCAGGGCCCAGCGCTGGAACCAGGGTTTGTTGCGCAGTGCCCACTCCAGCAGCGGCAGCAGCCAGACCGGCAGCAACACCAGCAGCGGCACCTCCACGTATTGCCAGGCGAGCATCTGCATAAAGGCCAGCACCAACCCGAGCGCCGCAGGCGCCACCTGGCTGCCGGCAAAGGCCCCGAGCAGAGCACGGAAACCGGCGAAGGCCGCCAGCGCACCAGCCAGCTGGGCAATCAGCAGGCTGCCGTCGATGCCGATCACCAGTGCCAGCCAGATGAAGCCGAGGGCAAAGCCGAGCCCCTCGCGGCTGTCACCGCGCAGTCCGGTCCACCCCAGCCAAGCGATGGCGGGCAACAGCGCCAGCCAGATGGCGGGTTCGCTTGCCAGCACCGAGGCCAGCCCCTGCCACCACACCAGCGCCCCGAGCGCGGCAAACAGCGCAAGCGCGGCCCGCTGATCGGCCAGCTGCGCCGCCAGGGCAGGCACCAGCAGGGTCAACGGCAGCCATTGCCATGCCTTGACCGGCAACCCGTAGGCACCGCCCAGCAGGCAGCCCACCAGCCAGAGCGCCAGGGTGCCCCACAGGTATCCCAGCCGCGGCCAGCGCCACGACAGCAAAGCGGCCCCCAAAGGAGCCGCCAGGGTTTGAAGCAGGAGTGCCGCGCCCATTACTTGCGCACACCTTCAACAAACAGTGCGATGGTCATCTCGTCCGGAATGTTCGGCACCATGTAGTTCACGCCAAAGTCGCTGCGCTTGATGGTGGTGGTGGCATTGAAGCCGCTGCGGTAGCCACCCCAGGGATCCTTGCCTTCACCGATGTGGACCAGATCGAAGGCCACTTCCTTGGAGACGCCGTGCAGGGTCAGGGTGCCTTTCAGCACGCCCTTATCCTTGGTGCCCTCGTAGCCGGAGCTGACGAAAGTCATCTTGGGATACTGTTTCACGTCGAGGAAATCGGGGCTGCGCAGGTGTTTGTCGCGTGGTTCGTGGTTGGAGTCCACGCTGGCGGCATCGATCTCGAAGCTCGCCTTGGCCGCTGCCGGGTTGGCATCGTCCATGCTGAAGGTGCCGCTGAAGGTGTTGAAACGCCCCACCAGCTCGGAGAAGCCGAGGTGCCCCACCTTGAATTGCACCGTGGTATGCGCCGCATCCACATCGTAATCGGCTGCCATCAGGGGCGTCGCCATAAACAGGCAGGAGGCCAGCAGGGCCTTGGTCATCTTCATCCGTTCGTTCCTTCATATTGGGGGTTCACAACAACAGCCAAGATGCTAACCTCCATACCGGACATAGATAATCAGCGATTTATTAAAATAATTATCAACTGAGAGTGAAAGATGGACCAGATAGCCGCCATGCGCACCTTCATCAAGGTGGTGGAGTGTCAGAGTTTTACCAAGGCCGCCAACCAGCTCGGCATCTCGGTCGCCATGACCTCCAAGCTGATGCAGCAGCTGGAGGAGTCGCTCTCCACCCGGTTGCTGTCGCGCACCACCCGCCAGGTCAACCCCACCGAGGCGGGCCAGTTCTACTACCAGCGCTCCCAGGCACTGCTGGCGGAGCTAGAAGAGACCCACAGCCAGCTGACGCGCAACAACCAGCAGCCCCAGGGTACTCTCAAGCTGTCGGTGCCTATGGATTTTGGCTACCTGCACCTCTCCCCCGCCCTGCCGCTGTTTCGTGAACGCTACCCGGACCTGAAGCTGGAGATAGAGTACAGCGACCGGCGGGTGGCGCTGGTGGAAGAGGGGTTCGATCTGGCGCTGCGCATCGGCAACCTGCCGGACTCCTCCCTGGTGGCCAAGCCGCTGGCCATGATGCGGCTGGAGGTGTGCGCCAGCCCGGGCTACCTGGCCCGTCGGGGCACGCCGAACAGCCCGGAGGATCTCAAGCAGCACGACTGCCTGCTCTATACCCTGACCCAGCCGGACTGGGTATTCAAACGGGATGGCGAGCAGCTGAGCGTGCGCCCGCAGGGGCCGCTGCGGGCCAACAACGGGGTGGCCCTGACCCGGGCGGCCTGCGACCATCAGGGCATCATCTTGCAGCCTACCTTCATCGTCGGCGATGCGCTGCGATCCGGCGCCCTGGTGTCACTGCTGCCGGAGTGGGAGAAGGGGCAGGTGGGGCTCTATGCCCTCTATCCGCACCGCCGCTTCGTCTCGGCCAAGGTGCGCTGTTTCATCGAGTTCGTGCAGGAGCGCTATCTCGCCCCCCACTACTGGGATCGCAAGGCTTAAGTCTTTGCCGCGGCCGCGGTGACGGGATGGCTATGAGGCGGCGGTATCGGCAGGCAGCGGCAACTCGGCCACCAGCAGCACGTCGCGCAGGCTCAGCTGCCAGCGCGGCAGCCGCTGGCGCAGGGTCGCCAGCTGCTCATCGCCGAGGGCATAGGGCAGAGTGATGTGCAGGCAGTGGCAATCGAGCATGCCGGCCAGCTGCAGGATCAGGATGAGGTTGGCCTCGTCGGTCTTGTGCTTGTTGATGCGTTTGGCCAGCTCGTGGCGAAAGTGGGTCTCGGGATCCTGGGTCATCGCCTGCCAGCCATAGCCAAACAGCGGAATGAAGGCGCTGACGATGCCAAGGGCGGTGAGCGGCTGCTTGGGCGGGTGATAGAGGGCGTTGAGATCCAGCTCGATGGGCGTTAGATGCAGCTCACGATTGCCGGACAAAATATTATTACTCATTGGATAACCCTCTTGATTCCACTAGACTTCGCCGCATATTTGACCTGACATGCCAACGAGGTGCTGATGCTAAGCGATATCGAGATCTCCCGCCAGTCCCCCCGTCTCTCCATTCACGCGCTGGCCGAGCGCCTCGCCATCCCTTCGCACCAGCTGAGCCCATACGGCCACTACAAGGGCAAACTCAGCCTCGACCTGCTCAAGTCGCTCCCCAAACCGACGGGCAAGCTGGTGCTGGTGAGCGCCATCACCCCCACTCCGCTTGGCGAGGGCAAGACAGTGACCACGCTAGGTCTCTCCATGGGGCTCAACCACATCGGCCAGCGCAGCATCGCCACCATCCGCCAGCCGAGCCTCGGGCCCGTATTCGGGGTCAAGGGGGGCGCCGCCGGTGGTGGTCACGCCCAGGTGGTGCCGATGGAGGAGATGAACCTGCACCTCACCGGTGACTTTCACGCCCTCACCGCCGCCCACAATCTGGCGGCGGCGGCCCTCGATGCCCGCCTGTTCCATGAGCGCAAACTCGGTGACCAGTTCAGCGCCAGAACCGGCCTGCCTCGGCTCGATATCGATGCAGACAACATCCTCTGGCCGCGCACCCTCGACATGAACGACCGCGCCCTGCGCCACCTCACCATCGGCCAGGGGGGCGCCGCCGACGGCGTCGAGCGAGCGGATCGCTTCGTCATCACCGCCGCCTCCGAGCTGATGGCCATTCTGGCGCTGGCGAGCGATCTGAACGATCTGCGTGCGCGCATCGGCCGCATCCAGCTGGCCCGCGACCTGAACGGCAAACCCATCACCGCCGAGCAGCTGGAAGTGGCGGGCGCCATGACGGTGCTGCTCAAGGAGGCCCTGCAGCCGACCCTGATGCAGACCACGGAGCAGACCCCGGTGCTGGTGCACGCCGGCCCCTTTGCCAACATCGCCCACGGCAACTCCTCGGTGATCGCCGATCGCATGGCCCTCGGCCTCACCGATTACGTGGTGACCGAGGCAGGCTTTGGCTCCGATATGGGGCTGGAGAAGTTCTTCAACATCAAGAGCCGCCAATCCGGCCTGACCCCGGCCTGCGTGGTGCTGGTGGCGACGGTGCGAGGCCTCAAGGCCAACAGCGGCCTGCTCGACATCCGCCCGGGCCAGCCGCTGCCCCAAAGCCTGCTGGGCGAGGATCTGCCGACCCTGACGCAGGGCTGCGCCAACCTCGGCTGGCACATCGCCAATGCCCGCCGTTACGGCGTGCCGGTGGTGGTCGCCATCAACCGCTTCCCCACCGACAGCGAGGCCGAGCTGGCCTTGCTGGCCCGCGAGGCGATGCAAGCCGGCGCCTCTGGCTGCGCCATCTCCCACGCCTTTACCCAGGGCGGAGCTGGCGCCAGCGAGCTGGCCCGGGCCGTGGTGGCCGCCTGTGAGCAACCGGGCAAGGTCAAGCTGCTCTACCCCGACGAGGCGAGCCTGGACGCCAAGCTGGCGACCCTGGTGGAGTGCGGCTATGGCGGGCGTGGCGTACGACTCTCGGACAAGGCGCGCCGCCAGCTGGCGCAACTCTCTGCCGAGGGATGGGGCCACTTGCCGGTCTGCGTGGCCAAGACGCCGCTCTCCATCAGCCATGATCCGTCCCTCAAGGGGGTGCCGACCGACTTCGAGGTGCCCATCGAGGAGGTGAAGCTCTGCGCCGGCGCCGGCTTCGTCTATGCCCTGGCGGGCCCCATCATGACCATGCCGGGCCTTGGCAGCCTGCCGGCCTACCGTCATATCGATATCGACGAGAACGGCGACATCGTCGGGTTGAGCTGATATCGGCGTTGGCGGCCTGACCAGCTGCCCCCTCAAACACCAGAAACAACAAGGCCCCGCCAATTGGCGGGGCCTTCTGTTATCTGCGACCAAGGGTCAGCCTCAGAGGGTAAAGCGCTGGGTCATATGGTGCAGCGTATTGGCCAGCTTGCTCAGCTCGACACAGGCCTGGGCGGTCTGCTGGGCCCCCAGGGCATTCTCGTCCGCCGCATTGTGGATGTTGACGATGCTGCGATTGAGCTCCTCGGTCACCGCATTCTGCTCCTCGGTGGCGGTGGCGATCAGGGTGTTCATGTCGGTGATCTGGGTGACGGCACCGTTGATGGTGTCGATGCTGTTGCCCGCCTCCCGCGCCAGCCCCACGCTCTCCTGCATCTGCTGACGGCTCAGCTGCATGGCGCTGCCCGCCTCGGCGGTGCGCTCCTGCAGCACCTCGATCATCTTGCTGATCTCGGCGGTGGAGTTCTGGGTGCGCTGGGCCAGGGAGCGCACCTCATCGGCAACGACCGCAAAGCCGCGCCCCTGTTCACCGGCGCGCGCCGCCTCGATGGCCGCATTGAGGGCCAGCAGGTTGGTCTGCTCGGCAATGCCGCGAATGACGTCAAGCACCATGCTGATGTTGGTGCTGTCCTGCTCCAGCTGCTGCACCACGGCGCCCGCCTGCTCAATCTTGACCGACACCTCCTCGATGCTGCTGATGGCGCTGCGCACCACCTGGTTGCCCTGGGTCGAGGTGCGGGAGGCATCCTTGGCGGCGCTCATGGCGTCCGTGGTGTTGCGGGCTACCTCGTTGACGGTGGACTGCATCTCGTTCATGGCGGTGGCAACCTGGGAGACCTCGCTCTGCTGGCGGGCCATGCCGGTGGCGGACTGCTCGGAGATGGCACTCACCTCCTCCACCGCGCTGCTGAGCTGGCTCACGGAGCCGGCGATCTCGCTCACCAGATCCGCCAGCGCCCCCTGCATGCGATCGATGGCGGCACCGAGCTGACCCAGCTCGTCACGCTTGAAGCGATTGCCGCGGATCCACTCCTGCAACTCGCTCTTGCCCAGATCACCGCTCGCGATGCGCTGGGCCTGGCGGGCCAGCATCACCAGCGGATCGCGGATCTGGCGGGTCAGCACGGTGGAGAGCGCCCCCGCCAGCACCAGACCCAGTACCAGCGCCACTATGATGCTCAGCTTGGCACTGTCAAATGCAGCCACCACCTGGGCACGGGAGCCCACTGAGTAGCCGTGGTTGATGCGGATCAGATCCCCCACCGACTTGGCCAGGTTGGTGTAGAGGGTGATCCCCTCACTCATGAACAGCTGCTGGGCTTCGGCCAGCTGGCCGCCATCCTGCATCTGCCGGATGCGCTGGTGCAGGGCCACGTACTTGTCCCAGTCCTGCTTGACGATGTCGAAGGTGCGCCGCTCTTCCACGTCCTCCGCCCAGATGGTGGCATCGTGCGCCTTGACCTGCCGGGCGACCTCTTGCAGGGTCTGTTCGCCAAGGTCGCGATAGTGGGCTTTCTGCTGCGGATCGGCCGCCACCAGAAACACATCCAGTTCATAGCGGCGCAGGGTATTGATGGTCTCGCCCAGGGTGCTGGTGCGCACCACGGCGGGCAGAATGCTGTCGGTAAAGCCGATGGCGGCCCGGTTCATGTTGCCAAACTGCAGCAGCGAGAAGCCGCCGATAAAGGCCATCATCAGGCCGAGCATGGCAAAACCCGCGGTGAGTTTCTTGCCGATGGTCATGGTACTGGTATTCATGGCATGTCCTGGATATGAGTGAACAGATAACGCTCGTCTGAACCGTACGCATACGGCCCGCTGTCACCGCCTCCATGGCGGCTCATCCAGCCTTGATGAATATATGTCCTTGCATGAACGAGGCGACATTTTTTACAAGATGCCCGGCTGAGCGCAGGTCTCTTATCGACAGACCCACCCGGCCAAGAGAACAGCCAAAGCCTGGCACCTTGAAGACTTGAACGCACTCCCGAAAGATGCGCACAAGCCATAACGGGATATATCGACCGAGGGTGTCCATCCCTTGAGGAAAATCGTCGAGTGACCGTCTGGCAGCCAGCGGGCGGTCAGGAGAAGGAAAAAGGAGGGGAAAGCGAGGAGACATGCCGCAGTGGCGACACATCTCCTGGCAGATCAGCCTTTCAGACCGGCCAGAAACTCGGCGCGGGTATCGGGCTGGGTCTTGAAGACGCCACCCAGGGAGGTGGTGGTGGTGTAGGAGGTGGAGTCCATCACGCCGCGGGCCTTCACGCAGAAGTGGGTCGCCTTGATGCTGATGGCCACGTCCTTGGTGCCGAGCAGGGTCTGCAGCGCCAGCAGGATCTGCTGGGTCAGGCGCTCCTGCACCTGTGGACGGCGGGCAAAGAACTGCACGATGCGGTTGATCTTGGAGAGCCCGATCACCTTGCCGCGGGGGATATAGGCCACGTGGGCCAACCCGTCGATGGTGACGAAGTGGTGCTCACAGGTGCTGGTGAGGCTGATGTCCCGCACCATGATCATCTCGTCCACCTTCATCTTGTTCTCGATCACCGTCACCTTGGGGAAGGTGGCGTAATCAAGGCCGGAGAAGATTTCGTTCACGTACATCTTGGCGATGCGGTGCGGTGTCTCTGCCAGACTGTCATCGGCCAGATCCAGCCCCAGCGTCTCCATGATGGCGCGCATGTGGCCCTCGATCTTCTCCCGCTTCTGCTGGCCGTCCAGGGTATTGGCCACCAGAGGTGTTTCGAGGCCCTCGGCCTCGAGGGCGGCCCTGACCAACAGGGCTTCCCGACTTAAGCTCGTCATCTTGTTCCTCTCCCACGCTCAGGGACTATGATGGCCGCCTCGCTATGACGGCACTCGGTTGTGGCGCAATAGTAGACGGCGATTATTGTCATAATTCAAGCTAACTCAAGCCCGTTCCCTGACTTTATGCCAATCTGGCGGCTTTTACTTCGCCGGCGCTACCCATACGGGGGGAGGCGCGCTGCCCGGTCGCTGCCTATCTGTACAGCCAAGCGGTTTTATCCTGCTGCAACCTGCCCATCGGCATGGATTTTTGGGATAATCCGCCCTTCACACCCCCTCCATCACACAATGAGGTCATGACATGGGATTTGATACCAGCGGACTACTCCCCCTGAGCGACGCCCTGCAGGGCATGCTGGCACAGCTTGACGGCTGCTGCGGCAGCGAACAACTGCCCCTGCCAGAGGCCCTTGGCCGGGTACTCGCCGCGGATATCGCCTCCCCCCTCAGCGTGCCCCCGTTCGACAACTCCGCCATGGACGGTTATGCGGTGCGGCTGGCGGATCTCGCCGGCGGCGCCCCCCTCATCATGGCGGGCAAGGCCTTCGCCGGTCAGCCTTACCAGGGTGAATGGCCCGCCGGCCACTGCGTGCGCATCATGACCGGCGCCCCTGTGCCCGCCGGGACGGATGCGGTGGTGATGCAGGAAGAAACGCAGACCGACGGCGACAGGATCACCTTTCTGACCACCCCTGTGCCCGGCCAGAACATTCGCCGCCGCGGCGAAGACATCCGCGAGGGCGCCAGCGTGCTCGCTGCCGGAACTCGCCTCACCGCCCGGGAGATGCCGCTGCTGGCCTCCCTCGGCATTGCCACCGTATCGGTGCGCCGACCGCTGAAAGTGGCCATCTTCAGTACCGGTGACGAGCTCAAGCCGGTCGGCACTCCCCTCACCCACGGCGACATCTACGACTCCAACCGCTACGGCGTGCGGGCCATGCTGGATCGCATGGGCTGCGATTGCCTCGACCTTGGCATCATCCCGGACGATCCGGCCCAGCTGCGCGCCGCCTTCCAAAAGGCCGACCGCGAGGCCGACGCCCTCATCACCACAGGCGGCGTCTCGGTGGGGGAAGCAGACTTCACCAAGCAGTTGCTGGAGGAGCTTGGCGAAATCGGCTTCTGGAAGCTGGCCATCAAGCCGGGCAAGCCGTTTGCCTTCGGTCGCCTGCCCCACGCCTGGTTTTTCGGCCTGCCGGGCAACCCGGTCTCCGCCATGGTCACCTTCGATCAGCTGGTGCAACCGGCGCTGGCCAAGCTGGCGGGTCAGCGTTTCGAGCGCCCGCTCCAGCTGCACGCCATTGCCGCTGAGCCGCTCAAGAAGGCGCCGGGCCGGCTCGACTTCCAGCGCGGCATCCTGACTCAGGGGCCAAACGGCCTGGAGGTACGCAGCACCGGCTCGCAAGACTCCGCCGTGTTCAGCTCCCTGTCGCGGGCCAATTGCTACATCGTCCTTGAGCGCGAGCGGGGCCGGGTCGCCACAGGGGAAACCGTCACCGTCGAACCGTTCGGGGGATTGCTGCTGTGAGCGAGATCCTGAGCGATGCCGAACTCTTGCGCTACAACCGCCAGATCATCCTCAAATCTTTCGATTTCGAGGGGCAGGAGGCGCTCAAGCAGGCTCACGTGCTGGTGATCGGCGCCGGCGGCCTTGGCTGCGCTGCCAGCCAGTATCTGGCGGTGGCCGGGGTCGGCCGGCTCACCCTGGTCGATTTCGACAAGGTGGAGCTCTCCAACCTGCAACGCCAGGTGCTGCACACCGATGAGCGCATCGGCCACGACAAGGTGGACTCCGCCGCCCACTCCCTGCGCGCCCTCAACCCCTGGCTTGAGGTGGAGACCCACACCGCCGTGGCCGACGAGGCGCTGCTCGATGCCCTGTTGCCCCACCACCAGCTGGTATTGGATTGCACCGACAACCTGGCCATTCGCAACCTGCTCAACCAAAAGGCCCGCCAGCACGGCGTGCCGCTGGTCAGCGGCGCCGCCATCCGGCTGGAGGGCCAGGTCTGCAGCTTCACCTGGCAGCAGGATGAGCCCTGCTACGCCTGCCTCAGCGCCCTGTTTGGCGAGCAGGCCCTCACCTGCGTCGAGGCGGGGGTGCTGGCGCCTGTGGTGGGACTGGTGGGCAGCCTGCAGGCGCTCGAAGCCATCAAGCTGCTGGCTGGCATGGGCAGGAGCTACAGCGGCCGCCTGCTGATGATCGACGGCCTTGGCGGCACCTTTCGCGAGATGAAGCTGCCCAAGCGCCCCGACTGCCCGGTCTGCTCGCACGGGTAAACCATCCCAGCGAGCCTTTGCGCCAACAAAAAAGCCGACCCCTGGGTCGGCTTTTTGCAGCATGCGTACGGCGGGGATTAACCGGCGCAGTAAACACGCGCCTCGCGCGGGGTGTAGACACCGAAGGTCACAGCGCCCAGCAGGCCATTGAGGAAGGTATGCTGCGCTTCTACACGCACTACCTTATCAGCACCGTTGCAAACGGCAGCGGCATCGATGGTTTTGCTCTGGCCCAAGCCGGAAATGAAGAAGTGGTGGGTCACTTCTTTGGTGGGTTTCACTGCATTACCGGAATGCACGGTAAAACCTTGCTGAGCACAGCCCGCCATCATCATTGCAACGGCTGCAGTCAATACCATTCTTTTCATTTTATTATCCCTGACAATATTATTTTTCCGGCTATGCCGGCGCCACACAAAGAAACATTCCCGTTAATTATCAATAATATAAATAGAGAGGTGTTCCTAGGTGCGCGCACACTATCAAAATCCAGAGAGGGCAACAAGGCTTTATTTGAGACTTTATTGTGTCAGCCCAAAAATCACAGACTGCAATAAACCCGAGCCGTCCTCGGGGTATATATTCCCAACGTCAAGACGGTCATCAAGGTATCCTGCGGGCTCTGCTGCATTTCCAACCGCACCACTTTTTTCGGGTCACCATGGCAGGCCAGGGCAGCATCGACCATCTCACTCTGGCCAACCCCCGCCAGTACGAAATCATGGCTCACTTCTCGGGTTGGCTGACCCGGGTTACCTTCGTGTACGAAGAAGGTTTGCTGGGCACACCCTGACAACAGCAAAGCGCCGCACGCCATCCATACTATTTTTTTCATCTCTCTTACTCTGGCAATGGTCGGTAGAAAGCCTTAGAAGATCCCTTTGGCCTTGACCTTTTTCATGTTGGCCACCTGGTTAGAGAGATCTTCCACCAGCGGCTCGGCGTCCCCCGCAGCCGTCATTTGGCGACCCGGGACACTGGCCAGACGCTGGATCAGCCGATGCTGCTCACGAATAAGCCGCGACTGCTCTTCCAATTGGCGAGAGAGCTGTTGCATGCTGCTCTGCAGCGGCGCCAGGTTCTGCTCACCAGTCGCGGTTGGCAGCTTGCCCGCGATCGCCTCGGCCAACTGTTCATGATCAAGAGGAGCAGGCATCCCCTGCCGCAACTCATCCCACAGCTCGGTTGGTTGTTGCTCCCCAAGCCGACTGACAATCTCTTCCACCAGACTGTCCGAAGAGGACACGGCGGCTTGCTGACCCAGACGCTGAACGATTTCATCCACCAGCCCACCGGTATCACCCTGGCCAAACATGGGAGCCAATCCGGCCACTATCTGCTCGACCATGAGATCGGCAGCAGGCTGCGCCGGCGTACTCCCCTCTCCCAGGTTGAAGCCACAACTGGCAAAGGCATGACGCAAGGTGGTCATGCTTACCTGGTCGGGTCCCAGCGCATTGGCAATGGCCTTGCAGAGGTTGGGCGCCAGCACATACATGAACATGCCGGAGAGATAGATATCCTTATGAAAACGACTCTTGGAGAAGTCGAACTCCTCACTGCCATCCTGGATCTTGCGAGCCCGTTGATACCAGTTCTGCAATACCCCGACCGCGTAACGATCAGACTCCAGCGCGCCCGGATCCATGTAGATGGAGAAGGTCATGCGCTTGAGTTGACTACTCATCATCGACCTCGGCCATCACTGCAGCTTCACGGTACACTTCCTCTTCTTCTGTGGTGTAGAGACAGATTTCGCGCGCCAGAGCTGACTGTGCATCGTCCAGCAGTTCGACCCTATCGCCCAGAGTCGGGTAAGCGTTCTTGATTGCTTCGTGGATAAGCGATGCCCCGCCCCCGACCAGGTAAACGCGGTTCGGGTTCTTGGCAAACTTCTTCGCTTCATGCGCCACCTGGGAGCCCAGCTCGTCGATCTTGTTCTGCATCTTCTCGAGGATCTTGGGGATCTGGCTCTCGTCATTCACCACGTCGCGCACGAAGCTCATGTCGTGACGGCGCTTGATGAACTCGTTAGCCACCAGGTAGCTGGAGTCACTGTCCGCCGCTGCCAGCGCCTTGCGGGTCGCGTCGGTCACCATGGAGACACCGATCTCGTTGTTGCCGTAGACATCGGAGACATCGTCAAACTCGCCGACGATGATCCCCATATCGAGGGTGGTACCGCCACAATCGATCACCAGGGTCTTGGTAAACTCGTTGCAGCCCGAACCGATCAGACGGGAGAGCGCAGCAGGCAGGCTCTCCGGCATCACTTCCACGCTGACGATGTTGAACAGTTCCCCCTTGTTGAGGGAGATGGCCCGCATCAGGTTGCGGCGCTTCTTCTCGATCTTATCCTCGTTGCGCTGACAATCGTCCGGGTTGTAGAACTCGGTGATGGGCAGGGTCACGGTAATGGCCACGTCACAGGGGATCACACCGGTCTGCAGCAGGGCATGATGCACGGAGAGCAGGTTGAGATCGTCGTACTGGTACTCCACGTGGGTGGTTGCCAGCGACTTGTCCGACGTGGCGTCATAGGTGTACTTGGTATTGCCTATCTCGTAGTTGTAGATCTTCTTGTCCTTGCGCAAAGCGGCGCTCTTCCAGTCCTTGCGAAAGGAGTTGGGAGAGATGATGGTCTTGAGCACCTTGTTCTCAATCCAGCTCACCTTGACGTTGGTTGAACCATCATCGATGGCCATTTTCATTACTTCAGACATGAGGAAATACCTGTTGATAGAGCAAAATGGGTCCGATTGCCTTGCCTTTTGGTGTGGCAAGGCGATCGGACCAATACATACACGGGATAAAAGGGCGACCAGTTTAATGAGTTTCTAAAATCCGGTGAAGCAAATGATTGAAGCCGGAGGGATCTTCCGCCGGCCAGGCGTGATGGCCGTTGGGGGTGTGGATGGTGGCGTTGGGCAGGGAGGCGAACTGCTCCACCCGTTTGGCGAGCGGCAGATAGTCGTGGCTGGTGGAGATGATGGCCACCGGCTGCCAGATGTTGCCAAGCCGGGCGCGCACCGACCAGCCAGGCAGCGCCTCCAGCAGCGCCTTGTAGGTTTTCTTCTTGTTGCGCACGAAACGCAGCCGGAAGGTGTGACGCACCTGGGCAAGGTCGGGGCCGGGAAAGAGCTCGCGGCCGAGCCACCAGGCGAGCGGCCTCAGGCCGAACCAGCGCAGCCACTTGAGCCGCTGGGCAAAGCGCTCCTGCTCTTTCGGTGTCTCCAGCAGGAACTCGCTGCAGCCGTTGACCAGCACCAGCCCTTGCACCTTGTGCGGCAGCTGCAACGCCAGCTCCAGCGCCACCATGGCCCCCAAAGAGAGCCCCACCACCCAGGCGGGCTCAGGCTGTTCGTCGAGCCAGTTCACCACGTCCGCCGCCAGGGTTGCCACGTCGAACGGCCCCTCCTGCATGCTCTGGCCGTGGCCGCGCAGATCCAGCGCCACCACCCGATAGTGTTCGGAAAAGCGTTCGATCTGCGCCTGCCAGTCGAGGCTGGAGGAGCCCAGCCCGTGCAGCAGCAACAACAAGGGGCCCTCCCCCGCGCTGCGCAGGGCAAGACCGTTGGATTTCATCACCTGATTGCGGCGCATCAGTTCATTGCCTCTCGACTCATCCGCTGAACCATCCTGATTTTCTGCCTCTTCTGCAATCCGCTCAACCCTCGCTGACCAGGCTCACCGCCTTGATGTAGGCGTAGATCTGCTGGTTCGGGGCGAGTGCCAGCCGTCTGGCGGAGCGGCTGGTGATCCGGGCCAGCAGTATCTGCTGACCCAGCGCCAACTGCAACAGGGTCTGACCGGGACGCACTTCGCGTTCGGCCAGCAATCGGGTGGTGAGGCAGTTGGAGAGGCTGGAGTGTTCGATGGGGGCGGTGGCAATCACCACGTCCCGCCCGGCCACCTTGATCTGCAGAGGACCGCCATCGTCCGGCACCTGGGTCATGGTGACCCGCAACTGCTGCTCGCCGAGCTGCAGGGTCGCCATCTGCTCCTCTTCATCGTAGTGAGAGAGGGTCGCCGCCAGCATCACCCCGGCGTCGTCGCGACTGGCAAGCGAGAGATCGGTGCGTGCAAAGATATCGCTCGGCCGACCTTGTGCCTCCACCCGGCCATCCGCCAGCAGCACCAGCTGATCGCAGAGCAGGCTCACCTCCTCCATGGCGTGGCTGACGAAGATCATCGGGATACCGCTCTCCTGCTGCAAACCCTTGAGCACGTGGGCCTGATGGATGCGGCTACGTCTGTCCAGCGCAGAGAAAGGTTCATCGAGCAGCAGCAGATCGGGCTCGGCCAACAAGGCCCGGGCCAGTGCCACCCGCTGGCGCTGGCCGCCGGAGAGGCCGTGGGCCGGCTGGGGCAGCAGTTCGGCAAAACCGAGCCGCGTCGCCAGCGCCTCGGGTTGCCAGCGCCCCCGCCCCTTGCGGGCCGCCAGTTGCAGGTTGCCGAGCACGCTCAGATGGGGGAAGAGGCGCGAATCCTGAAACACCAGCCCGATGCGGCGCGCCTCGGGCAGCAGATCGCTCAGCCCCCTGCCCTGCCAGTTCAACGTGTCGCCCGGTGCACGGTCCAACCCGGCGATGATGCGCAGCAGGCTGCTCTTGCCGCAACCGGAGGGGCCGAACAGACCGAGGATCCCCCCAAGCTCCAGGGCCAGTTCACAATCGAGGCTAAAGGCGCCGAACGCCCGCCTCGCCTTGAGTTGCAGCGGTTTCGCCTTGCCGGTGTCGTTCATCCGAACAGCCTCCGTTGCCGGCGCTGCAGCACCCCGTACACCAGCACCAGCATCACCAGCGAGAAGCCCATCAGGCCGCCCGCCAGCAGGTGGGCGTTTTGATAGTCCATCGTCTCCACGTGATCAAACAGGGCGATGGAGAGCACCTGGGTTTCGCCCGGGATGTTGCCGCCAATCATCAGCACCACCCCGAACTCCCCCAGGGTGTGGGCAAAACCGAGCGCCGCCGCCATCACGAAGCTGGGCAGCGTCATCGGCAAGATGATGTGAAAGAAGCGCTCCAGCGGCCCGAGCCCCAGGGTCGCGGCGGCCTCCAGCTCCTTGTTGCCCATGTTGACAAAGGCGGAGGTGAGCGGCTGCACCACGAAGGGAAGCGAGTAGAGGATGGAGGCGAGCAGCAGACCGGTAAAGCTGAAGGCGAGCGGCGCCCCGAAGGTGTCGCGCCACCAGGCGCCCAGGCCATAGGAGGGGGAGAAGGCCAGCAGCAGATAGAAGCCGAGCACCGTGGGCGGCAGTACCAGCGGCAGGGCCACCAAGGCCTCCACCACGGGTCTGAGCCTGTGCTGGCTGCGCGACAGCCACCAGGCCAACGGCGGCGAGAGCAGCAGCAGGATGGCGGTGGTGCTGGCTGCCAGCCTCAGGGTGAGCCAGACCGCCAGCAGATCCCCTTCACTCATCGGACTCACTCCCAACGCCAGATCCCGCACCAGATACATCGATTGAGCCGCATTTCCAGATGAATTCAGACAACGGCATGGTGTGCATCCTTATCGCAAGAGTGGGCCGACCCGAGGGCCGGCCACTCATCAGTCAGGTGTATGGTTGCGCCATCAGTGGGGCAGCGCATAACCCGCCGCCTTGATCTCTGCCTGACCCGGCCCCTTGAGCCAGGCCACCAGCGCCTCGACCGCAGCCCCTTTCTTCAATACCAGCCCTTGCTGTTCGATGGGCGGATAGAAGTCGGCCGGCACGGCCCAGGCTTCACCGGTCTTGCCCGCCTCCACCAGGTTGGCCCAGGCGACGAAGCCCAGCTCGGCGTTGCCGGTGTCGACGAACTGCCAGGTCTGGCCGATGTTGGTGCCGGTCAGCAGGCGGTACTGCTTGGGATCGATCTTGAGATGATCGAGAGTCGCCATGGCGGCTGTGCCGTAGGGCGCGGTTTTCGGGTTGGCGATGGCGAGGTTGCCCTTCCAGTTGCGCAGGGTTGCCTCGTCAGGAGCCGGCCCCCCCTTCTGCCACAGACCCAGCTGGCCGATGGCGTAGGTGAAACGCTCGCTGCCCTTGCCCTCCTGCTCCAGCTTCTGCGGGGTTTTCACGTCGGCGGAGAGGAAGAGGTCGAACGGGGCGCCGTGGCTTATCTGGGTGTAGAGCACCCCGGTCGCGGCGGAGGAGATGGCCAGGGTGTGGCCGGTCTTGGCGGTGAACTCCTTGCCGATGCGCTCTATGGTGCCCTTGAAGTTGGCGGCCACGGCCACCTTGACCTCGTCGGCCTGCACGGCACCAGCCTGCAGCGCACTGGCGCAGACCCCGGCGATGACAACGGATAACAGCGGTTTCATTCCTTTACCTCCTGACTGGGGCCGCTTTTATCGGTCCCCAGCCAAGGGGGCGGCCCCGAAAACAGGGGCCGCGGCTCCCGATGAGCCAGCCCCCTTGAACAGGTCAAGCTTGCCAGCGGGCGGCGGCAGTGTTGTCGCTCTCCTTGGCCTCGACCCAGCGTTGTACCCCTTCGGCGGTCAGCTCTTTTTTCCAGAACGGCGCCCGGGTTTTCAAGAAATCCATGATGAAGTGGCAGGCCTCGAAGGCCGCCTCGCGGTGGGCACTGCTCACCACCACCAGCACGATCTGATCGCCGAGCAGCAGCTCGCCGATGCGGTGAATGAGGGTGCACTCCTGCAGGGGCCAGCGGCTGCGGGCCTCGGCCACTATGTCCGTCAGCGCCTTCTCGGTCATGCCGGGGTAGTGCTCGAGGGCCAGCCCCTTCACGTGCTCCCCCTGATTGAAGTCGCGCACCTTGCCGACAAAACTGACCACGGCGCCGGTGTCCTGCCGGGCGGCGAGACGGGCATATTCGTCAGCCAGCGAGAAGTCTTCCCGCTGTACCAGGATGCGATCGATCATGGTTGCCTCGCTCATCATCAACCTCCGGTCACCGGCGGGAAAAAGGCGACCTCATCGCCATCATGAAGGGGCGTATCCAGCGGCACCAGGGTCTGGTTGACCGCCACCAGCAGTTTGCCCGCTTCCAGCGCCAGCGCCCACTTGTCGCCGCGCTCGCACAAGGCGGCGCGAAGCGCCTCGGCACTGGCGTAGTCACAGGGCAGGCTCAGCTCGTCGCAGGCCACCAGCTCTCTGACTTGCGCAAAAAAGAGTACCTTGATCATGCGTTTTCTCCTGCACCGGCATTCAACTGGAAGTGACCGGACTTGCCGCCCTTTTTCTCCACCAGACGTACCTGTTCGATCACCATGTCCTTTTGCACCGCCTTGCACATGTCGTAGATGGTCAGTGCCGCCACCGACGCGGCGGTCAGCGCTTCCATTTCCACCCCTGTCTTGCCCGAGAGCTTGCAGAGGGTGCGAATATGGACCCTATTTTGCGCCGCCTGGGGTTCTATCTCTACCTCCACCCGGGTCAATGCCAGCGGATGGCAGAGGGGAATGAGATCCGAGGTCTTCTTGGCCGCCATGATGCCGGCGATGCGGGCGGTGGCGAACACGTCCCCCTTGTGGTGCTGACCGCTCAGGATCAGGGCCAGGGTGTCGGGAGCCATGGCGACAAACGCCTCGGCGCGGGCTTCACGCTCGGTCACCTGCTTGTCGGTCACATCCACCATGTGGGCTTCGCCGCTCTGGTTGAGATGGGTCAGGCCGGGCTGAGGCTGCTTGGATTCGGTCGGGTTCATCAGAGGCCCTCAGAGATGGGAGACGAAGTTGCACGGCTTGGTGCGGGCATCGAGCTGATCGCGGACAAGTTTCTCCCACCCCAGCTGGCAGGCACCGGTAGAGCCCGGCAGGCAGCAGATCAGGGTGCGATTGGCGAGACCCGCCAGCGCGCGGCTCTGCATGGCGGCACCCTTGATGTCGGCGAAGGAGAGCTGACGGAACAGTTCGCCAAAACCCTGCACGGTGCGCTCGAACAATACCCCGACCGCCTCGGGCACCCGGTTCTGTTCGTTGAAGCCGGTGCCGCCGTTGATGAGCACCACCTGCACTCCCTCATCGGCGATCCAGTCGCTCACCTGGGCGCGAATACGAAACAGATTGTCGGGGCAGAGCGCCCGGTCGGCCAGCTGATGGCCCGATTCAGCGAGGGCGGAAACCAGATAGTCGCCCGAGCTGTCATCGGCAGCGGTGCGGCTGTCGGAGACCGTCAGCACGGCGATCTTGAGGGGAATGAATGCGTTGTGTTTCTGTCCCATGGGCAGCTCCTGATGGCAAAGGACCGTGAGCAAAGAGAAGAAGAAAAGCGGCCAGGATCCCGGCTGACAGCGCTCGCTGGTGGCACGGTCCATGCCCGCCCGGGCTGAACCTTTGACCTTGCTGTCATGCGCTGCGACTCACGGCGGGCCGATTCTATCAAAACTCCCGCCAGAGGGGGGATTTAAAGGAGGCACAGTGGTGCTTTTGCCCTGGCCGGGCGAAATATGAACGAGGCCGGGTGACCCCGGCCTCGTTGCTGGTGCAGACTTAGAAGCCCTTCACCCCTGTCATGTCGGGCAGCTGGTGAGCAATGCCCTTGTGGCAGTCGATACAGGTGCTCTCGCCGCTGGCGAGGCTGGTGGAGTGCATCTGGGCACCCCGCTTGCCTTGCAGGGAGAAGTCCATGTATTCGAAGTTGTGGCAGTTGCGACACTCCCTCGAATCCGTGTCTTTCATCCGCTTCCACTCCCGCTCGGCCATCTCGCGCCGGTGCGACTCGAACTTCTCGCGGGTGTCCACCTTGCCGGTGATCATGCCCCACAGCTCCTTGGAGGCCTGCACCTTGCGGATGATCTTGTAGGTCCACTCGTGCGGCACGTGGCAATCCGGGCAGCTGGCGCGCACGCCGGAGCGGTTGGCATAGTGGATGGTGTCGCGGTACTCCACGAACACGTTGTCCTTCATCTCGTGGCAGCTGGTGCAGAACTTTTCGGTGTTGGAGGCTTCCATGGCGGTGTTGAAACCGCCCCAGAAGATGACCCCGCCGAAGAAGCCCATCAGCAGCAGTACCCAGAGGGCTGCCTTCGAGGGGGACTTGAAGGTGGTCCACAGACGCTGGATAAAGCCGGGTAATTTCATCTATGGGTTCCTCAGTTCAAGGCTTCAACTGGTTTAAACGTATTTTCCACCAGCGGCTTGGCATCCGCTTGCGGCACGTGGCACTGCAGGCAGAAGTAGCGACGGGGGGACACTTCTCCCAACGTCATGCCGTCACGGGTCTCGAAGTGAGTCGGGCTGATCTTGGGGGCCTTCATGGCACTGGCGTTCTTAAAGCTGTGACAGGCCAGGCACTTGTTGACCTTGTTGTCCACTTCATAGTTGCGGGTGTCGTGGGGGATCAGCGGGGGCTGATGCATGTACTGGCGATCGTAGAGGTCACCATCCTTGCGAAAGTTCTTCATGGGGGCCGCATCGGCATCCGTCACCAGATCCGTGCTCCCCCGTTCCGACTTGATGCCCCCCGTGCTGTTGGTGATCTCGGGGACTGCCGCCATCAAGGAACCTGCCATCAGACAGGCCAGCATTGCTCCAATCAGCTTCTTCATTATTTGTTCTCCGACGTTTTCTCTGCCTTGACGGCAAAACCTACAGTGATTTCAAAAACTTGCTCCGCGCAGACATCGATGCAACGGCCGCAGTTGGTACACTCCTGAGCCGCAATCAAGGGCCCGTGACCACGCTTGGCACCGTGAACGGGGCCGCGCAGGATGGGACGTTCCGGGCAGACCGCATAACAATCCATGCAGTTGCTGCACCGCTCGCGCCCCTTGGCAGAAATCTTGATGAACCCGACCCGGTTGACCAGGGCATAGAAGGCCCCCACCGGACAGAGGTGACCGCACCAGCCCCGTTCCACCACGAAGAGGTCGAACAGGAACAGCACCGCCAGCAGGGCCCAGCCCGCCCCCATGCCAAACAGCAGACCGCGCAGGGTGAGCGACACCGGATTGACCAGCTCCCACACCAGCACACCGGCGATGGCCGGCGCCACCAGCACCATGGCCAGCAGCCAGTAGCGGGTGGAGCGGTTGAACTGACCGTTGCCCTTGAGACCGAGCCGGGCTCGCAGCCAGGCGGCGGCATCCGTGACCAGGTTGACCGGACAGACCCAGGAGCAGAACACCCGCCCCCCGACCAGCCAGTAACCCGCGAGCACCAGCCCTGCCCCCAGCCAGAGGGTGGGGATGGGCCAATGGCCCGCCGCCAACGATTGCAGCAGGGTCAGCGGATCCGTGAGCGGCACAGTCTCCAGCAACAGTGAGCTGGAAAGGTTGCCCTCGAGGATCCAGCTGCCCGCCAGCGGTCCCAGCAGGAACAGCCCCAGCACGCCAAACTGGCTGAGCCGGCGCAACAGCAGGAAGCGATGGGCGCGCCACCAGCCCAGCCTGGCCGTGGCTTCGACTCCCGGATAACGACTCATAGCCCCTCCGGTTTGCGGGTCGGCAGGGTGAGCCTGTCGCCGATGAGCGACTTGCCCGCCTTCGCCTTCTCTTCCCAGCCGAGCCGGTAGTGGTGGCCCAGCTCTCCCTTGGCGAGCTGGCGAGGCACCACCTTGATGGCAGCCTCTTCCAGCACGCAGGCATGCTCGCACTTGCCGCAGCCGGTGCAGACATCGCTGTGCACCGTGGGCAGGAACATGGCGTGCTTGCCGGTGCGCTGGTTGTGCTGCAGCTCCAGGGTGATCGCCTTGTCAATCAGCGGGCAGACCCGGTAGCAGACGTCGCAACGCAGCCCCAGGTAGTTGAGGCAGGTCTCGTGATCGATGAGCACCGCCACCCCCATCCGCGCCTGATCGATGTCGGTCATGGCCTGATCCAGCGCCCCGCTCGGGCAGGCCGCCACACAGGGGATGTCATCACACATCTCGCACGGCACGGCGCGCGCCTTGAAGTAGGGAGTGCCGGTGGTCACGGGTTCAAACAGCCGGGCGAGCTTGAGGGTGTCGTAGGGGCAGGCCTCGACGCAGAGTCCGCAGCGCACGCAGGCGCCGAGGAACTGTGCCTCGTCGAGGGCAGCCGGCGGGCGCAGCGCCTGGGCAGGCATGGCCTGCACCTGCTGACGCGCCATGCCGCCGAGCCCCACGCCAAGCAGGCCCACACCGCAGGCCCCCTTGGCCATGTCGGCCAGAAACTGGCGCCGACTACGACTCATCTCGCGCTCCCCGCCTTATGCCTTGACGACCTTGACGGCGCACTTCTTGTAATCCGTCTCTTTGGAGAGCGGATCGGTGGCGTCCAGGGTCAGCTTGTTGACCAGCTGGCTCGCATCGAAGAAGGGCATGAACACCAGTCCCTTGGGCGGACGGTTGCGACCGCGGGTCTCGACCCGGGTCTTCACCTCGCCACGGCGGGATGAGACGATCACCTCTTCACCACGGCGCACGCCGCGAGCCTTGGCATCTTCCGGGTGCATGAACAGTACCGCATCCGGGAAGGCGCGATAGAGCTCGGGGACCCGGCGGGTCATGGTGCCGGTGTGCCAGTGCTCCAGCACGCGACCGGTGGAGAGCCACATGTCGTACTCTTTGTCCGGTACCTCGGCGGCCGGCTCATAGGGCAGCGCGAAGATCACCGCCTTGCCGTCGGGCTTGCCGTAGAAACGCACCCCCTCGCCCGCTTTCACATAGGGGTCGAACCCTTCGCGATAACGCCACAGGGTCTCCTTGCCATCCACCACAGGCCAGCGCAGGCCACGGGCCTCGTGATACTGATCGAACGGCGCCAGATCGTGACCATGGCCGCGACCGAAGGTGGCGTACTCTTCGAACAGACCCTTCTGGACGTAGAAACCGAAGTGCTCTGCCTCGTCGTTCAGCGCCCCCTTGCTCTGCTCTTTCGGGAACTGGTTGACCTGACCGTTGGCATAGAGCACGTCGAACAGGGTCTTGCCCTTCACTTCCGGCATCTTGGCGATGAGCTCCGCCGGCCACACCTCTTCCACGGTGAAGCGCTTGGAGAACTCCATCAGCTGCCACAGGTCGGACTTGGCCCCTTCCGGTGCCTTCACCTGCTGGTGCCAGAACTGGGTGCGACGTTCGGCGTTGCCGTAAGCCCCCTCTTTCTCCACCCACATGGCGGTCGGCAGGATGAGGTCGGCCGCCTGGGCGGTCACGGTCGGATAAGGATCGGAGACCACGATGAAGTTGGCCGGGTTGCGATAACCGGGCAGCCCCTCTTCGTTCATGTTCGGGCCGGCCTGCATGTTGTTGTTGCACATCACCCAGTAGGCGTTGAGCTTGCCATCCTTGAGCATGCGGTTTTGCAGTACGGCATGGTAGCCCACCTGCTCCGGGATGGTGCCTTCCGGCAGCTTCCAGATCTTCTCGGCAATGGCGCGGTGCTTGGGCTCGGTCACCACCATGTCGGCCGGTAGACGGTGGGCGAAGGTACCCACTTCACGGGCAGTACCGCAGGCGGAGGGCTGACCGGTCAGGGAGAAGGGACCGGAACCCGGCTGGGAGATCTTGCCGGTCAGCAGGTGGATGTTGTAGCAGAGGTTGTTGGCCCAGACACCGCGGGTATGCTGGTTGAACCCCATGGTCCAGTAGGAGACCACCTTCTTGCTCGGATCGGCATAGAGCTGGGCCAGCTTCTCAAGCTTGTCCTTGGAGACGCCGGAGAGCTTGGAGACGGACTCCAGATCGTAATCCGCCACGAACTTGGCGAAGTCGTCGAAGCTCATCGGGGTGGAGTCGCCGTTATCCGGGTTCTTGGCCTTCTGCTGCAGCGGGTTGGTGGGACGCAGGCCGTAGCCGATGTCCGTGGTGCCCTTGCGGAACTGGGTGTGCTTGTTGACGAACTCCCAGTTCACCTTGTCGTTCTGGATGATGTAGTTGGCGATGTAGTTGAGGATCGCCAAATCGGTCTGCGGGGTGAACACCATGCCGTTGTCCGCCAGCTCGAAGCTGCGATGCTCGAAGGTGGAGAGCACGTGTACCTGCACGTCCTGGTGGGACAGGCGGCGATCGGAGATGCGCGACCAGAGGATGGGGTGCATCTCGGCCATGTTGGAGCCCCACAGCACGAAGGCGTCGGCTTGCTCGATGTCGTCGTAGCAGCCCATGGGTTCATCCATGCCGAAGGTACGCATGAAGCCCACGACCGCGGACGCCATGCAGTGACGGGCATTGGGATCCAGGTTGTTGGTACGCAGACCGGCCTTCATCAGCTTGGCGGCGGCATAGCCTTCCCACACGGTCCACTGGCCGGAGCCGAACATGCCGACCGCGGTCGGCCCCTTCTCTTTCAGGGTGGCCTTGAACTTCTCGGCCATGATGTCGAAGGCCTGATCCCAGCTGATGGGGGCGAAGTTGCCGTTCTTGTCGAACTTGCCGTTGGTCATGCGCAGCATGGGCTGGGTCAGCCTGTCCTGGCCATACATGATCTTGGACAGGAAGTAACCCTTGATGCAGTTAAGACCGCGGTTGACCGGTGCATCGGGATCGCCCTGGGTCGCCACGACGCGCCCATCCTGGGAACCCACCAGCACGGAACAGCCGGTACCGCAGAAACGGCACGGCGCCTTGTCCCACTTGATGGCAGTCTTGTCGGTACTGGTGATCAGATTGGCCGCCAGCGTGGGGGCACTGACACCAGCCACGGCAGCGGCTGCCGCCACCGCGTTGGCCTTCATAAAGTCGCGTCGACTCAGCTTCATGGCATATCCTCACATTGCTTATCGCGTAAGTTG
The DNA here is from genome assembly GCF_040908225.1 of Aeromonas sp. R5-3. Taxonomy (NCBI): domain Bacteria; kingdom Pseudomonadati; phylum Pseudomonadota; class Gammaproteobacteria; order Aeromonadales; family Aeromonadaceae; genus Aeromonas; species Aeromonas sp. R5-3. The sequence goes on along the minus strand of NZ_JBFODH010000002.1, from coordinate 191,430 downwards.
TCGAGTGTATCGAACTGGTTTTGGCTCAGGGCGGCGAACTAGAACCCTGGCGTCGTTTTTCTGTGCATCCATGGCGGCCATCATGATGAGTCACGCAGGCTCGACCTTATGGCGCTACTCCTTGCACTGGGCATCGAGCTCATCGAACTGGTGGTAAATCAGGGCGGCAGAGAGCACGCCCGGCATCGCATTGATGGCATCGATGGCCGTCATGATGGGCCGCTGGCTCAGGCCTTCCAGGGTCACCACCAGCTTGCCCTCATCACTGACTGCATGGATCTCGGCCCCCTCGAGGGTGGCGATCTGCTCTGCGAGCCGGTGGCGCAAGGAGGGCTGGGTCAGCACCACCAGGCTCGATACATGGAACTCTTGTTTCATTGTGGCTCCTGCTTCACACACATCCTGCTTCATCTGGACTCCTCGCTGGCGGGGGCACCCACCCGGATGCTGCCGACCGGACAATCCTTCACGCAGGCACCGCAACCGGTGCAGGCTGCGGCCTCGATGCTGGGAGTAGGCACCCGGCCCAGCACGGGGGAGAAATGGATCGCCCTGGGCTCGCAGCTGTCCTGGCAGCGCTGGCAGAACACCTGACCCTGAGCCAGACAGCTGGCTTCAATATGGGCGATGTATTGCCAGGGCGCCTCCGTGGTCGGACGAAATATCGGCACTTTGCAAGCGGCGACACATTCCCCGCAAAAAGTGCACTCGCCGCGCAGAAAATCCACGGTCGGGAAACCACCATCCCCCTTGATCAGGATCTGCTCCGGACAGGCCGTGAGGCAGTCACCGCAACGGGTGCAGTCGGCGGCAAAGTCGGACCAGGCGACGGACCAGGGCAGTTGTACCCGAGGTTCATTCGATGTCAGACGACCCCGAAACAGACTGCGACGCGACAGGTTGACCCCATCCGGCATAACGGCTCCTTGTTGCAGGTGATGGCGCACGAGTGAGTCCCATGACAGGTATTTTCAATACCTATTATAAGAGTGGGTGTATATTGCGGCCCTGACAAGTTCAGGGATATACCACCAGGGAGATAAACAGGGGGGATTCTTGCGCTGGATCAAACCCTTGGCGCAGGAAAGAACAACGGGGGCAAGACAAAATACCCCCATTTGAGGATTGCTTATTAATCGATGGCTATTTTTTCGAGCGAGGTCGCTCAGCCACCGATGGAGGCCAGATGCGGGGTCATGCCGGCATTGCCTTCGTGCAGCCTGTGGGTCGCCGCCTTGCCGGCAAGGGCGCTGCGGATCCGCTGCTGCAATTCATCCTGCTGGCCGTCATCCGTCAACAGATCACGCAGCTCCACCCCGTGATCGCCGAACAGGCAGAGGTGCAACTTGCCGAGGGAAGATACCCGCAGCCGGTTGCAACCGGCACAGAAATCCTTGCTGTAGGGCATGATGAGTCCGACCCCACCCATCGACTCCGGATGCATGAATACCTGGGCGGGGCCATCGTCGTCGCCACGCAGCTGCTGCAACCAACCGGCATCGAGCAGACGCTGTTTGATGAGCGCCCCGCTGGCGTGGTGATCGCGAAACAGGGTATCCATCTCGCCAGTCTGCATCAATTCGATGAAACGCAGCTCGATGGGTTGGTGCTGGATCCAGGCCAGGAAGGCATCCAGCTGATGGTCGTTGAGACCCTTGAGCAACACGGCGTTGATCTTGACCGACTTGAAGCCGGCGGCCAGCGCAGCTTCGATCCCCTCCATCACCTCCGCCAGCTTGTTCTCGCCGGTGATCTGGTGAAACTGACGCGGATCCAGGCTGTCGACGCTGACGTTGAGGGCGGTCAGGCCCGCATCGAACCACTCTTTGGCCCGCTCTTTCAAACGATACCCATTGGTGGTCATGGCCACCTTCTCGATGCCGGGGGTATTGGCCACCGTCTTTATGATGGCGGTGAAGTCCCGGCGCAGGGAGGGTTCCCCGCCGGTCAGACGCACCTTGCGAGTGCCCATGGCGGCAAAGCCACCGACGACGCGGCGGATCTCTTCGAGAGAGAGAAAGGGCTGGCGCCCCGCCTTGCCACCGGCCGGTGGCCGATAGCCATCCGGCAAACAGTAGGTACAACGAAAATTGCACACGTCGGTGACCGACAGGCGCAAATAGTAAAAACGACGGGAAAAACCATCTTGCAGTGTCGACATAAACACCTTTCCAAATACGGGAGGCCAGGGCATTTCTTTCCTGACCCTTACAGCTCGAACATCGGCTGACGGCGGTTTCCCCCTATCATGAGGACTTAGGCAAAACCGCTCGGAGTTCATCTAGTTTTTCGATGCTAGCACAAGTTGGAGTACACTCCCATGCTACTTTGTGGGGTTATTGTCTGCAGTGAAGGAAGAGAGCCGGCATGGGAAAGTGGTTCAAAGTACATTCGGTCAGCAGCGCCATTGGGCGCTCCATGGTGCTCATCCTGTTCATGGCGAGCCTGATCGCCGTGGTGGCCATGGTGACCCTGTTCTATTCGGTGCCCGATGCCAAGGCGATCAACCTCTCCGGTTCCCTACGGATGCAGGCCTACCGGATGGCCTACGAGATTGAACAGGGCCAGCAGGTGCTGAGCCGGCTCGATCAGTTCGAGCAGACCCTGCACGCCGCCGAGCTGCAGGAGACCCAGCGCTGGATCACGCCAGCCTCCCTGCGTCGCACCTACGGCGAGGTGCTGCAGCAGTGGCAGGTGATGCGCGAGCACATCGAGAATGCCACCCCGCGGCGCTATACGGATAACACAGAGCAGTTTGTCGCCGCCATCGATGACTTCGTCAACCAGATGCAGTATCACGTGGAGTTCAAGGTGCGCATGCTGGCGCTGGCCGAAGGGCTGGGGCTGCTCTCCATCATCACCATCGCCTGGTTCACGGTGCGCTTTACCCGCCAGCAGGTGGTGGCCCCGCTCAACCAGCTGGTCTATTGCGCCCGCCAGATCCAGCGCCAGGAGTTCGATCTGACCCTACCCCCCCGCTGCGAAAACGAACTGGGTGAGCTGTCAGGGGCCTTCGTCACCATGGCCGATGAGCTCGGCAAGCTCTACCGGGAGCTGGAGAGCAAGGTGGAAGAGAAGACCGCCAAGCTGCAACAGGCCAACGACACCCTCTCCTTCCTCTACAGCACAGCCCAGAAGCTGCACGCGGCGCCGCTGAGCCGGCGCACCCTGCTCAAGCTGCTGGAGCGGGCGGCGGCCCACCAGCACATCGACTACATCCGGCTGACCCGTTTCGAGCACAACGCCATGCCGGACTACATCACCGGCCGCAAGGGTTGGCCCGGCGATCTGGAGGCGGTGGTCAGCTTTTATCTGCAGATGGACGAGCAGGAGTATGGCCGGCTCGACGTCATCAGCAGCCACCCCATCGACGAGCGGCTGATGAAGAACTTCTCCATGCTGCTGGCCCAGGTGCTGCACAAGGATCAGACCCTGCTGCAACACCAGCGCCTGCTGCTGATGGAAGAGCGGGCCGTCATCGCCCGCGAGCTGCACGACTCTCTGGCCCAGGCTCTTTCTTATCTCAAGATCCAGGCTACCCTGCTCAAGCGCTCGTTTGCCAAGGGGGATACCGCCAAGGCCGAAGCCGCCATGCAGCAGATCGACGAGGGGCTTGGCAGCGCCTACACCCAGCTGCGCGAGCTGCTCGGCACCTTCCGCCTCAGTATTGGTGACGCCAATCTCGGCGAAGCCATCAAGGTGATGCTGGAGCAACTCAAGCCGCAGACCCAGGCCGATATAAGGCTCCATTACGGTCTGGCCGATACCGACCTCGAGGCGGGTCAGCACATTCACATTTTGCAGCTGATCCGTGAGGCAGTCCTCAATGCCATCAAACATGCCAGCGCACAAGTGATTGATGTTAGCTGTGAGACCCTCGCCGATGGTAACATCCAGGTTCAGATTTCAGATGATGGTGTCGGAATAGGGATCGCAAGCTCGGCGGTCAACCACTACGGCCTGAGCATCATGAACGAGCGTGCCAACAAGCTGCATGGCCTGCTGACCATCAGTGAAAGGCCGCCCAGAGGCACCTGCGTACATCTGACCTTTCCCACCAGCCTAACAAGAGACGCCTGATGGACGAGATGAAATATAGTGTTCTGGTCGTGGATGACCATCCCCTCATGCGCAAAGGGATTGTGCAACTGCTGGCACTGGAAGAGAACATCGAGGTCGTCGGTGAAGCTTCCAATGGTACCGACGCCGTCGCCATGGCCAAGGAGTCCGAACCGGACCTGATCCTGCTCGACCTCAACATGAAAGGTCTCTCGGGCCTGGACACCCTCAAGGCGCTGCGCGCCGAGGAGGTGACCTCCCGGGTGGTGATCCTGACCGTCTCCGATGCCCGTCAGGATGTGGTGGCCCTGCTCAAGGCCGGTGCCGATGGCTACCTGCTCAAGGACACCGAGCCCGATATGCTGCTGGCCCAGCTGGCAGACGTGATGACCGGCAAGCAGATCCTGAGCGAACCGCTGCGCCCCTACCTCGAGAACATCTACGAGCTGGATCACCTGCAGCAGAAGCTGGAGAGCTTAACGCGTCGCGAAATGCAAATCCTGCGTGAAATTGCAAAGGGCCTCTCCAACAAACAGGTCGCCTCCGTGCTCCATATTTCCGAAGGCACGGTCAAGGTTCACGTCAAGAGCCTGCTCAAGAAACTCGAGGCGCAAAGCCGCGTGGAAGCGGCTGTCATGTACCTGGAGCAGCGCAACTAAGCCCCCTTTTTACCCAGCCAAAGCCACCGTCCGGTGGCTTTTTTTATCCTCTGGCACAGTCGCTGCATTGTCCTGTTCAGTAACAACTGAATGGAGGATGGAACATGAAACTTCAACCTTTGGCACTGTTCCCCTTGCCTTCCCACATCCTGCCTGGTGGCAAGCTTCCTCTGCGTTTGTTTGAGCCGCGCCACCTGCAGATGCTCAAAGAGTCATTCATCAATGACCAGGGGTTTGGCATCGTGATGGAAGAGGCAACCACCTCGGGCAAGTCGGGTCGGATCCTGCCGGTCGGCACCCGGGTCAAAGTCACCGACTTTTACACCCTGAATGACGGCCTGCTTGGTGTCACCGTGCTCGGCATGGAACGATTCTGCATCCACGAGATGGAGACTGACGAGCTGGGTCTGCGCCGGGCCAAGGTCGAGGCCCTGCCCAACTGGCCGAGCACCCACTCCAATTTCAGCGACAAGCCGCTGGTCACCCGATTGCAGGAAGTGTTCGAGCAATATCCGGAGCTCGACGAGCTCTATCCGGACAAGCGGTTTGACGATGCAGCCTGGCTCTGCCAACGCTGGCTCGAGATCCTGCCGATGCCGATCTATGAGAAGCAGATGTTGATTGCCAAACAAAATAGCGAAGCGGCTCGTCAATTCTTGCGCCGACTGATCGCACAGTGAGTCAATTCGGGCTTTGCAAAATGCAAATATTCCGATAATGAAAATGTCAATTTCGCATTTTGCAAATTGCAGGACGCAATAAAAACCGATAATCGCGCTGCAAGCCCTGTAAAACCGGTTCTGAAAAGTTGGCACGACTTTTTCATATAGAATCGTACAACCCGATTTATCCCGTGCTCTCTTCAGTATTTGCTGAAGAATTGGTCAACCACCCAGGTTGACCATTTTTTTTAGCTGCGATTCGCTGATGCGGGATGAAAATGGCGTTGCAGGCACTCTCGCAGCCGCATCAGACTGATGGGCTTGGCCAGAAAATCATCCATGCCCTGCGCCAGGCAACGGGCCCTGTCTTCCGCCATGGCGTTGGCCGTCAGCGCCACTATGGGCATGCGGTAACCCAGCTCCCGCAAGCGGCGGGTCGCCTCCAGTCCATCCATCTGCGGCATCCGCATGTCCATCAGAATGAGGTCCGGCTGTTGCTGCGCGACCTGCGCCAGCGCCTCCAGTCCGTTGGCGGCCACTCTGACCCGGCTCACCAGCTTCTGCAGCATAAGCGAGACCACCAGCTGGTTGACCGGGCTGTCCTCCACCACTAGCACATCCAGAGCCTGAATGGGCTGCTGATCCGGCTCGGGTCGGCTGCTGCACTCGCATGGCAGCGCCATGCCCGGCAAATCGAACCAGAAACAGCTGCCCTCGCCGGGGGCACTGCGCAGATGGATGCTGCCCCCCATCAATTCCACCAGCCGCTTGCTGATGGCCAGCCCCAGTCCGGTGCCGGAGAAACGGCGGGTCGCCGAGCTGTCCACTTGGGAGAAGGGCTCAAACAGCAGGGCCTGATCCTCGGCCGAGATGCCGATCCCGGTGTCGGTCACCGTCACCCGCAACTGCTGATCATGCCACTCCAGCTGTAACAACACCCGACCCGTGCTGGTGAATTTCACCGCGTTGCCAAGCAGGTTGCTGATCACCTGGGAGAGTCGCACCGGATCCCCTTGCAACTGTGCCGGCACGGCCTCATCGACCTGCCAGCGCAGGTCGATGCCCTTGGCGACAGCCCGTGCCAGCAACGGCTCGATGAGGGACTGGCAGAGCTGGGCCGGCTGCAGCGTCTCGCAGTGAAACTCCAGGGTGTGAGACTCAATCTTCGAAAAATCGAGTACGTCGTCGATGATGGTCTGCAGCAGGCGCGCCGCATGGGTGGCATGGCCAAGCAGCGTCTGCTGCTGGGGTTCGAGCTGGGCGTGTTGCAGCAGATCAAGCATGCCCAGCACCGCGTTCATGGGGGAGCGGATCTCATGGGTCATCATGGCCAGAAACTGCGACTTGGCGCGGTTGGCAGCCTCCGCTTCGTCCCGCGCCCTGGCCAGCTCCTGCTCACGGCGGATCTGGTTGCCCACATCCCGCGCCGTGCCGCGATAGCCGATGAAAACACCGGCCCCGTCGAAACAGGGTTCGGCGTTGATCTCCATCCAGCACGGCCCCCGCGCCAGGCTGACCTGCACCCGCACCGCCCGTACCGGCAGGTGCAGGCCGATGAGCCGGCGGTACTTGCCCCATTCGGGATCCCGCCTGTCATAGGCGTAGTCGTAGAGACTCTGGCCAGTCTGATGCACCAGAATCTCTTCCTGCTGGCCAGGGGCCGAGACGTAGCTCAGCCTGTGCTCGGTATCCGTCTCCCAGAACCAGTCGGAGGCCATGCCGGCAAAGCTGCGAAAACGCAGCTCACCCGCCTGCAACGCCAGGGTCTTGAGTTCAACCTGCTCCTGCAAGCGGGCCCGATAAGCGATGTTGACCAATGCCTGGGAGATGAGCGGCCGGCAGCGCTGCATGGCGGCCTTGCTCTTGAGATCGAAGGTGCCCATCAGGGAGTGGCGGCAGATGAGCACGCCGGAGAAACCGGGGGCCCGCAGCCCCGTCATCATGACGCTGGCCCAGCCCGTCACATCGGCCAGCGGCGCCAGCTCGGGCAACTGGGTCGGGTCATAGATGACCAGGGTCTCCCCCTCGATAGCCCGGGAGAAGATAGGAGTCAGCTGCCAGGGGCGGCCCACCTCCCCCTCCTGGGTGCTGAGGTGGGTCAGCCCCCCCTCGCCCTCCCAGGCCACCACATCCGCGTGTTCGAAGCCGATGAAGGGTTTCAGCACCTGGATAAGGCTGTCCAGCACCTGCTCCAGCGTCTGGGCATCGGCCAGGGTGGCCACCCCGCACAGCAGGGTTTGCGACTCCTGCCGGTATTTGGCCTCGCGCTCCCGACAGCGCACCAGCTCCACCAGGGTGGTCTGCAGCTTGTCGCCAAGGGCTTCCAGTTCCGTATTACCAATCATCTTGTTTCCAGCGCAGTGTCAGCTGTCGAGAAAGATCACACTCGATATCATCAGGTTGCCGTGTGCCAGCTCACCGTGTGGCAGACGTCCCTGCTCACCGAAGGTGAACGGGGTGATGAAGGGGATGTCCCCCAGCCGGGTATGAAATTGATCGACAAATTGGCATAAGCTATCACCAAGAGCCAAGCGGCAACCAGCACAAAAGATCACGAGGGCACCAAACGGCTGCATCTCGGTGGCCATGCCGTACTCTGGCTCGATGCGGGTCGCATTCAGACAGCGCTGCAACAGGCCCTCCTGGCTGCTGTACATCAGCAGCAACCGCTCCCCGACCTGAGTATCGGTAAAGAGGCGCAATCCGCCACCTTCTGTCACGGCTTCGGGGTGGGAGAGTTTGTAATAGGGCATGTCATCCAGGGTGCCAACCTGCCTCGCCAGCGGAGACAAGGTGGTTTCCCGCAGGATGGGCCCCACCGGCCAGGGCGTCGTGCGTCCAGTCCAGCGGGCATAGACGGTGGCGGCCGGTTTATCGTCGATGGTGAGGATCTCCCGTCCTGCCAACGCCGTGATGATGCCGCGCTGTTCGGTGGGGACATAGCCAGAGTGGAACTGGAACGCCAGCTGGCAATCGGGATAGAGCACCGCCAGCACAACCCCCTCGCGAGTACTGCCCTCGTCCCAGCACAACTGCCACTCCCCGCTCACGCTGTTGTCGGCAGCGGAACCGCCGACCACCGGCACCGTTGTACCCAGCTCGGCTTCGATGCTCTCCAGCATCGCCTCCTCCTGGCCCGGGCTTGCATGCAACAAGATGAGCTGCGGTAACTCGCCGGGGCGACCCCCGTCAGCAATGGCGCTGCGCAGCAGCTGGCGCACATCGACGGCAGCCCCCGCCTGACCCGCCACACCGTAGGCGCCCTTGTCATCGTAGATGGCCGCAACCGCCACCCCCCGCCCCTGGCGGGCATGGTGGCCGGTCTGGGTCATGACCCCGCCGCAGGAGCTGCAACCGATCAGCCGGGACGACGGGAACTGCTGTTTGAAATGATGACGCAGTTCCTCGGCATCATGAGCCTGAGTAAAATAGACCAACAACAGCGAAGGGGAATCGGGTGATTGAGCGAGCAGCCGCTCACTGATCTGTCGGGCAGCCAGCAGGGAGGTCTCTTCAAGAGAGTGAGCCGTCAGAAAGTTCAACACCATCTCCTAGTTGTGCATGATGCTGGGGGTAAGCAAAAATCATACCTTAATCAAACAATTATCCCGTTTCATCGACTAGAATGCTCTCAATCGAGACCAACCACAGGACAGCCGCATGTGGCAGAAGAACATCAATGATTTTGACCGGGTCGTCGCCATCGGTGGCGGCCATGGCATGGGCCGCGTGCTCTCGTCCCTCTCGTTCCTGGGATCGCGCCTGACCGGCATCGTCACCACCACGGATGATGGCGGCTCCACCGGACGACTGCGCAAGAGCCAGGAGTGTATCGCCTGGGGTGATCTGCGCAACTGTTTGAATCAACTGGTCACCGATCCCAGCATCGGCAGCCTGCTGTTCGAGTATCGCTTCGCCGGTCGTGGTGAACTGGCCGGCCACAACCTCGGCAACCTGATGCTGCTGGCACTCGACAACCTCTGCGTGCGCCCTCTTGATGCTATCAAGCTCATCAGCGACATGCTGAAAATAGAGTCACAATTGTTACCCATGTCTGAATTTCCCACCGACCTGTGTGCCCACACCGTCTGTGGCAACCAGATCCTGGGGGAAGTCTCCATCGATCAGCTCGATACCCCGCCGCTCTCACTCAGCCTGAGCCCCGAGGTACCAGCCACCCGCGAGGCGGTACAGGCGCTGGAGCAGGCCGACATGATCATTCTGGGCCCCGGCAGTTTTCTCACCTCCATCATGCCCCCGCTGCTGCTGGCGGAGGTGGCGCAGGCCATCAACGAGAGCAACGCCATGCTGGTGTTCATCTGCAATCTGGTGGCGGAGAATGGCCCGGCTGGCCAGCTCAGCCTGCTCGATCAGTGGCGCTGGCTGGAATCACGAGTCGGTACGGGACGGCTCGATGCCATCCTGGCTCCCGCAGGAGAGTACCAACCTGAACTGGCTGGCAGGTTGATCCAGGCCGATCTGGGTGAAGCCGCGCTGCCCCATCGCCATGATCGCCTGAAACTGAAACTGGCCCTGGACAGGGTGATCCAGCAACTGGTCAATCAACGCTAGCGGGCAGGTTGAGTCTGACAAGTCCGGCGCCCATGCGCCGGCTGCCCGGGCTCAATGGTAGTTGGCAAGGTGGGAGAGCACCTGAGGCAGGGATTGTTCCAGCTCGTTGAGCAGACGGGCGACCTCGGCCCCATCCGCTTGCTTGCAGGCGAGCTCCAGTGCCATCACCTGCTGATAGCTGACTTGAGCACCGTAACTGCCACAAGAAGACTTCATGCTGTGGGCAAGCCGGGCCAGAGCCGTCCAGTCCTGACGCTCATAGAGCGGGCGCAGTTGAGTGAGCTGCTCGCCCACCTCCTCGATAAACACCGAGATCACCACCGGCATCATCTCCTGGCCGATATCTTCCGCCAATTGTCGCAATACCTTCTGATCCAGCCACTCCATTTCATCATCCTCCCGTGGTATTCAAACAGACCATACTATAGATGCCCGGCATGGTACCGTCACGTCTGCTTCCCTACCAACAATTAGACCCGCACGGGGCATAGGATGAAAAACGTGATCGAGCTCGCCTAACCAGACAATAGATGGCCGGATTGCAACATAATGGTTGCCAATAAATTAACAATTAAATAACAATGACAGCCGTGAGAATGATGCAACTCAGCAACACCTCTCTCATCCCTTTTGCCTGTATGGCTGCTGCGAAGAACCAGGGTAGGATTCTACCCTGGTATTTTTTTACATTGAGATCAGGATGTTATCACTTCTGAACGGCAGACACCCGCTCACCCAGCCGAAACAGGTTGAACTCGCCAGGCGCCATCCTGACCCAGTCTTCATTACCGGTCAGCGGCCGCGTGGCAATCAGGGTCACCACATCGTTCGGGGTTGTCTCGCTCTGAAAATCGATGGCGACATCCTCATCCAGCAGACGTGCCTCCCCGAATGGAGCTCGCCGGGTCAACCAGTAGAGGTTGTTGCTGCAATAGGTCATCACGAACTCCCCATCCGACAGCAACATGTTGAATACCCCGAGGCTACGCAGCTCGTCGCACAGGGTCGCCAGATAGCGGAACATGGCGGGGAAATTGGCAGGGCGCCTGGGGTATTTCTGCTCCAGCCGCTCGAGCAACCAGCAGAAAGCGTGCTCGCTGTCGGTATCCCCCACCGGCCTGTGCCGCCCGGTGGCCAGCTTCTTGTAGCCGGTCAACTGGCCGTTGTGGGCAAAGGTCCAGTAACGGCCCCACAGTTCGCGGGTAAAGGGGTGGGTATTTTCCAGCGACACACAGCCACGGTTGGCCTGGCGGATATGACTGACCACGGCGCGGCTCTTGATGGGCAGCGCCTGCACCAGCCTGGCGATGGGGGACTGGGCGCTGGGTTCGGGATCCTTGAAGGTTCGAAAGCCCTTCCCTTCGTAGAAGGTGATGCCCCAGCCATCCTTGTGGGGTCCCGTCTTGCCGCCGCGCAGCATCAGGCCGGTGAAACTGAAGCAGATATCGGTCGGCACATTGGCACTCATGCCGAGCAGTTCGCACATAGGCTGCGGGCTCCTTGCTTACTTGATCGTTGCTCGTTCAAGGGGTCGCCCGGCAGGGAATGCAGAACCTTGCCGACCGACCTCTTGCACCGGATCACGCCGGCCGGAACATAAATCTGCAGGATTCAGCGGTTCCGGCGCGGGATCATATCCTTACTTGGCCATCTCTTTTTCGACCAGCTGGATCAGGATGTGGATCACCTTGATGTGCACTTCCTGAATGCGGTCGGCATAGCCGAAGTGCGGCACCCGGATCTCCACATCGGCCAGACCGGCCATCTTGCCGCCATCCTTGCCGGTCAGCGCTATCACCTTCATGCCCTTGGCACGCGCCGCCTCGATGGCCTTCAGGATATTGCCGGAGTTGCCGCTGGTGGAGATGCCGAGCAGCACGTCGCCACGACGGCCGACCGCTTCCACATAGCGGGAGAAGACGTAGTCGTAGCCAAAGTCGTTGGAAACGCAGGAGAGGTGGCTGGGATCGGAGATGGCGATGCCGGCGTAGCCGGGGCGGTTCTCGCGATAACGGCCAGTCAGCTCCTCGGCAAAGTGCATGGCGTCGCAGTGGGAGCCACCGTTGCCACAGGAGAGTACCTTGCCTTCCTGCTTGAAGGAGTCAGCGAGCAGCTTGGCGGCCGCTTCGATGTTCTTCAGATTTTGCTCATCTGCCAGGAACGCCTGGAGCACGCCGGCAGCTTCGGTCAATTCATTGCGGATCAGTTCTTGGTACATGATGTCTCTTCCAAAATATGGGCGGCGCCATTGTCGCACAAGCCAATCCCGGAGTCGCCCCCCGCCCGTCAAGATGGCGCAGGCACTACGTTATGCCGATCACAGAGCCAAGGTAACAAGCTTGTAAACAGCTTGATAAGTTTGTGCGTATGAATTACAACAGAGGCCATATCCAACAGGTCAGACCTCTGGATCAGTTAACCCCCAGTTCACCCAATTTCGGCAACTCATGCAAGGAGCGAAAAATGACGACGACCCTCACTCTGCTCGGAGTGATCCTGGTGATCGGCGCCATGGCTTATCGCCGGGCGTCTCTGTTCACCTCCACGCTTGCCACGGCGGCAGCCCTGATTGCCGGCACCCTTTATGGCCACGTTCCCCTGCTGGTCTGGGTGCTGTTTGCGGTGATCGCCATTCCCCTCAATCTGGTGGATTTTCGTCGCAATCAACTGACCAAGCCGCTGTTCAAACTCTACAAATCCATCATGCCGGAGATGTCCCGCACCGAGAAAGAGGCCATTGAGGCGGGCACCACCTGGTGGGAAGCCGACCTGTTTGCCGGCAACCCGGACTGGAAAAAGCTGCACGCCATCCCGGTCAGCACCCTCTCTGCCGAAGAGCAGGCCTTTCTGGACGGCCCGGTGGAAGAGGTGTGCCGCATGGTCAACGACTGGGAAGTGACCCATGAGCGGGCCGATCTCTCCCCCGAGGTGTGGCAATACCTGAAGGACAACAAGTTCTTCGCCATGATCATCAAGAAGAAATACGGTGGCCTGGAGTTCTCCGCCTACGCCCAGTCCTGCGTGCTGCAAAAGCTGTGCGGCGCCAGCGCCGTGCTCGCTTCCACCGTCGGCGTGCCCAACTCGCTGGGCCCGGGCGAACTGCTGCAACACTATGGCACCGATGAGCAGAAGAATTACTACCTGCCGCGTCTGGCGGTCGGCAAGGAGATCCCCTGCTTCGCCCTCACCAGCCCGGAAGCGGGCTCTGACGCAGGCTCCATTCCCGACTTCGGGATAGTCTGCAGGGGCGAGTGGGAAGGAAAAGAAGTACTCGGCATGCGCCTGACCTGGAACAAGCGCTACATCACGCTTGCCCCCATCGCCACCGTACTGGGCCTCGCCTTCAAGTTGCGTGACCCCGAGCACCTGCTGGGTGACGAAGAGGAGCTTGGCATCACTTGCGCCCTCATTCCGACCCACATCAAGGGTGTCGAGATCGGCCGTCGCCACTTCCCGCTCAACGTACCGTTCCAGAACGGCCCGACCCGCGGCAAGGACGTGTTCGTCCCCCTCGATTTCATCATCGGCGGCCCGGCCATGGCCGGTCAGGGCTGGCGCATGCTGGTCGAATGCCTGTCGGTCGGACGCGGCATCACCCTGCCCTCCAACAGCACCGGCGGCGTTAAGATGCTGGCCCTGGCGAGCGGCGCCTACAGCCGCATCCGCCGTCAGTTCAAGCTGCCCATCGGCAAGATGGAAGGCATTGAAGAGCCGCTGGCCCGTATCGGCGGCAACGCCTACATCATGGGCGCTGCCGCCAAACTGACCGTGACCGGTATCGATTTGGGCGAGAAACCCTCGGTCATCTCCGCCATCGTCAAGTACCACCTCACCGATCGTGCCCAGAAGTGCATCATCGATGCCATGGACATCCACGGCGGCAAGGCCATCTGCATGGGCCCCAACAACTACCTGGCCCGTGGCTATCAGGGCGCGCCCATCGCCGTCACGGTGGAAGGGGCCAATATCCTGACCCGCAGCATGATCATCTACGGTCAGGGCGCCATCCGCTGCCACCCCTACGTGCTGCCCGAAATGCTGGCGGCCAGCCACCCGGATCAGGAGCAGGCCCTCAAGGACTTCGACAAGGCGGTATTCAGCCACGTCGGCTTTGCCATCAGCAACCTGGTGCGCAGCTTCTGGCTGGGTCTGACCGGTGCCCGCTTCGCCGCCGCGCCGTTCAAGGATCAGACCAAGGGCTACTACCAGCAGATCTCCCGCCTCTCCGCCAACCTGGCGTTCCTGTCGGACATGGCAATGGGCACTCTGGGTGGCGAGCTCAAGCGTAAAGAGCGGGTCTCCGCCCGCCTCGGCGACGTGCTGAGTCAGCTCTATCTGGCCTCCAGCGCCCTCAAGCGCTATCAGGACGAAGGCCGCCAGCACGCCGATCTGCCGCTCTTGCACTGGGCGCTGCAGGATGCCCTGTTCAAGGCACAGGAGGCGATCGACGAGCTGCTGCGCAACTTCCCGAACCGCTGGATTGGGCTGGCCCTGCGCGTCATCGTGCTGCCACTGGGGCGCGACCTGAAACGTCCGAGCGACAAGCTGGACAACCAGGTAGCCCGCCTGCTGCAAACCCCGAGCGAAACCCGCAGTCGACTGGCTCAGGGTCAGTATCTCACCCGTGAAGAGGGCAACCCCTTCGGTCTGCTGGAGCAGGCGCTGGACGACGTGCTCTCTGCCGAGCCGCTGTTTGAGAAAGTATGCAAGGCTGACGGCATCAAGCGTCCGTTTATGCAACTGGACAAGGTAGCGGAAGCAGGTCTGACGCTTGGGGTACTCAACCAGACCGAAGCGGACCTGTTGCGCCGCGCCGAAGAGAGTCGTCTGCGCACCATCAACGTCGATGATTTTGATCCCATCGAGCTGGTCGCCAACAAGGCCCTGTTCGAGCCATCGGCCTATCACAGAGCCGCCTGAGCGCCCGATAGATAGTCAAACGCCTCCCAAGTGGAGGCGTTTTTTATGGGGCAGGATCAGGATGACGACAAAGAGATTTCACAGATCAAATTTTATTTCCCAATAAGTTTCCTATCCTTAGTGAAGCAGTTAATGTAAGCACAGGATCCCAAACAGGATTGCATGATGGATGACCAAATCCTGATTATTGACGATGACGATCTGCCCCTTCTCGACGACCAGCAGGCTGGATGGAAGGTGATGATTGTGGACGATGAGCCCGAAGTACATCGCATCACCAAGATCACCCTGAGCAAGTTTGAATTCGATAATAGACCCATTGAATTTTTGCATGCTTATTCAGCCGCTCAGGCCAAGGAGCTGCTCGCCAAGACCCCGGACGTGGCCTTGCTGCTGCTGGACGTGGTCATGGAGGTCGATCACGCCGGTCTCGATGTGGTCAAATTCGTGCGTGAGGATCTGCAAAACAAGATGGTGCGCATCGTGCTGCGTACCGGTCAGCCGGGCCAGGCCCCGGAAGATGACGTGGTCAGCAACTACGACATCAACGACTACAAGGACAAGACCGAGCTCACCTCCCAGAAGCTGCGCACCCTGCTGCGAGCCAGCCTGCGCTCCTATCGCGACATCCGTACCCTCGAGAGCAACCGCCAGGGGCTGGAAAAGGTCATCGAGGCCTCCAAGGGGATCTTCGAGAAGCGGGCATTGCGGCAGTTTGTCGAAGGGGCCCAGGAGCAGCTCAGTGCCCTGCTCAATCTGGAAGATTCACATATCTATGATGTGAAGCAGTATGCCTACGAGGTACGGGATCAGATCCTGGAACCTCTGCTGCCGGGCCATCCGTCGCTGCGTCTGGCCGACGCTCCCGTCATCCTGCGTCAGGCCATGAACAATCGCGCCAACGTCTATGACGGCAACCAGATGGTGCTCTACTGCCAGAATCCACGCCATCATCTGCTGTTTCACATCGAGACCACTCGCCAGCTCAGCCAGATGGATACGGGCCTGCTCAGCCTGTTCACCGAAAACATCATAGTG
Source organism: Aeromonas sp. R5-3 (assembly GCF_040908225.1). NCBI lineage: Bacteria > Pseudomonadati > Pseudomonadota > Gammaproteobacteria > Aeromonadales > Aeromonadaceae > Aeromonas > Aeromonas sp. R5-3. The sequence continues at coordinate 175,520 of NZ_JBFODH010000002.1, read as the reverse complement.
GCGCTGGAGAACATCCGACTCAACGAGGTCATCGCCGACAACCAGCGCGAGATCATCTACCGCATTGGCGAACTGGTGGAGACCCGCTCCAAGGAGTCCGGCCTGCACGTCAAGCGGGTCGCCCTCTATACCGAGCTGTTCTGCCAGTTGCTGGGCATGAGCGAGGAGCAGAGCGAGCTCATCAAGCGCGCCTCTCCGCTGCACGACATCGGCAAGGTGGGCATTCCGGATGCCATCCTGCACAAACCGGGCAAGCTGACCCCGGAGGAGTGGGAGATCATGAAGACCCACGCCCAGCTGGGGCAGGACATGCTCTCTGGCAGCGATCTGGCGCTGTTCCAGATTGGTGCCACCATCGCCGGCAACCACCACGAAAAGTGGAACGGCAGCGGCTATCCCCGTGGCCTCAAGGGCGATGCCATTCCGCTGGAAGGGCGGGTAGTGGCGCTGGCTGACGTGTTCGATGCACTCGGCTCGGATCGCTGCTACAAGAAGGCCTGGCCGCTGGACAAGGTTCTGGCGCTGATCCAGGAGGAGAAAGGCCAGCACTTCGACCCCCAGCTGGTGGAGCTGATGCTGGCCAACCTCGATAAATTCCTCGAGATCCGCGAACAGCACAAGGATATATACGTCGGGGAACATTGAGCTGGATGGGTTGTTCAACCACCCCAATAATCTGCACATATAGAAAAAGCCGCCCTGACAGGCGGCTTTTTGCTGCTTGCTGTATTCCCCTCTCCTACTGTTCGGGCAGGTTGAGATCCAGCTTGGCCTCCGGCTTGGCGCTCTCGCTCTCGGCTTTTTGCGATGCCATGGCTTTTTTCAGCGCCCGCCGCTTTTGCAGCACGATGAAGCCCACGCCGCCGAACAGAAGCAGCAATAATATGCCAGCGCCACCCAGCAGCCAGACCAGCCAGCCGCCGCTCTCCTTTTCCTCGAATTTGACCTGGCTCGGAATTGCCGCCGAGGCTTCTGACGCGACAGAGGCGGCCGATGGCGGCGTTGCCAGCACCGGGAAGATATTGAAGGATTTGACTGGCAGGCTCACCTGAATTTCGCGGCCCAGCCGGGTTGTGCCAAACAGGGTAGCCGTCACCTCATATTGGCCGACTTCCTTGATGGCGGAGAGATCCACCTCCACCTTGTGTTCGGTGGCCACCGCATTGAACGGCATGCTGGTCCCGACCGTGCTGCTCGCCTTGCCCTGGATCACCACGGAAGCGGGATCCAGTTCATCCACGTCGATCAGGAAGGAGAGCTTGGCCCCGAACTCCTGGGAGGGAGGCGCCAGGGAGTAACTGACAGGTAGCGGATAGATCAGCACATCCTGATAGCGGGCACGGGAGAAGACCTGATTGCCTGTGCTGTACATGGCCCGGTATTTCCCGGCAGGCACATCCAGCACCGCCTCGGCGGTCATGATGCCGTCGCCTGGCACCTCGTCGAGCCCCTTGCCATCGTCACGATAGTGACCGAGCACCTCATCGACCACCGGCTCCCCCTCCGGCTTGGCGTCATTGAAACGCTGCAATCGCACCGTCATGCCGAGATCGGACAGGTAGTAGCCATCCTTGGGGGGCGCGTCGTCGATCAGCAGCCAGGATTTGAGCTTGACCTTCTCCCCCTGATAAAGCTGGGTCGGCAACTGATCGGTTTCCAGCTTGATGTTCGACAGCAGGCGCACCCGGTTGTCGGGGTCCACCTCGCCAATGGCCTGCCAAGGGCCCGGCATGGGATTGCGGATGGTGATGAGATCCTGATCCTTGAGCGCCAGCCAGCCCACGTCGGGCGGCGTCACCTTGCTCACATAGAGCTTGCTGCCATCGGGCCGCACCAGGATCACCGACGGGGTGCCCGGCTTGCGCGTCACGATGAAGGTGATCTCCTTCACCCCGTAATCGATGCGAAAGCGATTATCGAGCAGGGGGATGTCGGAGGGGGCAAACACCTCGTTGGCCCCAGCCGTCAGCGAGGCCAGCAGCAACAGGCCGCCCCATAGCTTGCTCATTGCCGCCACAGGCAGGCTCCTCCCTTCTTCTGCACCAGATCCAGCCGCGCCTCGTGTACCGCCTCAACCTCGGCGCTGGCCCGGATCACCTTGAGCGGCGGACGGTTGCTCTCCAGCCGCCGGATACTGGTGTCCTGGTTGCTTTCATTCTCATTGCTCTCGGTGGCCAGGTTCAGTTTGGTCTGGCCACCCGTCATCAACAGGTAGACGTCTGCCAGGATCTCCGCATCGAGCAAGGCCCCGTGCAGGGTACGGTGCGAGTTGTCGATACCGTAGCGATCGCACAGCACGTCCAGGTTGTTGCGCTTGCCCGGGAACAGGTCCCGCGCCATCGCCAGGGTATCCGTGATGCCGCAGATGTCGGCGGTCTTAAAGTTGAGGCCGAGCTTGCTGAACTCATAGTCCATGAAGCTCACGTCAAACGGCGCGTTGTGGGCAATCAGCTCGGCGCCGCGGATAAACTCGATGAACTCGTCGGCAATCTGGCTGAACGACGGCTTGTCACGCAAAAACTCGTCGGTGATGCCGTGCACCTGGATGGCTTCCGGGTCCACCAGCCGGTCCGGCTTGATGTAGACGTGGAAGTGGTTCCCGGTCAGCTTGCGGTTGATCACCTCCACACAGCCGATCTCGATGATCCGGTGTCCCAGATAGACGGGGCCACCGGCCGTGTTCATACCAGTGGTTTCAGTATCCAGAATGATCTGGCGATTCAGTTGGGGTGTGCTCATGATCCAATCTATGTCAAACTTCGGCTTTACCCGCTAGTTTACCCCAAGCCTCATGTTAAAACAGATTGATTTGTATACGGATGGTTCCTGCCTCGGCAACCCGGGCCCGGGTGGTTATGGTGCCGTCATGGTCTACGGCAAGCATCGCAAGGAGATCGCCGCCGGCTTTCGCCTCACTACCAACAACAGGATGGAGCTGATGGCCGCCATCATGGGGCTGCGCACCCTGAACGAGCCCTGCCAGGTGCGCCTCACCACCGACAGCCAGTATGTGCGCCAGGGGATCACCCAGTGGATCATCGGCTGGAAGAAGAAGGGATGGATGACCGCCAACCGTCAACCGGTCAAGAACGTCGATCTCTGGAAAGCGCTGGATTCGGAAGTCAGTCGCCACCAGATCGAGTGGCTCTGGGTCAAGGGGCACTCCGGACACCCGGAGAACGAGCGCTGCGATGAGCTGGCCCGCGAGGCCGCCAGCGGCAAACAGCTGGCCGAAGATACCGGCTATCAACCCTGACCACCTTCCCCGCTGGCACATAAGCCTGCCCGGCGGCTGACGACTAGCCGCCCTGGCGCGCCATCCCCGGCGTGGCGATGGAACCCGGCAGACGCCAGCGACGGCGCACCGGTGTCAGGGGGAAGCGCCGTTTGCGCGCCGCTATCACGTAGACAGATGCAAACGGCCGACAGTAATCCCGCCCCACACTCTCCCGCCACCAGCCAATCCGGCTCTGCCTGCCCATGAACGAATAGCCGAAGCGCTCGTCAAACATCACCTCGCAGCCAAGCAGCTGCAACCAGTCGGTGACCCGTGCCGGGGTGAACATGCGGGCGGACCAGGGCAGATGTTGACGCAGGAAAGGCAGGCAGTGCCCGATGCCGACCAGACTGAGCGGATTGTAGCCGCTGACGATGATCCAGCCATCGTCGGTCAGTACCCGCTCCGCCTCCCGCAGCACTTGGTGCGGGTCGGGCGAAAAATCGAGACAGTGGGCCAGCAGGCAGGCATCCACGCTGCCGGTGCGTACCGGCAAGGCCAGCGGATCCCCCTTGAGATCCAGCAGGCGACCGCCAGGGGCGACCCCTATCTGGTGGCGAATGGAGGAGCAACCGCAGGAGAGCTCGGCGCTCAGCGCGCCAACCTTCAGCAGATGATAACCAAACAGATGCGGACACCAGCTGTCGAGTCGCTCCTGGATCTCGGCCGCTACCCAGTCCCCCATGGGCAGTGCCGACCAGCTGGTCGGGATCTCGATTTGTTGTTCGGTACGTGCCACCTGCATAATAGGGCTCAACTTGGGGTTCGAACGCCATCCAGTTATATAAGATACCCTCCATAAAGAGAAGCAGACTCATGTATCCAGTGATCACAGTTCCAGCCTTTAACGACAACTACATCTGGTTGATCCGACACGAAAATCACTGCCTGGTCGTCGATCCGGGCGAGGCCGCTCCCGTGCTGGAACGGCTGGCCGTGCTGGAGCTGCAACTGGATGCCATCCTGCTCACCCACCACCATCACGACCATGTGGGCGGCGTGGGTGAGTTGCTGGAACATTTTCCCCATGCCCGCCTCTATGGCCCCAAGCTTGACCCCATGCCGGCGTACCACGGCCAGTGGCTCGATGACGGGGATCAGATCAACTGGCACGGCCTGAGCCTCGAGGTGATCCACGTGCCCGGTCACACCCACGGTCACATCGCCTACCACGGTCACGGCATGCTGTTTTGTGGCGACACCCTCTTCAGTGCCGGCTGCGGCCGCCTGTTCGAAGGGACCCCGGCCCAGATGTTCGGATCGTTGCAGCGCCTCGCCGCCCTGCCTGATGACACCCTCATTTATTGTGCCCACGAGTACACCCTCTCCAACCTGCGCTTCGCCCACGCTGTCGAGCCCGACAACCAGGCGATCCAGCAACAGATCGGGCTGATCAGCAAGCTGCGCCAGCAGGGCCTGCCGAGTCTCCCCTCACGGCTGGGGGATGAGAAGCGCTTCAATGTTTTTCTGCGTTGCGAACAGGATTCCGTGAAATTTTCTGCTGAGAAACATGCTCTGAAATGCGTGGAAAATCCGGTAGATACCTTCACGATCCTGCGCCAATGGAAGGATGTTTTTTGAACAAACCTTGATCAGGGGGCCATTGCCCCTTATGATGCGAGCTGTTTTTCCCAAAGATGACCTGAGCGAGATGAAGGTACGAACGGCCTTATTGGCGGCGCTGTTTCTCAGCGGCTGCCAAAACCTGAGCCATCAGGATGACCGGGCGCTAACGGCAATCGAGCCGATCAAGTCCCCCCAAGTCAACAAAAAAGCGTATAAAAAACATTCTGCGCGCTTCCTGTTCGGTGACGAACAGATCGACGAACTGGATGACACCGATAACCTGTGGGTGCGTATCAGCGATGATATGCAGTTTGATCCGCAGGAGAACGACCGTGTCCGCCAGCAGCGTGATTGGTTGTTGCGCAATGATAAGCATCTGGCGACCATTGCCAGCCGGGCTGAGCCCTACCTGTATCTGATGGTAGAGGAAATCGAACGGCGTGAGCTGCCAATGGAGCTTATTACCATTCCCATGATCGAGAGCATGTTCGATCCCCACGCCCGTTCCCGCAGCAATGCGGTGGGTCTGTGGCAGTTCGTTCCTGCGACCGGCAAGAACTTCGGCCTGCGCCACGACAACTGGTACGACGGCCGCCGCGATGTACTGGCCTCCACCAATGCCGCGCTGGATTATCTGGAGTACCTGAACCGTTTCTTCGACGGCGACTGGTTGCAGACGCTGGCCGCCTACAATGCCGGTGAAGGACGGGTGCGCAACGCCATCATCCGCAATCAGAAGGCTGGCCGACCGACCGACTACTGGTCGCTCGATCTGCCTCGCGAGACCCGGATGTACGTGCCCAAGATCCTGGCCATGGCTGACATGATCCGCAATGCGGACAAGTACAATGTCACCCTGCCGGTGCTGGCCAACAAACCGCAACTGCGGGTGGTCAACACAGGAGGTCAGATCGACCTGAACGTGGCAGCCCAGCTGGCGGGCCTGCGCCCGGCCCAGCTGAAAGAGGTCAATCCGGCGCTGACCCGCTGGTCGACCTCGCCCAAGGGCCCCTATCGCCTGCTGGTACCGGTTGAATATGCCGATACCCTGGAGCTGGCCCTGGCCGACCTGCCGCAGAGCGAGCGCATCCGCACCCGCTCCTATCAGGTTACCAGTGGCGACACCCTCTCCCGCATCGCCCAGAATCACGGGGTGAGCGTGCAGCAGATCAAGCTGGCCAACAACCTGCGCAGCAACAACCTGCGCCGTGGTCAGACCCTGATGATCCCGACCAGCGGCAGCAAACAGGTAGTCAGCCAGAGCGTCCAGAGCAAGCCACAGCAGCTCGCCAGCCGTGGCAGCGGCAAGATCCAGTACAAGGTACGGGCCGGCGACAATCTGTGGAGCATCAGCCAGGCACACGGGGTGACCCATGACGAGCTGGCCAAGTGGAACGGTCTCAACGCCAAATCGGCCCTGAAACCGGGCATGAAGCTGGTGGTCTGGCCCAAGCAGGGCAAGGGTGGCAACAAGTCCATGGTCTATCAGGTGCGCCGCGGCGATTCCCTCTCCTCCATCGCAGCCCGCTTTCAGGTCGCCGTGATGGACGTGATGCGCTGGAATCAGCTGGGCAAGAGCGATTACCTCAAGCCGGGTCAGGAGCTGACCCTGTTCGTGAAGAACAACAGCTGATCGTTCATCACTTCATAAAAAAATACCCCGCCTGATACGGGGTATTTTTTTATCTGGAGCAGGGCTCAGGGGGTGATGGCCTGGGCCGCGAAACGGGCCACGATGGGATTGTGATCCGAGGCATCGGTCGCCGGGCTGCTCACTTCCACCAGATCCAGATTGCGGTAGTAGAGGTGATCGAGCGGCCGGCCGAAGGCGGTCCGGCGCAGATCCGGCATCGGGATCGCCTCCTGCAGCCCCAGATCGCTCACCAGCCGCTTCAGCCAGAACTCCCGCTTGTCGCTCCAGGTATTGAAATCCCCGGCCAGAATGACGGGCCCCTGGTGACGATGAATGAGGGCGGTCAGATCGTTGATCTGCTCGCGAAAGGTGGCCATCCCCAGCTCGAAATTGACCGCATGCAGGTTGACCACCAGCACACCGTCAGGATCCCCCTGCAACGGGTAGAGGCTGACCAGACCGGATTTGGGGATGCGCAGCAGCGGCTCGGGGGAGCGCACGCCGCACACGAACGCCTGCGGCGTCTTGGCGACCGTCATGACACCGAAGGAGACGCCGCCCTGAGTAAAGGCTTGCAATTGCTGCCACTGGAAATCACCGGCCTTGAGCCACTCCAGCATCTCGGGGCGGGTCGCCGACTCCTGCAACAGCACCAGATCCTGGGCCTTGGCATACTCGTCCAGTCCCTCGCGCCAGTTTTTGCGCTGACCCTTGTAGAGATTCCAGACGGTAATGCCAAACTCGCGGGGCAAGGCGGTGGAGGCCAGTGCCACTAGCGGCGGCTTCTGGCAGCTGGCGCCAGGGATGATGCCCTGCGCCGTGACCAGGTGATCCTGATCCGGCACCTCGAAACAGCCGACCAGTCCCAACGTCAGCAGCGACGTACCCAGAATGCGATAACTATTTTTCATTGGCTAACAACCACCTGCCTCTGCATTGTGTCATGACCATCCCAAACGTCATCGCTGCCGACTAGGCTCATAACTCGTGTCCGGCCCGGCTCATCCAGAAGGAATTCAACGATGGCGAGACAGCACCAGTACCGCGTGACGTTTTATGATCAACAAGGAAATTGTCATCAAGTGGAGCTTTCCACCGTCTATCAGATCAGACGGGATCCCCAGTGCGATCTCTGCCTGTTCGATACCCAGCAGTGCGTCGGCTCGGAAGAGATGCTGGAACGCATGATACGGCAAAAAACCGGGTTTGAGCAGGAAATATCCATCATCAATGCCCGGCTGATCTGACCCGGATCAGACCGGTACCGGGCGGGATTTTCCCTGTTCGTCGATGGCGACATAGGTGAAGATCCCCTCGGTAACGCAGTAGCGCTGGGCTTCGTTTTCACGCAGCACCGGCTTGACCCACACCTCCAGCTTCAGTCGCATGGAACTGCGGCCAATCTTCAGACAGCGTCCGTAGCAGCACACCACGTCGCCCACCTTGACCGGGCTGTGAAAGGTCATGCCCTCGACGGATACGGTACAAATACGTCCTTTTGCCAGCTCCTTGGCCATGATGCCCCCACCTATATCCATCTGGGACATGATCCAGCCCCCGAAGATATCGCCATTGGGGTTGGTATCGGCTGGCATTGCCAGGGTTCTCAGCAACAGTTCCCCATCGGGGTGACGTCTTGTATCTACCATCATTACCGCTCTCTCTATATGGATGGCGGCATGATAGGGGGCGAGCTCCCCCTTGGCAAACCTCAATTGCCCGTCAAACGGCAGGCCCGACCAAGGAGCGGAGCCGCCTGTGCCCCACCGCTATACCCACGCATAGCACCGGGCTGTATGCTTAGTGACCCTGGGCTGCCAGCTCGGCAAACCAGTGCGCCGGATCGGGCCAGCGATAGACAAACCCGTGCTGCTCGCAGATGCGCTGCCCCTCGACGGGAGCAAACCGGCCGACCGGCTCGATGAAGTTCGGGGCCGGCAGGCCAAGCTGGCGCGCGGCAAAGGGATAGAACTGCTCCCGGCGCGGGTGCACTGGCGCACTCAGGTTGTAGGCATCCCCATCCTTGCCCTGTTTCAGCAGCAGCAGGCAGGCGGCCACCACATCATCCAGATGCACCAGGTTCACCGCCTGGCCGCCCCCCTCCAGGGTCTTGCCCGCCAGGAAACGGCCGGGATGGCGCTCTGGCCCGTAGAGCCCGGCCGGGCGCAGCACCATGGAGCATGCAATGCCGGCCCCCATCGCCGCCTGCTCGGCGGCCAGCATCCGCATTCCGCGCTCGTGGGCAGGCATGGGGTGTTCATCCTCCCCCTGCCCCGGCGCCCAGACCGAGGTGGCGCTCACGAACAGCAACCGCTGCACGCCGGCCCCCTTAGCCAATTCAGCCACCCGCGCGATGGCGGTCGGATAATCCTCGACCTTGCTCGGCGGCACGCAGATCACCAGCTCGCGGCAGCGAAACGGCAGGACCGCCAGCCCGGAGCCCAGTTGCAGCGGCCAGGCCTTCACCCCCTCTGCTGTCAGCTGCGCGGCTTTTTCGGCCGAACTGACCGTCACCGCCACCTGGCGGCCCTCGGCCTGCAGCGCCCGGGCCAGCGGCAGTCCCAGCCAGCCTGCCCCCACGATCCCGGTCTGGTATTCACGCTCTGTTGTCATGACAAAATCCTGGCAAAAAAAAAACGGCCATCCATGATGACCGTCGAAAGTAACGAAGGAAATAGCTGGATTAACCAGTTACCTCCCACAGCGGGAAAATCGGGAGCGCAGGCTCCTAATTCGTGGGGCCTATGCTAGTGGCAGGCAGTCCAAAAAGCTTTGAAGCGGATCACAGTTGAAAAGGATTTCTGAAAACGCTTTCAATTTTTCTGCAAAATTCGGGAGCGACATTGGCCCGTTCAGGGCCAATGTCGGCCACTCAGGCGACGGATTCCCGTCTCACCAACTCGGCCTCGAACTTGAGCTCCAACCCCTCGGCCGGCTTGTGATCCAGCAGGCTCAGCGCCAGCTCGGCGGCCCGGCCGCCCATCTCCTCGATGGGGTAGCGCACCGTGGTGAGCTTAGGATAGATGTAGCGGGCATAGGGAATGTCATCAAAACCCACCACCGAAATCTGCTGCGGGATCTTGTATCCCCGCTCCAGCAGACAGGAGATGGCCCCCGCCACCATGGCGTCGTTGAAGCCGAGCACGGCGGTAAACTCGACGCCCCGATCCAGCAGCTCGCCCATCGCCACGTAGCCACCGTTCTCATCGGCAAAGGCGCGGCCGATGAGGGCAGGATCAAGAGCGATGCCGGCCCGCTGCAGGGCGTGGTGATACCCGGCCATCCGCTGCTGGCCATCGACGAACTCTTCATCGTCCGAGGTAACGAAGGCAATCTTGCGATGGCCAGCATCCAGCAAGTGCTGGCAGGCGGTGGTGATGCCGGCCTGGTTGTCCAGCCAGACGCAGCGATCTTCGGCGCCCGGCACCTGGCGGTTGATGAAGACCACCGGTGTGCTGCCCGCCACCAGCTCGCTCAGCTCCTCGTCGGGCAGCGCCTTGCTGTGCAGGATCAGCGCATCGCACTGGCGCTGCAGCAGGGCCTGGATGGCGTGGCGCTCGCGCACCTCGTCGTGATTGCCGGACATGACGATGGTGAACTTGTCCGCCTTGTCCACCACGCTCTCGATGCCGCGCATCATCTGGGCAAAGAAGGGGCCACCACACAGATCCCCCACCAGCACGCCGATGCAGTTGGAGCGCTTGCTGACCAGCGCCTGGGCAAAACTGTTGGGACGAAAATTCAGTTCCTTCATGGCCGCCAATACGGCCTCACGCTTTTCTGGTGCCACCTGCGCCGTGTTGTTGATGACTCGCGACACAGTTGAAATGGACACATTAGCCAACCGGGAAACGTCTTTAATCGTTGCCACTATCAATTCCTTTGTTGGGGAAGCCTGTCTGTGTTGAACGGGCGATTATAACGAACCTGCCAGACCAAGAGAGGGCGCCCGATCACCTGGCAGGTTTCCTTTTGTAACAAAACCTTATGGGATAATAACCATTTTGGGGAAGGAATGGGAATCCGGCTGCCGCCCAGGCGGCAGCCGTCTCAATAAGCGTGACTCAGCTCGCGCTCGGACATGAAGCGCAGCGGCTGCTGCAGCTTGTGCTGATAGATGAGGTCGAACGACAGCACGTTCTGCACATAATTGCGCGTCTCCTTGTAGGGAATGCTCTCGACCCAGACATCCATCGGCTTGTCCGCACTCTGATCGCGCCAGCGTTTGACCCGGCCGGGGCCGGCGTTGTAGGCCGCCGCCGCCAGGATCCGGTTGCCGTCATACACATCCAGCAGCCGCTTGAGATAGGCGCTGCCAAGGCGAATGTTCATGGCGGGATCAAACAGCTGCTGCTCGTTGCGATAGGGCACCCCCAGCTTGCTGGCCGTCTCCTTGGCGGTGGTCGGCATCAGCTGCATCAGTCCCCTCGCCCCCACCGGCGACTGCGCCAGCGGGTAGAGGGCGCTCTCCTGGCGGGAGATGGCGTAGAGCAGACTCGTGTTCATGGTTCGCTCCTGCGCCATCTGGGAGAAGGTGTGCTTGAGTGGCAGCGGGAAGCGCAAGTCGAGGGCATCCCAGGCCTCGGCCCGGATGCTGGCCAGAATGGCCAGCTCGTGCCAGCCCTGATTGAGGGCGATGTGACCAAACTCGAGGCGCTGAGCCACCGGGTTGCGATCCATGTTGTGGATCCACTCCGCCCGCGCCGCCGTGATCTCGTTCATATCGAGCAACTCGCGCACCCGCAGCAGGAAGGGCCAGCGGCGGCTGGCGGTGCGCCAGTCCGGCACCTTGTGCGCCACGCTCTGGTTCTTCATCCGATAGGGCACGCCGGTGCGCTGCGCCGCCATGAAGCCGTAGAAACCGCGCAGATTGGCGGTCTCCAGATAGAGATCCCGCGCCGGTTTCTGTTGGCCCTGCACCTCCAGCGAGCGCGCCAGCCAGTAGCGCCAGCGATCCTCCTTCTGCAGGCCCATGGGCATGCGCTTGACCCAGCCGGAGAGCCCTTTCCAGTCCTGCTCCCAGATGGCGAGCCGGGCCCGCAGCTCCAGCAGATCCGGGTCGGCCTGGCGCACTACGGTGGCATCCAGCCAGCTGCGCTGGGCAGTGAAGCGATCCAGCAGCAGCCGTCTGGCCACCGCCCGTTCCACCGGTTTGAGCTCGGCCGCGCTCAGTGCAAAACGCGAGCGCAGATAGCCGAGCTGCCCCAGCACCGCCTCCGGCTGCTGGTTCGCATAGCGGGCCAGTCCCAGCAGCAGCAACTTCCGGGAAGGGGCTGAGTTAGTGAAATAGGTCGTGTTCATCGCCTTGGCGGGCTGCTCGAACAGGGTGATCATCTGATCCCCATAGGCCTTCATGTCGCTACCGAGCTGGGCGCCGAGGTGGCGGATGAGATTCGGGTTCTCCGCCTCGAAGGCCAAGGTCATGCGGGTCCAGATCTTCTCCTGGGTGCGCAACCCCGCCTGCTGCCAGAGCTGGAACAGGGGATCGCAGGCATCGGGACGGGACTGGCCGCTCAGCCATAGCTTGCCCGCCTCCTGCAGCGCCTGGCTCTGCTGGCCTGTGTAGTAGCGCGCCTGATAGTGCATGCAGAGCAGATCGGTGGAGTTCGGTTTGGCCGGGTAGAAGCGCAGGAACTGGGACCACTGCTGGCTCTGGGCCAGATAGGTGAGGTAGCTGCGCTCCAGCCGGTTAGATTGGGGGGTGTCGCCGTGCTCGCGGATGAAGCGGGTCACGTCATCATAGTCCGCCGCCCCGGGCCGGAAGGCCAGCTGGTAGTAGTCGAGATAGGGCAGCAGCGGATAATGGGTCAAACGGGCACGAATTTGCTGAAAACGGGCCTGATCGTCGGCCCGCACCGCGTCATAAGCCTGGCGATAGAGAGATTGTTCCAGGGTCTGCGCCGCCACCTGCGTCAGCAGCCCCGGCACGCACAGCGCCGATAAAATGATTCCCTGCACGGCTTTCACGAGAGACGTCTCCATTGAGAGGCAATGCCACCGCCCGTTGGCGGTGGTGTCATATTCCCTCATTCTACCCGTTAACCCCGGGGGCTACAGCTCGCCGGCGAGACTATTTTTACTCGCCGCTGGCGAGGCTTTCACTGCGGGCGAGGCGCCGCACGTAGCGCTCCAGGTAGGTCACCGGCAGTGGCTTGGAGGCCAGGTAGCCCTGGTAGAAGTGGCAGCCCTGGGCCTGCAGAAACTCCAGCTGCTGGCGCGACTCCACCCCCTCCGCCGTCACGTTGAATCCCATGTGACGCGCCATGGCGATCACCGCCTCGACGATGGCCATGTTGTCGCCATCGCGCGGTATGTCCTGGATGAAGGAGCGGTCGATCTTGAGCTCGTCCGCCGGCAGCCGCTTGAGGTAGCTCAGGGAGGAGTAACCGGCGCCAAAATCGTCGATGGCAAAGCTGATGCCGAGCGCCTTGAGCTCGCTCATCTTGCTGATGGTGTCTTCTGCATGCCCCAGCACCACGGATTCGGTGATCTCCAGATTCAGGCTGGCGGGATCCATGCCGGTGGAGGCCAGCACGTCGTGGATCCGGTCGACAAAATCGGCGGCGTGAAACTGCTTGGCACTGACGTTGACCGACAGCTGCGGGATGTGGATGCCGTTCTCCTCCCAGCGCACGTACTGGGCGCAGGCCTCGTACAGTACCCAGTTGCCGATGTCGACGATAAGGTCCGTCTCCTCGGCGATGGGGATGAACTCGGCAGGGGACACCAGCGCCCGACCTGGCGGCTGCCAACGGATCAGCGCCTCGACGCCAATGATGTCGCCCCCCTCCACCATGTGCTGGGGCTGGTAGTAGAGGGTCAGCTCCTGCTGGTTGAGGGCGCTGCGCAGCTCGTTGTGAATGAGCAGCCGGCGATCCGCCTGCAACTGCATGGAGGCGTCGAAGAAGCGCCGGGTCTTGCGACCGGCCGACTTGGCCTGATACATGGCGGTGTCCGCCTGCTTGAGCAGATCGTCCACCCCCTGCTCCCGGCCGGGGAACAGGGTGATGCCGACGCTGGCGCCGATGTGCAGCACCTGACCGGCGTGGTTGTAGGGGGCTGCAATCTCGCTGATGAGCCGCTCTGCGATAAGGTCGGCCTGCATCTCCGCCTGGGGGGGACTGGCCGAGAGGGAGGGCAGCAACAGTACGAACTCGTCGCCACCAAGGCGCGCCAGACAATCCCCTTGGCGTACCAGCCGCTTGAGCCGGCTGGCCACCTCCTTGAGCAGCCAGTCGCCGGTGGCGTGGCCGAGGGAGTCGTTGATGGTCTTGAAGTGGTCGAGATCGATGAACAGCAGGGCGCCGATCAGATAGTCGCGGCTCGCCTCGCCAAAGGCGTGGGCCAGGGTCTCGTGCAGTTGGCGGCGGTTGGGCAGGCCGGTCAACTCGTCGTAGTAGGCGAGATCCTGAATGCGGCGCTCCGCCTCCTTGCGCTCGGAAATATCCTCGAAGCAGATGACGAAGTGGCTGATCGCCCCCCTGTCATCCTGCACCGGGGTGACGATTTCCCACTGCGGATAGGGATAGCCATCCGCGTGCAGGCGCTGGGTCTCCCCCTGCCAGCGGCTCAAACTGCCAAGCTCATAGCCAAGCCCCCCCAGCCCGCACCAGAGATCGTTGCCCAGATGCAGGCCGATCACTCGCTGGCTGTCAAAGCCGGTGATCTGGCTGAAGGCGTGGTTGACCCGCAGGATCTTGAAGTCGGGGTCGGTGATGATGATCCCTTCGTGGGTTTCGAAGGCCACCGCCGAGAGGCGCAGCTGGGCGTCGCTCTGCAGCCGCTCCAGCTCCGCTACCATGCGCATGGAGAAGGTGGTCAGCACCGAGCCCAGATTGGGGATGGCGCTCTGGTCGGAGAAGAGCAGCGCCAGGTGCCCCAGCAGCTGGCCGTTGCGATCGCACAGGGGCAGGCCGTAGTAGCCCTGCCCTGCCTTGAAGCCGGCGCAGTGCAGATGCTCGGCGGTGAGCGGCAGAATGCAGGTCTCGCCGCGCTGGTAGACCTGCTGGCACGGCATGCCAGCCAGCTCGTACTCCTTGAGGTCGATGCCGTGACAGGCCAGCACCTTGAGCCGCTCGCTGCCGGTGCGCTCCGCCAGCCAGACCGCATCCGCCACCAGAATGTGGGCAAGCTGGCTGACCAGGGTATTGAAGAAATCGAGCCCGGTCCGGGCGGAGAGCGCCTGGGCCAGCTGGGTCAGCAGAGGGTCTTGCAGCAGTGGCAGTTGCTGGGAGAGATCGGCAGGCAGCTGGGTGCTGCGGGTAGTGTCGAGCGGCGCAATCCAGCCACAGCACATCTGCTGGGCCGGTACGTACTGGCCGCTCCAGAGCACGTGACGCACCTCGCCGTTCTCGTCGCCGAGGTGGCCGATGAACTGGGCCGGTTGCTGGGAGTGGTAGAGTCTGGCGAGAAAGTCGGCAAAGCCGGCCTCGTCATCTGCCGCCAGTTGCCCGAACCAGGGGTGAGGCCCCTCCCCTTGCCAGAGCTGGTAGGAGGCATGATCGGACAGGCTCCACTGGGCATGTTGCCGATCATAAAACCACATCATCTGAGTGGCTTGCTGTTTCATGTACTACTCCAACACCACAACAACCACGTTCAAGTCCCTGACGACTCGATAGCGCCCACATTCTCAGCGCGCACGTCGGCAAGGGCGGTGCGGGGGGAAGTGCGAAAGATGCGAGACTAAGCGGTGAAAACCGGACATGAGGTCGACATGCGGCGCTGCCACGAAGGGACAGAAACGATCCAAGTTTCCCCATACTGCCTGCCTGTTTCGTCGAGCTCAAGTGCTTTTTGGTGCAGAACGGGAAAAGATCACAATTTCCCTCTCCCCTTCGCAGCAAGGCACCATTTAGTGACACAGATCACATTTTAATGTTCAGCCATGAGTAATCTGAAGGTGAAGACACAAGCAATACGACCCGAAGGGGGCCAATATGAAAATCGAAATTACCAGCAAAATCATCGAGATCACCCCGGCTATCCGCGAGCGCATTGAATCCCGCTTTGACAAGCTCGAACGTCTTCAGGTGCCTCTTATCACACCCCATGTGATTGTCTCCAAAGAGCGTCTGATGTTTATCGTTGAAGCCACTGCTGGCATCCCCAACGGCAAACTGTTTGCCCAGGCAGAACATGAGGACTTGTACGCCGCCATCACCGAACTGGGGCAAAAACTGGAGCGTCAGATCAACCGCCACACCGAGAAACCCATCGCCCGTCGCGCCGCTGCGGCTGGCAAGGAAGTCCCGCTGCCGGACGAAGCCGACGCCTGATCCAGGGCACGACACATCCATCACACAAAAGGCGGGGTCTCCCCGCCTTTTTGCTGCCTGACGCCTTGGGCATACCCTCAGCTGAGCCAGTGCAGGCCGGCATCCACCCCCTCCTTGAGCGCATCTAGCACGGGCAGCATCAGCAGCGGATCCTCGCGTCTGGGCTGATCCGCCAGCTTGCCTCGCCAACGCTCGCGCCCAAGCGGCGAGAGGTTGTCATAGACGGCCGGCTCCAGCGCAGGCGGGGTGCCGAGCAGCGGCGGCGAACGCAGCGCCAGCCAGAGCCGCACATCCACCATGGAGCCCCCCTGCTGCAGCCGGTCGTTGAGCACGCTTGCCTCCGCATCATCCTCGCTCCCCTGCAATGGGGTGGCCGGTGGCAGCTCAAAGCGGCTGCGCCAGACCCGACTCTCTGCCTTTGCTGGCTGCCTGGGATCAAACCAGGGCTGCTCTTCCACCGCATCGGTCAGCAGGGCCAGATGCAGACGAAAGTCCGCCCTGTCTCCGTGCTGGAGATCCTGGTTGAGACGTTGCCCGAGCTGGGCTTCGTCCACCAGCCATTGCTCACGAACGGCGCTGGGTAGCATGGGATAACTCTTGGAAACGGTGGTTTCATCCTTTATCGGCCGTAAATCCGATCCTTTGAGCAGGAAAAATCCCGCCGAGGGGTTCACAACCGCAGAAGATCTGTTAGTATGCGCCTCGCACTTGTGGAGGGGTTCCCGAGTGGCCAAAGGGATCAGACTGTAAATCTGACGGCTCTGCCTTCGAAGGTTCGAATCCTTCTCCCTCCACCATTTCAAGTGCCGTCACGCCCCAGGTTGTGATGCAAAATCAGCAATGCCCCGTGGAGGGGTTCCCGAGCGGCCAAAGGGATCAGACTGTAAATCTGACGGCTCTGCCTTCGAAGGTTCGAATCCTTCTCCCTCCACCATCTATTCAAGAAAACCCGGCCTCGCGCCGGGTTTTCGCTTTTCAGCGTCCCACCACATTCATCGGCACCTTCAACGCCCCCATAAAAACGGGAGGCCTGCGCCTCCCGTTTTTGTCTCTTGCCGCCCGTTACAGGGTGAAGCGATAGAAGATATCCACCGCCTGGGCCACCCCGCTCATGGCCTGCAGGTAGAGCCTTGGCATCAGCTCGTAGCGCAGCTTGAACTCGGCGATGGGGCTGAACACCCCTACCCCGTACTGGAACTGCAGCCCCGGCAGCAGGTAGGCCGACAGGGTCACCTGGGTGTTTTCACCACTGCCGGCGGTGTCGAGGGCCACGTCGCTCATGCCGAGGGATTCCCCCAGACTGGAGACCACGCCATTGGCCTGGCTGACTGCGCCCGCCACCAGCAGGCCGTTGAAACCGCCATCCTCGCCGCTGGTCTGCAGCCCCTTGCCGCGCAGCAAGTAGGAGAGCTGCTCGGACTGGGCCATCTGCGGCTCCGAGTAGACGGTGATCTTGGGCTTGCTGGCCGGTCCGGTCACCCGCACCCCCACCGTCACCTTGTCCTCTATGGTATCGGGATCCCGATACGCCTCTATGTTGAGGTAAGGCTGATCGAGGGGGCCGGAGAAGAGGATGCGGCCATCCTTGATGATGAGGTTCTGGCCATAGGCCTTGAAGCGCCCATCGTTGAGCACCAGCTGACCATTGCCCGCCAGCGGCCGCGAGGGATCCTGGCGAATGTTGATGCCGCCCCCCACCTTGGTCTTGAGTCCCATCGCCTCCAGCCGCACGTCATCACCCAGCCGGATGGCCAGCTTGATCTCCATCGGCAGCGGCGCGGCCTTGGGCACCGGTGGCAGATCGTCATAGACCACGGTCACGTCATCCGACACCGCCACCGCGCTCTCGGGCAGGCTCTTGACCAGGATCCGCGCCCAAGGAATGTCCACCTGACCGGTGATCCGGGTCTCCTCTCCCAGCGAGATGGCGATGTCCGGGGAGACTCGCACCCGGCCCATGCCAGGATACTGGGCTTCCAGCTCCTTGCCCTGGATGGTGAGGCTGCCGGTGACCGGCAGCTGCGCCCAGCTCAACCAGCCTCCCAGCGCCAGCGGGCCCTTGCCCACCAGCATGGTGCCGTCCAGCTCGGCCCGGTTGCCTTCAATCTTGAGGCGGGTCACCAGCTTGGAGAGGGTCACCATGTCGGAGTGGGTCTGTACTTCCCCATCCAGCAGATTGAGCTGACCAAACAGCAGCGGCGAGGCCAGGGTGCCATCGAAGCGGGCATCGGCCGAGATGACCCCCTGCAGTGAGCGCACCTCGGGGATGAGCGGGGCGAAGGTGGTCAGCTTGAGGTCGTCAAACTTGAGCTGACCGGAGAGATTGCCGCGACCGGACGGCTCCCGGATATAGAGCTTGGTGTCGATGTTGCCGATCTGCCCGGAGGCAAAGTCGAGCCGGATGGCCGCCTGCTGGCGCTCGAAGTCCACTCCGAGCTCGAGGCGCTGATAGTCGGTCTTGAGCTCGTCGGCCACGAAGGTACCCGGCGTGGTGCGCACGGTGGCGTGCAGGGTCGGCTGATTGCCGCGCCAGCTGGCCCGCCCGTCGGCGGAGAGCACCGCCTGCCAGCGGAAGTTGTCCGGCAGCCAGGGCCGCAGGCGCTTGAGGTCGAACTGGTTGAGGGCAAACTCCAGGCTGCCCTGCTGGGCCGATACCTGACTGCCCTTGACGCAGAGGCTGGCCCCCTGGGAGCCGAGACAGAGATCGCCCATGGTCAGCCGCTGACGCGGCAGATCCACATCCAGATCCCAGGGTGCACTCAGCTCCCAGCGCCGCAGCGGCGTCTTCAACTTGAGCTCGCCGAGGGCGCCGCGCCAGCGATCCCCGCGCAGGCCACCGCTCAGCTTGAGGTTGGCCGCCACCGGGTCACCCTTCATGGTGAGCGACAGGGCGTGCTGGTTGAGATCGCCGTTCAGGTTGAGCGCCAGCTGGCTGAGGCTGGTCGTCCCCTGTACCAGGCTGGCCACCGTCAGGGCCACCTCCCCTGCCGGCTTGTCGCCGACCAGGGCATTGCCCTTGATGGCGATCCCCTTCAGATCGGTGCCGGCATAATAGAGGCGGCTGGCAGCCAGATCTGTGGTGACCCGCGGCGCCTGCTGATTGCCGGTCAGCCGCACCTGCCCCTTGATGTCCCCCTTGAGCCCGGGGTAGAGCCCGGCCAGGTTGGGGGCGTCGAGATCCGCATCCAGCTTCCACGCCTGCTGGCTCAGGCTGCCCTTGGCCTGCAGCTGGTTGGGGCCGCTTTGCAGCGCCAGCGCCGGGATGGTCCACTCCATCTTGTCGTTGCCGCTCGCGCTGCCCTTGATGGCCAGCGGATACTGGTTGAGCTTGCCGTCCACCTTCAGCTCGGGCAGTTGCAGTTGCCAGTGACCTGCCTCATCGAGCTCGAAGCGGCTGACAATCTTGCCCGCCAGCGCCCCCTTGAGATCGGGCACCAGCTCGGCCGGGTTGATCCCCTTGAACTCCGTGGTGCCCTGCCAGCGTACCCCCTTGTCCCAGGCGAGCTTGCCGTCCAGCTTGAGCTCCCCCTTGAGGGCGTTGAGCAGCAGGTTTATCTGGTTCAGCTGCGTCAGATCCCCCTTGCCGGTCAGCGCCAGCTTGAACGGAGGCACGTCCGTGCCCTTGCCGGCAGTATTCAAGGCAAACTGGTAGCCGGAGAGCTTGCCCTTGGCGCTCAGCGTACCCTTCTCCAGCCGGTAGCTGGGCTCGTCTTTGGCAGGCTTGTGCAGCGGCCAACCCAGGCTCTTCCACTCCAACCCAGCATCAAAGGGCAAGTCGGGGTCGAGCGCAGCCAGCGAGCCCTTGAGGCTGGCGGCCACCGGCCCCTTGGCTTGCAACGCCAGTGCCAGCTTGCCCACCGAGCCACCCAGGGTCAGGCTGGCCTGCTGCCCCTGTAGCTCGCCATCCAGCAGCCCCTTGCGGGCCTTGGCGTCCAGGGTCAGGGCGAGCGGATAATCCTCTTTGAGCTGGATCTTGCCCTTGAGCGCCAGATCCGCCATGGCGTGGCGCAAGGAGAGCTCGCGCAGCACGATGTCGCTCCCCTCGGCGCTGGCCGACAGCAGCAGCTTGTCGAGCCCTTCGATCAATTCACCTTGCTGATAGCGAAACGCCGTGACCTGCAAGCCTTCCAGCTGGATGGGGAACGGCAGCCGGATGGCGGGCAGCGCAATGGGCTCCGCCGGCTTGGACGGTTGCGCCTTGCCCGCATTTGCCGCTTTGTTCCCGTTGCCGGCAGCCTTGGCTGCTGTCTGCGGGTTGGGGGTCGCCTTGGGGTTGGCCGGTTTGGCTGCCTCGGTGGCTTGCGTCTCGGCCAGGGTCACCTTGAGGCCGTCCAGCACGGGCCCCTGCACAATGAGCCCCTTGCGGCTGAGGGTGGCGCCGATGTCGAGGGACTTGAGGCTCACCCCGACCCCGGGCACCGTCACATCGAGATCCGCCACCGTCAGGCTGTCGACCTGAATTTTCAGCGGCAGCGGATGCCAGACGAAGGGCTCTGACGGCTCTTCCGGGGTCGGCTCCGAGTCGGCCACCTTGACCACAGGGTGGGTGACGTTAAGGGATTTGATCCAGAGCTTGCCCTGCAGCAACTTGCCCAGATCCCAGTCCAGCACGGCGCGATCCACAGTGACGTCCACCAGCTCGTCCTGCCAGCCGACCCCTTCCAGGGTCCAGCCGTAGCCGAGCTGGCCCGCCACCAGCTCCCCCTTGAGGGAAGGCAGGGCGGCCCTGGCCTGCTGCCACAGCCACTTGTTGCCCTGATGGGTGAAGCCCAGCAGGCTGACGCCGATGAGCAGCAGGAAGATGAGCCCCATCAGCCAGAGAAAGATGCGTTTTACCCAGATCACAGTGCAGCCCCCCGCGGAAGATGCAGCCGCAGCGGCCAGAGAAAAATACGTTTTACCCAGATCACAATGCAGACCCCCGCGAAAGATGCAGCCGCAGCGGCCAGTCAGGAGAACAAAAGAGAAGAGAGGTGGAGCGCGGCCGGATCATAGTTCAGGCCCCAGCGCGAAGTGGAGCCGCAGCGGCTTCTCATCTTCGGAAATGCCCACTGCCAGATCGAGCCTGACCTGGCCGATGGGGGTCACCCAGCGCACACCGACCCCGGTGCCTATCTTCCAGGCCTCGCTGTAGTCGACCGTGGCGGTACCGCTGTCGACGAACAGGGCTCCCAGCCACTTGTCGCTGAAGCGGTAGTTGTATTCGGCACTGGCGACGCTCACGTAGCGGCCCCCCAGCAGTTTGCCGTCGCTGCCCCGCGGCGAGATGGTCTCGTAGCCGTAGCCGCGCACCGTCTGGTCGCCACCGGTAAAGAAACGCAGTGAAGGCGGCACCAGCGAGAAGCTGTCCCCTATGATGGCCCCCTGTTCGGCCCGCAGCAGGAAGCGGTGATCCTCCCCCAGGGTGCGCAGCCACTTGCTGCGCCCCCACACCCGCACGAAGCTGATGTCGGAGCCCCAGTAGGGGTCGGAGAACTCCAGGGTGAGCTGCTGGCGATCGCCCCAGTCGGGCACCAGACCGCCGCGCACCCGCAGCCGCGACCAGGAGACGCCGGGGATCAACAGCAAGCTGTTGCCCTCGTCAGCCCCCTGGGTATAGACCTCGTTTTCCAGGCGGATGAACACGTCCCGGTCCCAGCTCTCCGGCCGCCGCTTCCAGCGGTGCACGCTGAAGGTGGTCAGATCGGAGCGGGTATCGTTGTTGTCCTTGTACTGATAGCCGGCCTGCAGCGAGTAGTAGTCCCGCAGCGGGTTGCCCACCGGGATCTGGTAGTCGAAGCTGAGCTCCGCCTCGGGCTGGGAGACCTTGGCGGTGGCGTTGAGCCGGTGGCCGTAGCGGTTGACCCAGGGCTTCTCCCAGGTGGCACTCATGCGCGGCCCCACGTCGGTGGCATAACCGATACCCGTTTCAATCTCGTGATCGACCCGGTTGGAGAGAGTCACCTGCACCGGCACCCGGTTATGCTCGGCCTGACTGATGAGGGGCTTGATGTCCACCTGCTTGAACAGCTTGGTGGAGGAGACATCCTGCGACATCTCCGCCAGCCGGATCGCCAGATAGGGGTCGCCGCTCTTGATGTTGATGAGAGGGCGGATGAGACGCAGCGCCTCCGGGGTGGCGTCGTAGCGGATCTCGCCGAAGTGGTAACGCGGGCCGGAGCGAAACAGGATGTAGATCTCGGCGGTGCCCTGATCCGGGAACACCTTGACCTGGCTCTTGCTGATCTTGGCGTCGAAGTAGCCGCGGGCCAGCCCCAGGCTGCCCAGATCCGCCTTGATGGATTCGTATTTGCCGTGGTTGAGGGGATCCCCCTCTTTCAGGGGCAGCTTGTCCAACAGCTCGCTGTAGAGCTCGTCGCTGCCGGCATCCCCTTCCAGCAGGATGTCGAGGCGGGAGATGATGACCGGCTTGCCGGGATCCACCTCGATGATCACCTTAGAGGGGGTTTTCTTGTCCCGGCTCAGGGTGATCTTGGGCTGGTAGTAGCCATAGACCTGCAGCGCCTTTTGCACGCTCTCGGTGATCTTGGGGCGGGCCGGACGGTACTGGCGCTCCTGATAGACCGGCAGGGCATTGAGGTAGGCTTCGACGTTGTCCTTGTTCTCCCCTTTCAACCCCTTGATCTGATAGGTGAGTTTGGCCGCCATGGCGGGCGTGACGAACAGCAGCAGACAGAGGCTCAGTCCCAGCGCGCGAAGCCCACGACGAAAAGCCCGTGCGGGCGGTGAGATCCCTGCAGGCAGGGGCGGATTGCATCCTGTCAAACGTCAATTTCCCCGAAGAACATGATTAAAATAATGCGATATTCAGAACGAATATGAGGCTCACTCGATCGCAAGCGCGCCTCATCCTAGCATATCCCCGGCTCGACATCAGAGCGGGTTGACCGCGAATTTCGCCATATTATTGAAGCCTTTGCCCACGCGGGCCGCCCATTTTTCAGGCATTCCCCCGCAGACTTATGCCACTATGGGCCCAAAAGGGCAATCCATGACCCTCAGGGCCTGGCCAGATGGCCCCTGCCGGCCAATCCGGCCCGACGGCGCAATCTCCCCGATTTCCCGATGGGCGCGACACCAACTGTCGGCAACGGGTCAAGATCGCAGCAATGCCCTCTCCCCAAGCGGCACAGCCAGGCCCCTGGCCGACACTGGGCCGACACTGGGCCGACACTGGGCCGGCACTGGGCCGTCTCACTCGCGCCTCCGCGGGACTGTGGATTTTATCTTGCCGGATCAAACAGTTGCCGTCACGCAATCAAAGCCTCGTTCAACCCAATCGATTTATCCCGCTGCCCCCCTGCTCACTTCTCGCCCACACTGGAGCCATTGGATCAGACCCCTGCCCCACCAGAGGAGACACAGCATGCACGCACGCAGCGAACAGATGGCGGACTACATCGCCGACCGACTCGAATTCATCACCTTTCTCGCCTGTTGCAGCGCCCTGCTGGCCCTGCTGACCGGCATGAACGGCCAGCAGGCGCTGGCCTTCACCGCGCTGAACCTGCCGTTCGGGCTCGCCATCCTGCTGGGCTTGGCCATGCTGGCACCGCTGCCGACCCACTGGCGCCTGCCGGGTATCACCCTGTTGCTGGCAGGCAGCGCCCTGGCGACCCTGCAACTGGGGGGCAACTGGCTCAATCCGCTGGCCATCTGGAGCCTGCATGCCCTGCTCGGGCTGGAGATCCTTTGGCAGGCGCGGCCCAGAACCCGGCTCGGGGCCCGTGCCCGCGGTTGATATGCCGATGACGGCTGACGCGCGGCAGGAATTGGAGTACTCTTTGCGCCCCCGATTTGCCCGCTACCGAGGAGCACCCCGATGAAAAAAGCCTGTGCCCAGCACATCCTGGTCAAGACCGAGAAAGAGTGTCTGGAGATCAAGGAGAAGATTGCCAAGGGAGCCGACTTCGGCCAGATGGCCAAGCGCTTCTCTACCTGCCCTTCCGGCAAGCGCTTCGGCGATCTGGGGGAGTTTTCGAAAGGGGACATGGTCAAGTCGTTTGACGATGCCGTGTTCAAGGGCGAGCTGCTGACCGTGCTCGGCCCGGTGCGCACCAAGTTCGGCTTTCACCTTATCAAGGTGCTCTACCGCAACTGAGTTCAGGACCCGGTTCAGGGTTCTGGGTTCAGCTCCACCGGCCAGCCGCCGCAGCGGCGGGCATAGAAGCCGAAACGCCAGGGGTGGCGCGCCGCCCAGTCCTCCATCTCCGGCGCCGGGGTGAACCGGCTCTGCGGCCAGAGCGCAACCCGGCTCGGCCTCCCGTGCAGCGCCTGCCAGCGTGTCAGGCTCACCTGGGCCAAGCGCCACTGATAGTCATCCTTCGGCAGCAGGGCCGGCGCAAATGCCAGCCCCCGGTTGCGATACTGGCCGTCACCATCGTTCCCATCCACCAGCTGCCGGAAGACGTTGAGCAGATCCCCATACCCCACCTTGACCGGGTCATAGTCGATGCGCACCGCCTGGCGCTGCGGTGGCACTTCCCGCCAGCTCGACCCCGTCGCCACCCGCTGACTCACATAGCCCGGCTCCACCCGGCTGACCCCGGGCAGGGTCTCGTAGACGGCCTCGGCGCGCCACATGTCCCCCGCCGCCAGCACGGCGCTGTCCGCCCACAGCGGAACGCTTGGGAAAAGCAGCAGGATTGAGATAAATTTACTAACGTTATCAGTCAATTAAGTTTATCCTTCTGGGCACTTGTTCATCATAACCAGGGGATCCCCGTTATGCCCAGTTATTTGTGGTGGCCACTGCTGGCCTGGTTGCTGCCGCTCGCCGGCGCCCTCGGCAGCCGTGTTCACCTCTGGCCCTGGTGGCTGGGATTCGCCCTCTGCCTGCTCGGGGCGCTCGTCTCCCTCGCCTTGCTGGTTCGCCTGCCCTGGTGTCGCAACCGCTGTGCCAACGGCTGGGGCGCCGTCCCCCTGCTGTTGCCCCTGGCCTTCGTGGTGCAGGCGCTGCGCACGCCGCTGGTCAACGACGTGAGCACGGATCCCAGCAACCCGCCCCAGCTGCTCTGGGCAGCCGAGCTTAGAACGGCGCAGGATCTGCCCATTAATCCGGCCCCCTTGAAAGCATTTGAGGGGAAACCCGGTCCTCTCTTTACCGGCGCCCCCCCGGCCGAGGTGATCACCGAGGCCCACGCCCTGATGGAGCAGCTCGGCTGGCAGGTGCGGCCAAGCCCACAAGGGCTCGAGGCGGTGGTCACCACCGGCTGGTTCGGTTTTCAGGATGACGTGGCGCTGCGGGTCTTTGCCGGGCCCAAGGAGACCCGCATCGACATGCGCTCCGCCTCCCGCCAGGGACGCAGCGACCTGGGCACCAACCGGGCCCGTATAGAGGAGTTTCTGATCCGCCTCAACGAGCGGCTGGGTCAGGCCTACAAACCCAATTTGAAGCAATAAGAAGGTCATCCATGCGCGTCGAGGTCAAGCCCGATCGGGAATATGCCTGGTTCATCCGCCCCTTTTTCTGGCTGCAACAGCGCAACTACGGCCAGGTGCTCATTCCAGGCAAGTGCTGGGGCCGCTCACCGCGCCTGTTTGCCGCCGTCGCCACCCTCTATGGCGTCATCAACCGCAAGCGCTCCCCCATCGACCCCGTGCTGCGCTCCCTGGTGACGGTGCGGGTCTCCCAGCTCAACTGGTGCCGCTTTTGCGTCGACATCAACGCCATGACCCTGATAAAGAGAGCCGGCTCCAGCGAGAAGGTGGAGGCGCTCGCCAACTGGCGCGAAAGCCCGCTGTTCGATGAGCGAGAAAAAGCCGTACTCGACTACACAGAGGCGATGACGGGGCTTGATGGGGTCAGCGACGAGCAGGCCGCCCGTCTCAAGCCCTGGTTCGACGACGACGCCATGGTGGAGCTGACCGGCCTCATCGCCTTCCAGAACATGTCGGCCAAGTTCAACGCCGCCCTCGATATCGCCCCGCAGGGCTTCTGCCAGCTGCCGGTGCAACCCGAGCGCCCGGCCCAACCGAACAGCAAGGACGCCTGATGAGAGGCTCCCGCCTGCTGCTGGTGCTGGTGATGGGCTGCCTCATCGGCGCCTTCTTCGCCTTCGACCTGGGCCACTACCTGAGCCTGCCCCAGCTGCAGGCCCGTCAGGCCGAGCTGGCCGCCCTGGTCGAGCGCCATTTTGGCGCCGCCGCCCTGCTGTTCGTCGCCGTCTATGTGGTGAGCACCGCCCTCTCCCTGCCTGGCGCCAGCCTGCTCACCCTGGCCGGCAGCGCCGTGTTCGGCGTTGCCTGGGGGCTCTTGCTGGTCTCCTTTGCCAGCAGCATGGGCGCCACCCTGGCCTTTCTCAGCGCCCGCTTTCTGCTGCGCGACTGGGTCGAGCGGCGCTTTGGCGACAAGCTGGCCAGCTTGCAGGCCGGCATGAAAAAGGAAGGAGCGCTTTATCTGCTGAGCCTGCGCCTCATCCCCATCTTCCCCTTCTTTCTGGTCAACCTGCTGATGGGGCTCACTCCCATCAGAGTCAGCACCTACTACTGGGTAAGCCAGCTTGGCATGCTGCCCGGCACCTTCGTCTATGTGCTGGCGGGCAGCGAGCTTGCCAACCTCACCAGCACCGGCAATATCCTCTCCCCCGGTCTGATGGTGGCACTGACCCTGCTCGGGCTGATGCCAATGCTGCTCAAAGATCTGCAGCGGCGCCTCGCCCTGCATCGGCTGCACGCCCCCTACCGCAAACCGACCCGCTATGACTACAACCTGCTGGTGATTGGCGCCGGAGCCGGCGGCCTCGTGACCAGCTATATCGCCGCTGCGGTGAAGGCCAGGGTGGCGCTCATCGAGAAGCACAAGATGGGCGGCGATTGCCTCAACAGCGGCTGCGTCCCCTCCAAGGCGCTGATCCGCAGCGCCCGTTTTGCCGCCGAACAGCGACGAGCCAGTGAACTGGGCTTTGGCCCAAGCCAAGCCAGCGCCGATTTCGCTGCCGTGATGGAGCGGGTCGCCCGCATCATCAAGGAGGTCGAACCCCACGACTCCATCGAGCGCTATCAGGGGCTGGGGGTGGAGTGTATCGAAGGGGAGGCCCGGCTGGTCTCCCCCTGGGAGGTGGAGGTGAACGGTCAGCGCCTTACCAGCCGTCATATCGTGCTCGCCACCGGCGCCCGGCCGCTGGTGCCTGAGCTGCCGGGGCTGGAGCAGGTGCCTTGGCTCACCTCCGACACCCTCTGGCAACTGCGCACTGCGCCGCGCCAGTTGCTGGTGCTGGGCGGCGGCCCCATCGGCTGCGAGCTGGCCCAGAGTTTTGCCCTGCTAGGGGTGCCCGTCACCCTGGTGGAGCTCTCGGATCAGCTGCTGCCCCGCGAAGAGCAGGAGGTGGCCGAACTGCTGGCGGAACAGCTGGCCCACGACGGCGTACGGGTGCTCACCGGCTGGCGCGCCGAGCGAGCCGACTATCTGCCTGCGGCTGAGGGAGATCTCCCCATCCGGCTGCTACTGCGCCGGGGTGACGAGACGCAAATAATTGAAGGCGATCAGCTGCTGCTGGCGCTGGGCCGGGTCGCCAACGTCAGCGGTTTCGGCCTCGAAGCACTGGGGGTGGCGCTGACCCCGCGCGGCACGGTGGCGGTCGATGGCTTCCTCGCCACCAACTACCCCAGCATTCTGGCGGTGGGGGACGTAGCGGGTCCTTACCAGCTCACCCATGCCGCCGCCCATCAGGGCTGGTATGCCGCAATCAATGCCCTGTTCAGCCCGTTCAAGCGCTTTCGGGCCGACTATCGGGTCATGCCGGCCGCCATCTACACCACCCCCGAAATCGCCCGGGTCGGCCTCAACCAGAAAGAGGCCAAGGCGCAGGGCATCCCCTTCGAGCTGACCCGCTTCGAGCTGGCCGAGCTGGACAGAGCCATCGCCGACGGCGAGCGGCAAGGCTTTATCGAGGTGCTCACCGTGCCCGGCAAGGATCAGATCCTGGGTGCCAGCATAGTGGGCGCTCACGCCGGCGAGCGGATCGCCGAGTTCGTGCTCGCCATGCGCCACCGCCTCGGCCTTGGCAAGATCCTCGCCACCATCCACGCCTACCCCACCCTGATGGAGGGGAACAAGTACCTGGCGGGCGAGTGGCGACGAGCCCGTCAGCCCGCCACCCTGCTGGCGCTGCTGACCCGTTATCACAGCTGGCGCCGCGGCGCCTGACCCAACTCCAGGTAACCCGGATGCGACACTCATTGCCCTCATTCAAACAGCTACTGCGTGCCCTGCCCCTGCTGGCTGGCAGCCTCCTCTTCACCCAGGCCAACGCTGGTGACAACCCGCAGTGGCAGAAGACCCTCGACGAGGCCAAAGGGCAGACCGTCTACTTCAACGCCTGGGGCGGCAGCCCGGAGATCAACGCCTATCTGGTGTGGGCCGGCCAGGAGCTGGCGCGCGAATACCAGGTCAAGCTGGTGCAGGTGAAGGTGGATGACATCGCCCAGAGCGTGAGCCAGCTGCTGGCCAACAAGCAGGCTGGCAAGCGCAGTGGCGGCCCCATCGACCTGCTCTGGGTCAACGGCGAGAACTTCAAGGCGCTCAAGGAGCAGGGGCTGCTCGGCGCTCCCTTCACCCGTGAGCTGCCCAACATGGCACTGGTCGACGGCACCCTGCCGGTGAGTGAGGACTTCACCGTGCCGGTGGAGGGGCTGGAGGCCCCCTGGGGCATAGGCCAGCTCAACCTGATGGTCAACGGCGAAGAGGTCAGCCCGCTGCCCACCTCGGCGGCGGCCCTGCTCGCCTGGAGCAAGGCTCACC
This sequence comes from Aeromonas sp. R5-3, assembly GCF_040908225.1. Lineage (NCBI taxonomy): Bacteria > Pseudomonadati > Pseudomonadota > Gammaproteobacteria > Aeromonadales > Aeromonadaceae > Aeromonas > Aeromonas sp. R5-3. The sequence goes on along the minus strand of NZ_JBFODH010000002.1, from coordinate 147,024 downwards.
CCGGCCGCTTCACCTATCCCAAGCCGCCCCAGTTTCACGGCTCCAGCTTCCTCAAGCAGATCTTGCTGGAGCTGATCCCGGATCCCGCCCCTCTCTATCGGGAGGCGACCGAAAGCGATTTTGCCAAGATCACCGCCCCGCTCTGGGCCTGGCTGGACGAGCTGCACCCGGCGCTCTGGCGCAAGGGCAAGCTGTTCCCCACCAGCGCCGCCGAGACCCGCCAGCTGCTCGATGACGGCGAGCTGGCTATGGCCATCAGCTTCAACCCGCAGGAGGCGCAGAGCGCTGTGCAAAATGGCACCCTTCCCCCCAACGTGGTGGCGGTGGCCATGGCGAAAGGGGCGCTGACCAACAGCCACTTCCTCGCCATCCCCTTCAACGCCAACGCCCGTGCCGGTGCCAAGGTGGTAGCCAACTTCCTGCTGAGCCCCGCCGCCCAGGAGCGCAAGGCCGAGCCCGCCTTCTGGGGCGATCCCAGCGTGCTGCGCGCCGATGCCCTGCCCGCCACCCAACAGCAGGCGCCGGCACTGCGCTTCAAATCGGTGGCAGAGCCCCATCCCAGCTGGCAGCTCAGGCTCGAAGCGGCCTGGGCCGAGCGTTACGGCCACTGATGAGCCGGTTTGGCAGCGCTGCATCCGCTTGGCGCCCCCTGTTCACGGCGGGGTGCGCCCTGGTTTTTGGCCTCCCGCTGCTGGCGGGGGGCTGGCAACTGCTGGCCGAGGGGCTGAGTCTGACCCACCTGCAGGGGCTGCTGGCCCAGCCGGGCCTCTGGCACTCGGCGCTGCTGAGCCTGTGGATTGGCGCCGCCTCGACCCTGGCCAGCCTGCTGCTGACCGCAATGCTGCTGGCCCACAGCGACAGCCGGGCCGTCGGCTGGCTGCGTCGGCTGCTCTCGCCCTTGCTGGCGCTGCCCCACGTCGCCTTTGCCATCGGCTTTGCCTTTCTGCTCGCCCCCTCCGGCTGGTTGCTGCGCCTGCTCTCGCCGGCCCTCACCGGGTTCGAGCTGCCCCCCGACTGGCAGACCCTGCGCGATCCCGCCGGGCTCGGGCTCATCCTCGCCCTGACCCTCAAGGAGACCCCCTTTCTGCTGCTGATGGCGCTCGGTGCACAAGACCCCGCCAGGGTGGCGCACCAGCAGTGGCTGGGGGCCAGCCTTGGCTTCTGCGCCCCCCAGATCTGGTGGCGCCTGCTACTGCCGGCGCTGTGGCCTGCCCTGCGTCTGCCCCTCTATGCGGTGGCCGCCTACGGAGTAGCCGTAGTGGATCTGGCCCAACTGCTCGGGCCCGATGCTCCCGCCCCACTGGCCGTTCGCCTGTGGCTCTGGTATCAGGACCCGGATCTGGCCTGGCGCGGCGCCACCGCCAGCGGCGCCCTGCTGCTGCTCGCCATTACGGCGCTGCTGCTGGCCCTGCTGCGGCTGCTGGAGCTGGCCCATCGAACCCTTGGCAAACCCGGCTGGCTCGATGGCAGACGAGCCAACCCAAGCGATCTTGGCCGCACCCTTGCCACCGGCAGCGTGGTGACCCTGATCGTCATCAATCTGGCGGTGCTGGGGGCGTTGCTGCTCTGGTCGCTGACCCGGCGCTGGCCCTTTCCCGCCCTCTGGCCGAGCCAGTGGAGCGGCCGCCATTGGCTCGAACTGCTGCCGACCCTGTCGCCGCTGCTGACCACCAGCATGCTGCTGGCATTGGCGAGCGGGGCGATAGCGCTGATGATGGCGGTACTGAGCCTGGAGGCGCAGGCGGGCCGCCTCCCCTGGCCGCTCTGGCTCATCTGCCTGCCGCTGCTGCTGCCGCAGGCCAGCCTGCTGTTCGGCATTCGGCTCGGGGTGGACTGGTTCAGCCTCGGGTGGGGGGGCGATGGCATCGGCTGGGGCTGGGTGCTCTGGAGCCAGCTGCTGTTTGTCTTTCCCTATGTTTACTTGTGTCTGCAGGGCCCCTATCGCCAGTTCGACCCACGGATCACCCAGAGTGCCCTGCTGCTCGGGGCAACCCCGTGGCGAGCCTGGTGGCAGGTGAAAGGGCCGCTGCTGGCCCGTCCGCTGTTGTTTGCCTTCGGCGTCGGTGCGGCAGTAAGCCTGGCCCAATACCTGCCGACCCTGCTGTTTGGGGCAGGCCGGGTGGTCACCATCACCACCGAGGCGGTGGCCATCGGCAGCGGCCTCAACCGGCGGCTGGCGGGCCTCTACGGCCTGTTGCAACTCTTGTTGCCGCTCGTTATCTATCTGCTGGCGCTCTGGCTGCCGGCCCGGCTCAACCCGGCGCTCAAGGGCGCCCGCTGACGAGGAACTCTCATGATGGAAATAGCCATATGCTGAGCACCACGCCTCTTCGCCTCTATCTGGAGGAGAACCTGCTGCTCTCGCTGCCCGCCCTGCTGGTGGCGCCGGGCGAGGTGTTGACCCTGATGGGGCCCAGTGGCTGTGGCAAGAGCTCGCTGTTGGCGGCGCTGGCGGGGGTATTGCCGGCCAGCGGCCCCATCCGGCTGGCGGGGGACGTGACCCTGGGCGCGCGCCGGCTCACCCAGCTGCCACCCCAGGCGCGGCGCATCGGCATGCTGTTTCAGGATGATCTGCTGTTCGACCACCTGACGGTGGCGGAGAACCTGATGTTCGGCATGCCGGCCAGCGTGAAGGGGCACAGGGCACGGCGGGAAAAGGTGGTGGCCGCGCTGGCGCAGGTGGAGCTGACCACTCAGGCGGACAAGCTGCCGGGGGCGCTCTCCGGCGGCCAGAAGGCCCGCGTCAGCCTGCTGCGGGCGCTCTTGGCCGAGCCCGAGGCATTGTTGTTGGACGAGCCCTTCTCCCGCCTCGACAAGCCGCTGCGGGCCGCCTTTCGCGCACTGGTATTCGCCCAGATCAAGGCGCTGGCCATCCCCGCCATTCTGGTGACCCACGACGAAGACGACGCGCCGGGCACCATACTCCAGCTCACCGAATCCCGTTTTTGACCGAGGAGTTCACCTTGTTTGATCGCCACCTGATCCCCGTTATCCGCAGCCCCCTCACCCGGCTCGCCAGACCGCTCTGCCGCGCCGGGATCAGCGCCAACCAGATAAGCCTCACCGGCTTTGCCATCGGCATGCTGGCGTTGCCGCTGCTGGCCTTTGGCTGCTATCAGTGGGCGCTGGCGGCCATCCTGCTCAACCGGCTGCTGGACGGGCTCGACGGCGCCGTGGCGCGGGAAACCGGCATCACCGACTGCGGCGGCTTTCTCGACATCACGCTGGACTTTATCTTCTACGCCGCCGTGGTGCTGGGCTTTGCCCTCGCCGCCCCCGCCAATGCGCTGCCCGCCGCCACCCTGCTGTTTGCCTTCATGGGCACCGGCTCGAGCTTTCTGGCGTTTGCCATCATGGCGGGCAAGCGGGGCATCGACAATCCGGTCTACCACCACAAGTCTCTCTACTATCTGGGCGGCCTCACCGAGGGGAGCGAGACCATAACCCTGTTCGTGCTGATGTGCCTGTGGCCAGCCGCCTTCGCACCCCTCGCCTACGGCTTTGCCCTGCTCTGCGCCATCACCACCCTGACCCGGCTCTGGAGCGGTTATCACACCCTGCGTTGAGGCAGGACGGCGGGAGGGGGCCGCTACGGAACACTTGCGCATGGACGACAATGTTTTACCATGGCGACACTCTTTTTCAGGCTCATGAGAACCTTATGCGTCGCCTTGTCTCCGTGCTCACCCTCTCCCTGTTTCCCATGCTCTATGGCTGCAGCAGCACGCCGGCTGCCAAGCCCGTGGTCAAGCCCCAGCCCAACAGCGCCTTCATCAACCAGACGCCACCGAGCAAACCCTTCTACGGGCAGGTGAGCCAGCCGGGTGTCAGCAAGGGGGACTTCGCCAATCGCGCCAACGTGGACAACTTCGTGCAGCGGATGGTGCAAAAGCACGGCTTCGACGGCGCCGAGCTGCACCGGGTGCTGGCCCAGGCCGAACGCTATGACTGGATCATCCGCCTGATGGATGCCCAGGCCCCCACCACCACGCCGCCCACCGGCCCGACCGGCGCCTGGAATCGCTACCGCGCCAAGTTCATCACCCCGGACAACGTACAGAACGGCGTCAGCTTCTGGCGTGAGTACGAGAACGAGCTCAACCGCGCCCAGCAGATCTATGGGGTACCGCCGGAGATCATCGTCGGCATCATAGGCGTGGAGACCCGTTGGGGCCGGGTGATGGGCAAGACCCGCATCCTGGATGCACTGGCGACCCTGGCGTTCGACTACCCGCGCCGGGCCGAGTTCTTCACCAGCGAGCTGGAATCCTTCCTGGTGATGACCCGCGACGAGGGGATGGATCCCACCGAACCCAAGGGTTCCTACGCCGGCGCCATGGGCTACGGCCAGTTCATGCCCTCCAGCTTCCAGCGCTACGCGGTGGACTTCAACGGCAACGGCCACACCAACCTGTGGGATCCGGTGGATGCCATCGGCAGCGTGGCCAACTACTTCAAGGCCCACGGCTGGGAGAAGGGACAACCGGTGGCGGTGCGCGGTCAGGGCCAGCTGCCCGGCTACGAACACGGCTTCCAGACTCGCTACCCGGTCGCCTCCCTGCGCCGCGCCGGGCTGACTCCCACCAGCACCCTCGGCAACCACAGCGAGGCGAGCCTGCTGCGTCTGGACGTGGGCACCGGCTATCAGTACTGGTACGGCTTGCCCAACTTCTACACCATCACCCGCTACAACCACAGCACCCACTATGCCATGGCGGTGTGGCAGCTGGGGCTGGCGGTCAAGGATGCCCGCGGCGGCTACTGATCCGGCCGGATAAAAAAGGCGGCCCTCGGGGCCGCCGCGCCAACCATCCACACTGCGCCTTCGGGCGCAGTGTGCGTTTACAGCGCCCCCGCCTTCGCCAGACGATCCAGCTCGGCAAGCAGGGCGGCCGGCTCCACCCGACGGGTGTAATCGGCGTTGATGAAGTGGTAGAGCACGGTGTGGTCCTGACCGATGATGTAGCTGGCCGGCACCGGCAGAGTAAAGCTCTCGTCGCCGTTGCTCGCCGGGATGTCGATACCAAAGCCGGCATAGATGGGCCTGAGCGCCTCCGGCAGTTCGAACACCAGCCCCAGCGCTGCCGAAACCCGGTTGCCCTCGTCACTCAGCACGGTGATCGCCAGCCCGTTGGCGGTGAGGGTATCCTGCGCCGAACTGGGGGTTTCCGGCGTCATGCCGATGAGGTTCACGCCGCGCTCGCGCAGCGCCGGCAACACGGCGTTGAGTGCCTGCATCTCCATGTTGCAGTAGGGACACCAGCCACCGCGATAGACGTTGAGCAGCACAGGCCCCTCCGCCAGATAGTGGGAGAGCGGGCGCACCACCCCGTGCTGATCCGGCAGGGCGAAATCGGGCATCCGCTCTCCGCGTCCCAGCGCAGCCTGCTCCAGCCCGCTTGCCTGCAGGCTGCGGGTCGCCTCCTCCATCAGGGCCAGCACCGGGGCCGGTACCTGGTGCTGCTTCTGCTCATCGTACGCTTTGATTTTTTGCTCGAGTGTGTGCATCATGACCATCCTTTTTGTAGTGGTCGCTACAATATCAGGCGGACCAAGCTCCATGGTCAAGTTGTTTTTTAGCGATCACTCCAAAATAACGTTTCACAAGGCAGGAATCGAGATGGCAAGACCCGCATCATTTGACAGAGAACAGGTACTGGAAATCGCCCTCAACGCCTTCTGGGATACCGGCTTCAGCAACACCGGCATTGCCGCGCTGGTCGAACGGATGGGACTCAAGCCCAGCAGCCTGTACGGCGCCTTCAGCTCCAAGGAGGGGTTGTTCATGGAGGTGCTGCAGCGCTATTCGGCGCAGAGCCTGGCGCAGATCGAGCAGATCCTGGGCTCGGCTGCCTCCCCCCTGGCGGGCGTGCAGGCCCTGCTCGATGCTGTGGCCCGGGATGCCATCGCCAGCGAGGCACACCGTGGCTGCCTGCTGGTCAACACCTTGCTGGAGATCGGCCGCCACCACCCGCTCATTCAGGAGACCGCCAGCAGCCACCTCGCCGAGGTCGAGCTGCGGGTCAGTGCAGCCCTGCGCCAGGCGCAGGCGGCAGGGGAGCTGGCCGCCGGGCGCGACGTCGACGCCACCGCCGCCTTGCTGATGACCATGGTGTGGGGATTGCGCGTACTGGGCCGCACCCATCCGCCCGCCGCCAAGGTGAACGCGGTACTGGCCCAGATGCAGGCCATCCTGTCTGCGAACGCATGACGACCGCTCACCAGGCTGCGGGGTTCACTCGTTTTCCAGCAGCCAGCGCTTGAGCAGGGCGGCCAGCTGCTCCTGCTCGGCCAGGGTCAATGGGGCCAGCAGGCGCCGCTCGTTGGCCACGTGCCGCTCCACCGCCCGGTCAACCAACTCCCGACCCGCGTCGGTCAGGCAGACCAGCAGGCTGCGCCGATCGCTCGGGGCGGCCTGACGCTCGATCAAGCCTCGCTCTGCCAGTTTGTCGAGGCGGGCGGTCATGGCCCCCGAGCTCAACATGGCGGATTGATAGAGCACGGTCGGGGTGAGCGGTTCGCCGGCCCGGCGCAGGGTCGCCAGAATGTCGAAGTCGCTGCCGAGCAGGCCGCACTCCTTGAGCTCCTCGCTCACCTCCCGTCCGGCGATAGCCGCCATCCGCGCTACCCGCCCCAGCACGCCCATGGGAGAGCAGTCGAGATCCGGTCGCTGCCGGGCCCACTGGGCCAGCAGCAGGTCTACATGATCTGATTCCATCTTCGGCCACTTATCTTTTTATCGAGATACTTGATGGTAAACCAATTTGAGGCTAATTTATCTTTACTTAAAGATACTTTATAAAGAGACAAACACATGCCCATGCTGATCGCCCTGCTGGCCCCCCTGCTCTGGGGCAGCACCTATGTCGTCGTCAGCCTCTACCTGACCGACTACTCCCCCTACTGGGTGGCGGTATGGCGGGCGTTGCCAGCCGGCCTGCTCCTGTTGCTGGTGCACCCGCGCCTGCCCCCCCTGTCCTGGGGCAAGCAGAGCCTGCTGGCGTTTTGCAACATCGCCGCCTTCTTCGCCCTGCTGTTCGTGGCCGCCTTCCGACTGCCCGGGGCCGTGGCGGGCACCTTGGGTGCCACCCTGCCGCTGGTCTTGATGTTGCTGGCCTGGTTGCAGGATGGCGTCAGGCCATCCCTGAAATGGCTGTTGCTGGGCCTGATGGGACTGGGCGGGGTCTTGCTGCTGCTCAACCCTTCCGCCAATCTGGATCCTGTCGGCGTGACCTGCGCCCTGCTGGCCACCCTGCTCATCGGCCAGTCCAGCCGCTGGATGCGCCACTGGCCGGTCAGCGATCTGCTGGCGCTGACCGCCTGGCAGCTGCTGCTGGGTGGCCTGATGCTGATCCCGCTCGCCTGGTGGCTGGCCGGCCCCATGCCGCTGCCGCAGCCGGCAAGCGCCCCCGGCCTGCTCTGGCTGATCCTGCTCAACACGGCGCTGGCCTACTGGGCCTGGCTGTGGGGGCTCAAGCGCCACGGCCCGGAGGTGATGGGCATGCTGGCCCTCACCAACCCCATGGTGGCGGTCTCTTGTGGCGTGCTGATGGTGGGCGAGACGCTGGATGTTCGCCAATGGCTCGGTATCGGGGTGATCCTGGCCTCACTGTTTCTGATGAAGCTGCCGGCCCGCCCCTTCTTCAAGCGCTGGCAGGCCCGCCGGGCGTGCACCGGCCAGTGCGGCAAGCCGTAAGCCGGCTCAAGGACAATACAAAAAGCACAATAAAAAAGAGGAGCCATCAAGGCTCCTCTTTCACATTCCGCGGGGGATGAGTCGAACTCAGACACCGGCCTTGGCCAGAGCGGCGGAGACGATCTGCTGGGCTTCCTGCTGGATGAGGTCCAGGTGCGCCTCGCCCTTGAAGCTCTCCATGTAGATCTTGTAGATGGACTCGGTGCCGGAGGGGCGCGCCGCGAACCAGCCGTTCTCGGTCACCACCTTGAGGCCGCCGATGGCGGCATCGTTGCCCGGCGCCTTGGTCAGCTTGGCGACGATGGGCTCACCAGCCAGGGTGGAGGCTTCCACCAGCGCCGGATCCAGCTTGGAGAGCACCGCTTTCTGGGCGCTGTTGGCCGGGGCGTCGATGCGGCGGTAGCTGGAGCGACCAAACTTGGCTTCCAGTGCATCGTAGTGAGCCTGCGGATCCTTGCCGGTCACCGCCAGAATTTCCGCTGCCAGCAGCGCCAGGATGAAGCCATCCTTGTCGGTGGTCCAAACGGTGCCGTCTTTGCACAGGAAGGAGGCGCCCGCGCTCTCCTCGCCGCCAAAGCCGAACTCACCGCTGTAGAGGCCATCCACGAACCACTTGAAGCCGACCGGCACCTCTTTGAGGGTGCGGCCAATCTCGCCGGCAACCCGGTCGATCATGGAAGAGGAGACCAGCGTCTTGCCGACGGCTGCATCGGCAGACCAGCCGGTGCGGTGGGTAAACAGATACTGGATCGCCACCGCCAGATAGTGGTTCGGGTTCATCAGGCCCGACTTGGTGACGATGCCGTGACGGTCGTAGTCGGGGTCGTTGCCAAGGGCGATGTCGAACTTGTCCTTGAGGGCAATCAGGCTGGCCATGGCGAACGGGCTGGAGCAGTCCATCCGGATCTTGCCGTCTTTATCCAGGGTCATGAAGGAGAAGGTCGGGTCGACCTTGTAGTTCACCACCTCGATGTTCAGACCATAGGTCTTGGCGATGACGTCCCAGTAGGCGACGCCGGAGCCACCCAGCGGATCGACACCGATCTTGATGCCCGCGTTCTTGATGGCATCCATGTCCAGCACGTTCTTCAGGTCATCCACATAGGGAGTGACGTAGTCGTGCAGGGCCACAAACGGGCTCTTGAGGGCCTCGGCGAACGGCATCCGCTTCACGCCGGCCAGACCCGCTTCCAGAATCGCGTTGGCACGATCCTCCACCCACTTGGTGATCTCCCCTTCGGCGGGGCCGCCGTGGGGCGGGTTGTACTTGAAGCCACCGTCTTCCGGCGGGTTGTGGGACGGGGTGATCACCACGCCGTCGGCGCGCGCGGCAGGCTTGCTGGCATTGTGGCGCAGGATGGCGTGAGAGATGACCGGGGTCGGCGTGAAGCCGAGGCCGGCCTGAATGCGGGTCTCGACGCCGTTGGCCGCCAACACTTCCACCGCACTGGCAAAGGCGGATTCAGAGAGGGCATGGGTATCCATGCCGACAAACAGCGGGCCCGTGATGCCGGCCTGCTGGCGATACTCCACCAGTGCCTGGGTCACCGCCAGGATGTGGGATTCGGTGAAGGCATTGTGCAGGGCGCTGCCGCGGTGGCCGGAGGTGCCGAAGGCAACCCGCTGCTCGGGACGACTCATGTCCGGCTTGTTGAGGTAGTAGGCGCTGACCAGACGGGGGATGTTGGTCAGGTCGCTCAAACGGGCCGGCTGACCGGCGTGGGAATGCTGTGCCATGGCGTTGTCCTTGCTTGATGGCGGCCTTGCCCGGCAAGGCCAGAGTCTGATGAACCGTTAGATTGCGCCGCACACCCGGGCAATCACCTCGTCGCCATACCCCATGCTGGCCATCAGCTGGGCCACCATGTTCTGTTTGCGACTGGTGTTGGTGTTGGTGATCACCCAGAACGGGGTTTGTGGCACCTGCTTGGGCTTGGTGGTGCTGCCGCTGGCGCGCAGGGCATCGGGATCCCGCGAGAAATAGACGCGCTTGCGCCCCTTGATTTCGGTGGCCTGGGTAAACCCGACCGGATCATCCCGGTAGAGGGTACTGAGCACCTGCATGAAGCGGTTGATGGATTTCTCTTCTTTTTGCAGCTCGCCGGAATCGAGCAGCGTTTCCAGCCCCATGGCGTCGGCCACGGTGGGCGAGGGAGCCGCCGTCACCTCTGCTGCGACCGGCGAGGCCTGGCGGGCGGGCTGTTCCAGCAGGCGGCGCAGGATATCGGAGGCACTCTCACCGATGTGCCGGGTCTGGCTGGCGATATAGAAGTAGAGATCGTCATCAAGCTCGATGGTTTTCATAGGGATGCGCTGGACTCGTCGAAATTCGGATGCGGCGATTATACATAGGCAAACCCGGCAGCCCAAGCAAGGGGCGGACAGATGTGCATGAATCTCATCGAGAATACGGCATAATAGCGGCCCAAGTGTGTGATCCGTCGCACTGATAGCCGATCTGGCTGGCTTTTTTTAGGAAAAAAACCACACTTTTTTGCTCCGTGATGAGTGAAATCCTTTTCTTTCCAGTGCGTTAAATCATGGCGAGCAACGTACTCACGACCGACAAGGTGTCATTTTGCAACAAAACCCATTATTGAACTTCAAGGAGCAGGGCCAGGGCCAACCCGTCGTGCTGATCCACGGGCTGTTCGGCAGCCTGGACAACCTGGGCCTGCTGGCACGCCCGCTGAGCGAACAATACCGGGTCATCAGCGTCGATCTGCGCAACCACGGCGCCTCCTTTCACTCCGACGAGATGAGCTACCCGGCCCAGGCAGCCGATCTGCTCGCCCTGCTCGATCAGCTGGGGCTTGAACAGGTGGCGCTCGTGGGCCACTCCATGGGGGGCAAGGTGGCCATGCAGGTTGCCAAGCAGGCACCAGCCCGCGTCGCCAGGCTGGTAGTGGCCGACATAGCGCCGGTCGCCTACCCTCACGCCCGCCACCAGAACGTGTTTGCCGGCCTCAATGCCACGCTCGAACACGCTCCGCAAAGCCGCGGCGAGGCGGAAGCCATCCTGGCCGAGCATGTCGAGATCGCCGGCGTGCGCCAGTTCCTGCTCAAGTCCTTCGCCAAGGGGGAGTCGGGTTGGGGCTGGCGTTTCAACGTGCCGGCCCTTGAGCGCAACTACGCCAACATCATGGGCTGGCCCGATCCACAGAGCCGTTTCGACGGGCCTACGCTCTTCATCAAGGGGGGGGATTCCGACTACATGCTGCCCGCGCATACCGAGACGGTGATGGCCCAATTTCCCGCCGCCAAGGCCCGGGTCATCGCCGGCACCGGTCACTGGCTGCACGCGGAAAAGCCGGTTTTGTTCAACAAGCTGGTTGTGGATTTCCTGTCGACAGGCGGTTAACAGTTTCAAATCCTTTGTGATATAGTGCGCCCGTCATAAGGAGTGTGCGCAATCCATGCTAAGTGAACATATCGACCTGATCGAGAGTCTGGGCCTGAAGTTATTCTTTGTGGCCATTTTCGTATTGATTGGCCTGGCCATTCAGGACGTGCTCAAACGTGGCAATGTGCCCCGTTTCGGCCGATTCATCGTCTGGTTGGTACTCTTCCTGGGTTGTGCAGGTTTTGTCGCCAAGGGGCTGATCGAACTGGGCTGGGAAGGCTCAGGCATCGGCTAACTTATTTCCATCTGTGATGTATGGCCAAACAGCAAACTGATCGAACAACACTGGATCTGTTCGCAAACGAGAAGCGCCCCGGCAGGCCAAAGACCAACCCACTCCCCCGCGAGACCCAGCTCAAGATCAACAAGCGCAACCAGCTCAAGCGCGATCGAGAGAACGGCCTGAAGCGGGTAGAGTTAAAGGTGGAGGCCGAATTGCTGGAGCGCCTGAACCAACTTGCGTTACAACAGAACGTCAGCCGAGCCGAGCTGATCCAATCTATCCTGAAGCAACAGATTGAGTCTGCACATGCAGCAGGCATCGCAATCTGACCGTTAAGCATTAACACCAGATACGGGTAACTAAACACTATGGCTAGTGTAGGTCTGTTTTTCGGCAGCGATACCGGTAATACCGAAGCTGTCGCCAAGATGATCCAGAAAGAACTGGGCAAACAACTGATTGAAGTCCGTGACATTGCCAAGAGCAGCAAGGCCGACATCGACAGCTTCGATCTGCTGATGTTCGGTATCCCGACTTGGTACTATGGCGAAGCCCAGGCCGACTGGGACGACTTCTTCCCCGAGCTGGAAGAGATCGACTTCACCAACAAGCTGGTCGCCATCTTCGGATGCGGCGATCAGGAAGATTATGCCGAGTACTTCCTCGACGCCATGGGCACCCTGCGTGACATCGTCGAAGCCAAAGGCGCCATCGTCATCGGCCACTGGCCGACCGCAGGTTACGAGTTCGAAGCCTCCAAGGCGCTGGTGGACGACAAGCACTTCGTGGGTCTGGGCATCGACGAAGATCGCCAACCCGAGATGACTGCCGAGCGCGTCAAGGGCTGGTGCAAACAGCTGCATGAAGAGATGTGCCTGGCCGAGCTGGAGTGATCCACGCTTGCCAGCACCTCTGACAACAAGGGCCCCGCGGGGCCCTTGTTGTTTTCTGGTCATGCGCTCTCGCCGCCCCTGTGTTCGGGCTTGGCCCGCACATAGAGGGTGCGCTTGACCTGGGCCACCAGCTCGCCCTGGCCATCCTGTACCGTCACCTCGAACTCGGGGAAGTGCTTGTCTCCCCCTTCGGTCGCCGCGACTATGGCGGCCAGCTTGCCGTCGGTCAGGTTGAATTCGGCCACCAGCTTGCCCTTGCCCGGCTTGATGTAGTTGATGCTGCCCGCCTTGTCCCAGACGTAGTAGCGGTTCTTGAAATAACCCATCAGCATCAGTGGATAGATGGGATCCGTCATCGCAAACATGCTGCCGCCAAACTGGGTGCGGTTGGCATTCTTGTTCCACCAGCGGGACTTGAGGGTGACCCGGCAGAAGCGAAAATCATCGCTCAATGTCTCTATCTTGATGCCCGCGCCCCAGAAGGGGGGCCAGGCGTTGAGGGCGCGGCGCACCCAGGCCGCGTTGTCAAAAAGCCAATCCATGGATCTCATCCGACCAGAGTGAAGAAGGTTACATTTTATCAACATTCGGCGGGTGAGCAAGCCGCCGTCACAATCCGCACAATTCGTGGATAAGCGGTCGATCGCGCTAAAGCCCTTGAATTACTGGGTTTATTTTTAGGTGAGCTACGACCTATAATGACAGGCCAAGCGAGTTCGTGGTTGCCATTACAGCGGCAGTCAATCAGAATAACCACACCTTCGAGAATGCGAATAAATAGAAATGGCAGACAACAACCAAGCGTTAAAAAAGGCCGGGCTCAAGATCACCTTGCCCCGTGTCAAGATCCTGGAAATCCTGCAACAGCCGGACTGCCAGCACACCAGTGCGGAAGATCTGTACAAACGACTGATCGACCAGGGTGAAGAGATTGGTCTCGCTACCGTCTACCGCGTTCTCAACCAGTTTGATGATGCCGGTATCGTCACCCGTCACCACTTCGAAGGGGGCAAGTCGGTGTTCGAGCTGGCCACCCAGGAACACCACGACCACCTGGTCTGCCTCGACTGCGGCAAGGTGATCGAGTTCTCCGACGAGGTGATCGAGCAGCGCCAGACCGAGATCGCCAAGAAGCACAACATCCGTCTGACCAATCACAGCCTCTATCTCTATGGCCACTGCGCCGCCGGCGACTGCAAGCACGACGATTGATTGGCAGAACCCGCGCAATAAAAAAGCCAGCATGATGCTGGCTTTTTTATGCCTATATTCCGGACAAGAAAGGGCAGGGCCTCCCCTGCCCTCCTTCATCAGGCCTCGGCCTTGCCCCACACGTCGCGCAGGGCCACGGTGCGGTTGAACACCAGGTGCTCCGGGCTGGAGAGCTTGTTGTCGGCGCAGAAATACCCTTCACGCTCGAACTGGTAAGCCTGCTCCGGCTTGGCATCCTTGAGGGAAGCTTCCACGCGGGCACCCTCGATGATCACCAGGGATTCCGGGTTCAGGGCCGCTTCGAAGTCCTCTTCGGCACCCGGGTTCGGCACCTTGAACAGGCGGTCGTAGAGGCGCACTTCGGCCGGCAGGGAGTGAGTGGCGCTGACCCAGTGGATCACCCCTTTCACCTTGCGGCCGTCCGCCGGATCCTTGCCCAAGGTCTCGGGATCGTAAGAGCAGTAGATGCAGGTGACCTTGCCGTCAGCATCCTTCTCGACCCGCTCAGCCTTGATGACATAGGCGTTGCGCAGGCGCACTTCCTTGCCCAGTACCAGACGCTTGAACTGCTTGTTGGCTTCTTCTTTGAAGTCCGCTTCATCGATGAGGATCTCGCGGGTGAAGGGAAGCGTGCGGGTACCCATCTCGGCATTGCTCGGGTGCGCCGGGGCAGTCAGCACTTCATCGGCGGCCAGGTTCTCGATGACCACCTTGACCGGATGCAGCACGGCCATGGCACGCGGGGCATTCTCGTTGAGATCTTCGCGGATGCAGGCTTCCAGCATGCTCATCTCGACGATGTTGTCCTGCTTGGTGACGCCGATGCGCTTGCAGAACTCGCGGATGGAGGCCGAGGTGTAGCCGCGGCGGCGCAGGCCGGAGACGGTCAGCATGCGCGGATCGTCCCAACCGTCCACGTGCTTCTCAGTCACCAGCAGGTTCAGCTTGCGCTTGGACATGACGGTGTATTCGAGGTTCAGACGAGAGAACTCGTACTGACGCGGGTGGCAGTCGATGGTGATGTTGTCCAGCACCCAGTCGTACAGGCGACGGTTGTCCTGGAACTCCAGCGTACAGATGGAGTGGGTGATCCCTTCCAGGGCGTCCGAGATGCAGTGAGTGAAGTCATACATCGGGTAGATGCACCACTTGTCACCGGTCTGGTGGTGGTGGGCAAACTTGATGCGATAGATGACGGGGTCACGCATCACCATGAAAGGGGAAGCCATGTCGATCTTGGCACGCAGGCAGGCGGTGCCTTCGGCAAACTCACCGTTCTTCATCTTCTCGAACAGGGCCAGGTTCTCTTCCACGCTGCGATCGCGGAACGGGCTGTTTTTGCCCGGCGCGGTCAGGGTACCGCGGTATTCGCGCATCTGCTCGGCAGAGAGCTCGTCCACGTAGGCCAGCCCCTTCTCGATGAGCTCGATGGCATAGCCGTGCAGCTTGTCGAAATAGTCGGAGGAGTAGCAGATCTCGCCGTTCCACTGGAAGCCGAGCCACTGCACGTCCTGCTTGATGGACTCAACGTACTCGATATCTTCCTTCACCGGGTTGGTGTCGTCGAAGCGCAGGTTGCACTGGCCCTGGTAGTCGCGGGCGATGCCGAAGTTCAGGCAGATGGACTTGGCGTGACCGATATGGAGATAACCGTTCGGCTCGGGCGGAAAACGGGTATGCACGCTCTTGTGCTTACCGCTGGCCAGATCTTCATCAATGATCTGACGAATAAAGTTAGTTGGGCTGTTCGCCTGACTCATGGCTCACCTCAAAAATGCGTCACTGGCGGAAGTTGTGCCGGCTGGCACCCTCATCCCCCCGCCGTCAAGCCGGATATGATCCCTCATTACGCGCCCTGTCTCAACCTGAATTTGCCCGTTTCGGGGTACTGGCGCCGCAAAACGCCCCGCACTGGTGGCCGGTTTGACTGACTGGCGAAAAAAAGACCCCGCACGAGGCGGGGTTCAAGGTGATGAAAAACAAAAACAGACAATACACACACAACAAAGGCTCACACGCACAGTCAACCTTTCCCAAGCCCGATGGCCATCGTCCTTGGGAAAGGCGGGTCTTGCGACCCACCTTGCGTTATGGATTGAGGACTATCAGTTCAGCTCGGTGACGCGGCTGGTGCGCTTGCCATCGAAGCTGGTGGTACGCAGGTAGACCTTGCCATCCACGGTCGGCTTGGCGGCAGCGTCGTAGGCGCTCCAGCTCTTGCCATCCAGGCTGTACTGGATGGGCAGACCCGGCAGATCCACGTTCGCTTCCAGCACGCCGTTCACCACCTTGGCACCCGGTACGGAGAGGCGGTATTCCACCCCGGCCTGGTCCAGTTTCGGCAGCACGCGCTGACCCAGCACGTTGGCGAACTGGTTCCACTCCTTGTTCAGGGTGGCCTTGTTGACGAACTTGGTGGTACCGGAGAACTCGCGGTTCTTCACGTAGTCCAGCTCGAAGCCGCCCTTGTGCCAGGCACGCTCGGCCATGGAGAAGATACGCGGGTAGACCATGTACTCGTATTGCGCGTCGGTACGCACGGTTTCACTCCACTGCTGACCGGAGATCCCCTTGAACTTGACCGGATCCTGGTCACCCTTGGCCACGAAGGCGTTGCCGTCGCGGTCAACCGAGGTCTCGGCGTTCTGCGGCAGGTTTTCCGGGGCGAAGGCAAACACCTTGCGGGTGTCGTTGAAGCGGGTGGCCCAGTAGTAGCCGCGCTCGGCCGGGTGTACCTCGTTCGGGAAGTCGAAGTAGAGGTAATCCGGGTTGGAGAGCACCACCTCATAGCCCTTGTGCGCCCACTTCATCGCTTCGTTGAAGCCACCCCAGTAGAGGGTTTCCCAGAAGTTGACCCGGGTCTTGTCGGTGGCGAACACGCTGGCATCCGTGGCGTACTTGAGACCATCTTCCCACGCCTGCAGGGTGGAGAAGCCATGGCCCTTGACCATCTCGCTCACTTCCTTGGCGAAGTAGACCGGCAGCTCGGCCACGTCCTTGATCTTGCCCTCATCCACCATCTTCTGGCACATGGGGGACTTGCCGAACGGCTTGTCCTGCTTGCTGGAGTCGACGTTGCCCTTCCAGGCCACCAGATCTTCTTTCTTGGTGACGGCAGGATCCTGGTAACCACCGCCCTGCATGATGTTCTTCGCCTCGTCACCACCGTAGTGCCAGGCAGTCAGCGGTTGACCGGCGGCCTGGTGCATCTGGGCCACTTCGTCCATCACCTTGGCCACAAAGGTGGCGGCGCCCGGCTGGCAGGGGTTGATGAAGGACATCTTGTCGTAGAACTGCACCGAGGTGACGTTGGAGGTATCGGCCGGGTCGGTCAGACGGAACTGGTTCGCCTCGGCCTCTTTACCTTCAGCCATCAGGCGCTTGTAGCGCGCTTCCATGGAGACCACGGCGGCACGGGCGTGGGCCGGCATGTTGATCTCGGGGATCACGGTCACGCCGCGGGCCTTGGCATAGCGCACCAGGTCGATGTAGTCGGCCTTGCTGTAGAAACCGGAACCCTGGTTGTCGCTGGTCGGGCCTGAGCCCAGCTGCGGCATCAGGCACTTGGTTTCGGACTCGTCGTGGCAACGCTGGCTGCCGACGTCGGTCAGCTCCGGCAGGCCCGGGATCTCCAGACGCCAGCCTTCATCGTTGGTCAGGCCAAGGTGCAGCACGTTGAGCTTCATGGCGGACATCTGATCCACCAGCTTCTTCAGGGTCTCGGGGCTTCTGAAGTGACGGGCCACGTCGGTCTGCATGCCGCGGTATTCAAAGCGCGGGGCATCCTCGACGTGCATCTGGCTCACCAGCTTGTCGTTGACTCCCAAGAGGGAAATCAGGGACTGGGCACCCCAGAAGGCACCTTCGATGTCGTGCCCCTGAATGACGGTACCCTTCTTGCCGATGGTCATGTCGTAGCCTTCGGTCTGCTTGAGCTTGCTGCCGAGCTTGATGGTCACTGGGTAGCCGGTGTCGGAGAGGGTAACACCCAGCTTGGTCAGTTGAGCCTTCAGGGCTTCGGCGCGATCGCTCGGCAGGTCGAGGGCATTGAGCTTGATGGTGGAGAAGTCGACCTGCGGGCCGGCTTTCACTACCTGCTTCATCGGGGTCGGCAGGATCTGGTTGTCGACCTTGCCAGCCGGCAGCAAGCTGCTGGTCTGGTTGGCGGCGAAACGGGTTTCGCTGTTCATCAGGATGTTGTTGTCATCCTTGGTGCGCTTCCAGCCGTCGGCCGGCATCGGCTTCTCGTAGGTGGTGGCATCGTCGATGTTGCTCATGCTGGTCAGCACTTTCGGCTCGGCCCCTTCGCTGGCGACATACCAGTTCGGCATGATGTCAGATTCGAACAATACCCAGTACTCCACCACCAGCGGCACTTCGACCGTGGCATCCTTGGCAAAGCCCTGGAACTTCTCGGTCGGCGTCAAACGATAAAGGTCGCCGGTCAGGTGGGTGATGGTGAACTGGTCGTTGTCCACCCGCTGGATGCGACGGATGGAGGAGACATAGATGCTCCAGTCTTTGGAGGTGACGTCAGCACCGGTGTTGGTCAGGTGCAGCTTGGCAACGCCGCAGCTCGCCCACTCGGAGCCCAGCGCCTGGCAGTCGAGGCCGGCGCCGGCACCGTCGTTGGTGACGACTTCGTACTTGACGACGAGGTTGTTGGCGAGGGCGTCGACCACGGCTTGCTTGGCGGCATCGGCTGCAAGTGCCGGACCGGCGAAAACGGTAGACATGGCAATGGCTAACAGAGAATGTTTCAAGTTCATAACTGCTGCTCTCATTTGAAGTAAAGGTTGGATTTTCTTGGCTTTTTTATATTGGGCCCCGAGGCGGGGCCCTTAGTTATGTCAACAATGGACTTAGACTTGAGGCGAGCTTGGCGCCCGATTAACGCAGGGCCTTCATCTCACCGGCAATGATTTCGGCCAATGGGCCCAGAATCACCTGCAGGTTCTGCTCACCGAGCTTGACCACACCGGCCGCGCCCAGGGCTTTGAGCTTGCGCTCGTCAACGATGCTGCGATCTTTCAGGGTCAGACGCAGACGGGTGATGCAGGCATCGATGGTCACCAGGTTCTCCTGGCCGCCCAACACTTCCAGGTATTGCTTGGCCAGCTCGGTGCGGTCAGTGGTTTGAGCCTGTGCCGGTACCGCTTCGTCATCTTCACGACCCGGGGTTTTCAGACCCAGTTTGGCAATGACTGCGCGGAAGACCACGTAGTAGAGGCCGAAGAACACCAGACCCTGCGGGATCAGCATGTACCAGTTGGTCGCCAGGGGGTTGCGGCTGGAGAGCACCATATCCACCAGGCCAGCACTGAAGCCGAAACCAGCCATCCAGTGCATGGAGGCGGCGATGAACACGGAGATACCGGTCAGGAACGCGTGGATGACGTACAGTACCGGCGCCACGAACATGAAGGAGAACTCGAGCGGCTCGGTCACCCCGGTGAAGAAGGAGGCAAAGGCGGCGGCGATCATGATGGACGCAACCTTGTCCTTGTTCTCTTTCTTGGCAGAGTGGTAGATGGCCAGTGCGGCGCCCGGCAGACCGAACATCATGATGGGGAAGAAGCCGGCCTGATACATGCCGGTCACACCCACGACAGCCTTGCCGGCGTCGATGGAGGATTGACCGCCCAGGAAGTTCGGGATGTCGTTGATGCCGGCCACGTCGAACCAGAACACGGAGTTCAGGGCGTGGTGCAGACCAATCGGGATCAGCAGACGGTTGAAGAAGGCGTAGATACCGGCGCCGGTGGAACCCAGGTTGACGATGGATTCACCAAAGCTCACCAGACCACCGTAAATGACCGGCCAGACGGCCATCAGGACGAAGGCGACCACGATCATCACCACGGAGGTCACAATCGGCACCAAACGACGGCCGGAGAAGAAGGCCAGCGCCTTGTGCAGTTCCACACTGCTGAAGCGGTTGTAGAGCTCGGCCGCGATCACACCGGTCAAGATACCGATGAACTGGTTCTCAATCTTGCCAAACGCAGCAGGCACTTGGTCCAGCGGGATCTGCTGGATTTGTGATACCGCGCCCGGGCTCAGCAAGGTGGTCACCACCAGATAACCGACCAGACCGGCCAGCGCGGCAGAACCGTCTTTGTCTTTGGACATGCCATAGGCAACACCCACGGCGAACAGGATGGCCATCTTGTCGATGATGGCGGAACCCGCCTTGATCAGAAAGGCGGCCAGCGCACTGTCACCACCCCAACCATTCGGGTCAATCCAGTAGCCAACCCCCATCAGGATCGCGGCGGCAGGCAATACCGCTACCGGCACCATCAGGGCCCGGCCGATCTTTTGCAAATAACCGAGAATGTTCACGGTTCCTCTCCTTAGTTAATGTTTTTCTAGAAATTAAGTGCTTATCACGTTTGACGCATAAGCCATCAAGGCTTGATTGGCAGTCTAGGGCTTTTATTTCGCTGCGCAAATTAATAAACCTGTAATCGTGATCATTATCACCCAAACGAGATAAAGGTGGCGGATAGATGTGGCTTAGTTCGCAATCTTTATTTACGCTATAAAACAACTTAAATCCGTCCCGCTCTTCTTGCCGCCGACATCCCGGCCGCAACCCGTACAGAGGTATCTACAATGCGCCTGATCCCGTTGAAATCTGCCAGCCAAGTGGGGCTGTGGTCCGCCCGTTACATCGTTGACCGTATCAATGCGTTCAAACCCACTGCCGATCGCCCCTTCGTACTGGGCCTGCCCACTGGCGGCACTCCGCTCAACACCTACAAGCGCCTGATTGAACTGCATAAAGCCGGTGAGGTGAGCTTCCAGAACGTGGTCACCTTCAACATGGACGAGTACGTCGGCCTGCCGGAAGACCACCCCGAGAGCTACCACAGCTTCATGCACAACAACTTCTTCAGCCACATCGACATTCGCCCCGAGAACATCAACATCCTCAACGGCAACGCGCCGGATCTGGTGGCCGAGTGCAAGCGCTACGAAGACAAAATCAAGTCCTACGGCAAGATCCACCTGTTCATGGGCGGAGTCGGCAACGACGGCCACATCGCATTCAACGAGCCGGCCTCATCCCTGGCCTCCCGCACCCGGGTCAAGACCCTGACCGAAGACACCCGCATCGCCAACTCCCGCTTCTTTGGCGGCGACATGGAGCAGGTGCCCAAGCTGGCGCTGACCGTGGGCGTCGGCACCTTGATGGATGCCGAGGAGATCATGATCCTGGTGACCGGTCACGGCAAGGCGCAGGCCCTGCAGGCCGCGGTGGAAGGCAGCGTCAACCACATGTGGACCATCTCCACCCTGCAGCTGCATCCGAAGGGAATGATGGTGTGTGACGAGCCCTCCACCATGGAGCTCAAGGTCAAGACGGTACGCTACTTCCAGCAGCTCGAAGCCGCCAACATCGGCCGTCTGTAAGGAGTCACCATGTACGCATTGACCAACTGCACCCTCTACACCGGCAGCTGCGTGCTGACCGGTTACGGGGTGGTGATCGAGGGCGACCAGATTGTCGCCATCTCCCATCAGGCCGAACTGCCAGCCGGCATCGAACAGATTGACCTCAAGGGTGCCAACCTCAGCCCCGGCTTCATCGACGTGCAGCTCAACGGCTGCGGCGGCGTCATGTTCAACGGCCACATCACCACCGAGACCCTGGCGACCATGCAGGCCGCCAATCTGAAATCCGGTACCACCAGCTTCCTGCCGACCCTGATCACCAGTCCGGATGCGGACATGAAGCAGGCCGTCGCCGTCACCCGCGACTACATGGCGGCACACCCCAACGAAGTCCTTGGCGTGCACCTGGAAGGCCCCTACACCAACCTCAAGCGCAAGGGGATCCACCCGGCCGAGCAGATCCGCCAGCCCGCCGACGAGATGATCGACTTCTTCTGCGCCAACGCGGATGCCATCGCCAAGATCACTCTGGCGCCGGAGCGCAACAAGCCCGAGCACATCCGCCGCCTGGTGGAGGCCGGTATTCTGGTCTCCGCCGGCCACACCGCCGCCAACTATGACCAGGCGATGGCCGGGTTCGACAGCGGCATTCGCTTCGCCACCCACCTCTACAACGCCATGACCCCGACCCTGAACGGCCGCGAGCCGGGCGTGGTGGGTGCCATCTATGATCGCAAGGATGTCTACGCCGGCGTCATCGTCGACGGCCATCACGTGCACTGGGCCAACGTGCGCCTCGCGCACAAGATGCTGGGGGAACGGCTGGTGCTGGTCACCGACGCGACCGCGCCGGCAGGGGCACCGGAAGGCTTTGAGAAGTTTGATTTTTGTGGCGCAACCGTCTATTTCCGCGATGGTCAGTGCGTCGACGAGAATGGTACACTCGGCGGCTCTGCCCTCACCATGATCGAGGGGGTGGAAAATCTGGTCAAACAGGTCGGATTACCGCTCGATGAAGCACTGAGAATGGCCACCCTTTACCCTGCACGCGCCATTGGATGGGACTCACGTCTCGGTAGTATCCAGGTCGGAAAAATAGCCAACCTGACTGTCTTTGATCAGGCCTTCACGGTCTGCGGGACCGTGGTTAACGGACACTACACAACACAGTGACACTATGACTGGCGGACAAATAGCAAACGTAGATCTTATCAAGCAGGTCAACAGTGCAGCCGTGTATCGGCTCATCGACCTGCAGGGGCCCATCTCGCGGGTCAAAATTGCCGAGTTGAGTCAGCTGGCCCCGGCCAGCGTGACCAAGATCACCCGGCAACTGATCGAGCATGGCCTGATCAAGGAGACCTCGCCGCAAGCCTCCACCGGTGGACGGCGCGCCATCTCCCTGACCACCATCAAGCATCGCTTCCAGTTTGTGTCCGCCAAGCTGGGTCGCGGTTACCTGCAGCTGAGTCTCTATGATCTCGACGGCAAGGAGCTCGACCAGCATGTCACCCAGGTGACCGAGATCGAGCAACAACCGGTGGTCGACATGCTGCTGCGGGAGATCGGTGCCTTCATCGACTCCCAGCAGGATCGCAGCCGCAACCTCATCAGCATAGCGCTGACCATGCCGGGCCTGGTCAATCCGGAATCGGGCATGGTCATCTACACCCCCAAGTACCAGATCCGCAATCTGGCGCTGGCCAAGCTGTTGGAAAACCACTTCAACCTGCCCTGCTACGTGGGTAACGACACCCGCTCGCTGGCACTGGCCGAACACTTCTTCGGCGAGTCCCGCGACTGCATGGACTCCATTCTGGTGAGCGTCCATCAGGGGGCGGGTTCTGGCATCATCACCAAGGGCAAGGTGTTCCTCGGTCAGAACCGCAACGTCGGCGAGATCGGCCACATCCAGGTCGAGCCGCTCGGCAAGCGCTGCCACTGCGGCAACTTCGGCTGCCTGGAGACCATCGCCTCCAACGAGGCCATCGTCGACAAGGTGAAGGAGCTCATCAGCCGCGGCCACCTGAGCTCGCTGCAGGAGAAGCACATCACCATCCAGGAGGTGTGCAAGGCGGCCATGGCCGGTGACGAGCTGGCCCGCAGCGTGATCGAGAACGTGGGTGAGCATCTGGGACGGGCGGTGGCCATCACGGTCAACCTGTTCAACCCGCAGAAGGTGCTGATCGCCGGCGAAATCACCGCCGCCGAAGAGATCCTGTTCCCGGCCATCCGCCGCTGCGTGGAGCACCAGTCGCTGCCGAGCTTCCACCGTGGCCTGCCCATCGTGAAGGCACGCTTCCAGAATCAGCCCACCGTCGGTGGTTTCGCCCTGGTGAAGCGGGCCCTGCTGGAGGGAGACCTGCTGCAGATCATCATGGAGCAGAAGTAGGGCCGAGGCCTTGCGAAACAACAACGGCAGCCAGTGGCTGCCGTTTTTTTATTGGTCGCTTTCGCCGGTTCACACCGCCCGGCACGGCTTGAACAGATCCAGCGCACCGTTATAGACCTGAGTCTGCACATCCATGATCCCTAGCATGGCGCGGGGCAACAGGTTGTCGTGCCGCTCAACCTTTCTGGCCCATTCACCCCGCCCGGCACGGCTTGAACAGATCCAGCGCGCCGTTGTAGACCTGGGTCTGCACATCCATGATCCCCAACATGGCGCGGGGCAACAGGTTGTCGTGCCGCTCAACCGTTTTGGCCCATTCACCCCGCCCGGCACGGCTTGAACAGATCCAGCGCGCCGTTGTAGACCTGGGTCTGCACATCCATGATCCCGAGCATAGAGTGGAACAGGTTGTCGTGGGAGAAGCGCTTGCCGGCCGCCTCCTGCTGCAGACAATCCAGGTCCAGCTTGCGGTCGGCCTGCAACTGGGGGGAGAACCAGGTCATCAGCGGCACCCTGGTCTGATCGTCCGGCGCGAACTTGTAGGGGGTGCCGTGCAGGTAGAGCCCCATGGCTCCGAGGGATTCGCCGTGATCCGACAGATAGACCAGCCCCACGTTGTAATCCTGCTCCAGAGTCTTGAGCTTGTCGATGAGACGGGCCACCACCTTGTCGGTGTAGCGGATGGTATTGTCGTAGGTGTTGACCAGCTCTTCATTGGTGCAGTTTTCGATGTCGCTGCGCGGGCAGTCCGGCACGAAGGTCCGTTCACTGGCGGGATAGCGGCGATAGTAGGTCGGGCCGTGGCTGCCCATCAGGTGGAAGGCCACCAGCTTGTTGCCCTTCATCTGTGCGATCTGCCGATCCAGCCCCTCCAGCATCACCTCGTCGTAGCAGGATCCCTTCTGGCAGTACTGGGGAAAATCCTTGGCCTCGATCTCGATGGTGGGCACGTTCTTGCACACCCCCTTGCAGCCGCCGTCGTTCTCCTTCCACAGCACGGAGACGCCGGCGTGCTGCAGCACATCCAGCATGCCGTCGCGGGACTGGGCCAGGGTGTCGTCATAGCCGCGTCGCGTCAGGTTGGAGAACATGCAGGGCACCGAGACCGCGGTGGCGGTGCCGCAGGAGCGCACGTTGCGAAACGAGACCATGCCCGCTTCTCTCGCGGTGAAGCTGTTGGTGGCCTTGCCGTAACCGTTGAGGGAGTAGTTCTGGCTGCGCGCCGTCTCCCCCACCACCAGGAACATCAGGGTCGGCTTGCTGCCCTGCCCCACCACCCTGGCGTCCGTGCCCAGCTGCTGATACGGGATCGGGGTGGCGAACAGGATGTCGGTGGCGTAACGATAGAGGCCGTGCACATAGTTGGCGGGCACTATCTCCTTGCCGAGGGACTTGTTGTTGCGCCCGACCGAGGCGTAATCCTGGTAATAGAGGGCGGCCACCCCCACCAGAAGCAGCAAGGAGAGGGCGATGGAGCCGAGCCGCAGGCCCAGCCCCTTGTACCAGGGACGGGGATAGTCAATCTTCACCCACAGCAGGGCCAAGGCCGGCAGCAGGCCGGTCAGCGCGAACCAGAGCAACACGGAACCATTGAGGTAGGAGGCTGCCTCCCCGCTGTTGGTCTCGACGATGTTCTGCACCATGCTCACGTCGAAGATGACCCCGTATTTCAGCATGGCGTAGCTGACCACGGATCCCATCAGGATCAGCATCACGAAGAAGGGCTTGAGCAGATAGCGAAAGGTAAAGGGCAGGAACACCGCATTGAGCGCGGCCAGCAGCACGAAGGGGATCGAGACGACGAAGCCCGCCTTGACGTGTTCCAGCTTGGTAAGAATGGTGTAGAAGTGGAGGAAAATGGGCCAGTTGAAGAGCAGTGCAAACAGCAGCACCAACAACAGATTCACCTTCATCACACCCAAGGTGATACGCATAACGATACTCCGACAAACCAGACAAGACAGGGGGCTTGGCAACAGCCCCTCTTTGGATCTTCCGCGCCGGCGCCCTCTTCCCGAGGTGCAGACCGGCCGTGGGCGCGAGGGCCCCGGGACGCAGGCAGGGTAGAAAGCCAAACTTAAGGGAGAATTAAGGCGGGGCCTGTTCTGGCCGAAGGGCGGGTCGATGCGGGTTATACGGATGAAAAAAAACGGCAGCCAAGGCTGCCGTTTCGAGGAGTACTGCCGACCTGATTACAGGGTGGCGGCAACTTCGTCGGAGATGGAACCGTTGTGGTACACCTCCTGCACGTCGTCCAGATCTTCCAGCATGTCGATGAGGCGCATCAGCTTGGGCGCGGTCTCGGCATCCAGCTCCGCTTCGGTGGAGGGGATCATGGTCACTTCGGCGCTCTCGGGCTTGAACCCGGCGGCTTCCAGACCGTCCAGCACGGTGCCGAAGTCGTTCGGGGTGGTGTACACCTCGATGGTGCCATCTTCTTCGGTCACCACGTCGTCGGCACCGGCTTCCAGAGCGGCGTCCATCAGGGCATCTTCATCGGCGCCCACGAAGGTCAGTACACCCTTCTTGGTGAACAGGTAGGCCACGGAGCCATCGGTACCCAGGTTGCCGCCGCACTTGCTGAAGGCGTGACGCACTTCGGCCACGGTGCGGTTGCGGTTGTCGGTCAGGCACTCCACCATGACGGCGGAGCCGGCCGGGCCGTAACCTTCGTAGACGATGGTTTCGAGCTGCTCGCCGTCACCACCGCCGGCCCCACGGGCGATGGCACGGTTGATGGTGTCACGGGTCATGTTGCTGGTCAGGGCCGCCGCCACCGCCGCACGCAGGCGCGGGTTGTTGGCCGGGTCGGCATCACCGAGACGCGCGGAGGTGGTGATTTCGCGGATCAGCTTGGTGAAGATCTTGCCGCGCTTGGCGTCTTGCGCCGCCTTGCGGTGTTTGATGTTGGCCCATTTACTGTGACCTGCCATAGGGACTCTCCGTTATAGTTTGAAATTTCAGTAACACAGGTTGCGACTACCCGGGGAAACGGGAAAGGCCGCATTGCTGCGGCCCTGGTTGCCGTTAAAGGCTTATTCGTCACCCTTGACGGTGGTCGCAATCGCCAGCTCGCCCAGCTGGGTCGGGTTGGCAAAACTGGGGGCGTCGGTCATCAGACAGGCGGCCGCCGTGGTTTTCGGGAAGGCAATCACGTCCCGAATGTTCTCGGTACCGGTCAGCAGCATGCTGAGACGGTCCAGGCCGAAGGCCAGGCCGGCGTGCGGCGGGGTACCGTATTTGAGGGCATCCAGCAGGAAGCCGAACTTCAGGCGCTGCTCGGCCGGGGTGATCCCCAGGATGTCGAACACGGTGGACTGCATCTCGCTGTTGTGGATACGCACTGAACCGCCACCCACTTCGTAGCCGTTGATCACCATGTCGTAGGCGTTGGCGTAAGCGCCTACCGGGTTGGCTTTCAGCTGCTCCGGGCTCAGGCCGCTCGGCGCAGTGAACGGGTGGTGCATGGCGGCCAGACCGCCTTCGCCATCTTCCTCGAACATCGGGAAGTCGATGACCCACAGCGGCTTCCAGCTGTTCTCCAGCAGGCCCAGATCGCGGCCCACTTTCAGGCGCAGGGCGCCCATGGCATCGCACACCACTTTCTTGGAGTCGGCGCCGAAGAAGATGATGTCGCCGTCAGCTGCGCCGGTACGGGCCAGGATCTCGCGCACGATGGCGTCGGAGAGGAACTTGGCCACCGGGGACTGCACGCCTTCGATACCGTTGGCCGCTTCGTTGACCTTCATCCAGGCCAGGCCCTTGGCACCATAGATGCCGACAAACTTGGTGTACTCGTCGATCTGCTTGCGAGAGAGCTCGGCGCCGCCTGGTACTTTCAGGGCAGCCACGCGGCCTTTCGGATCGTTGGCGGGGCCGGCGAACACGGCGAACTCGACCGCGGTCAGCAGATCAGCCACATCCACCAGCTCCATCGGCAGACGCAGGTCCGGCTTGTCGGAGCCGTAGCGGCGCATGGCTTCGTCGAAGGTCATGATCGGGAAGTCGCCCAGATCCACGTTCAGGATGTGCAGCCACAGTTTGCGGATCATCTCTTCCATGATTTCACGCACCTGCGGCGCGGTCATGAAGGAGGTCTCCACGTCGATCTGGGTGAATTCCGGCTGGCGGTCGGCACGCAGGTCTTCGTCACGGAAGCACTTGACGATCTGGTAGTAACGGTCGAAGCCGGACATCATCAGCAGCTGCTTGAACAGCTGCGGGGACTGCGGCAGAGCGTAGAACTTGCCCTTGTGCACGCGGCTCGGCACCAGGTAGTCACGGGCCCCTTCCGGGGTGGCCTTGGTCAGCATCGGGGTCTCGATGTCGAGGAAGCCGTGCTCGTCCATGAAGCGGCGCACGAAGGCACTGGCCTTGGCGCGGGTCTTCAGGTACTTGGCCATCTCGGGGCGACGCAGATCCAGGTAGCGATACTTGAGGCTCACCTCTTCGCTGTTGACCTGGTTGAAGTCCAGCGGCAGCGGCTCGGCACGGTTGATGATGGTGAGCTCGTGGGCGAACACCTCAATGGCGCCGGTGGCCATGTCGCTGTTGCGCTGGGAGTCGGGACGGGTGCGCACCACGCCGGAGACCTGAATGCAGAACTCGCCGCGCAGTTCGGAGGCCAGGGCGAAGGCGTCCGGTTTGTCCGGATCGAAGAACACCTGGACGATGCCCTCGCGGTCACGCATGTCGATAAAGATGAGGCCGCCCAGATCGCGACGACGATGGACCCAACCGCACAATGTAATGGTCTGCCCTGCATGGGCCTCATTGACCTGTCCGCAATAGATAGAGCGCATGGACTTCTTCCTTCGAAATTGTAGAGAGACGGTTAACCTGGGTCGCCGGGCACGACTGGCAAGCACCGTCTGTCTCACAGCTGGCCAGATCCTGCTTCTTGCCCGGTTTGAAATCTGTCTCGTACCGTCCGACCGCCGGGATCGGACACCTGCCGCCGATATCGGCTCGACCAGAGGCGGCTGACAAGCGGCCGGGTTGTCGGGCGGAGGGCATCGGCAAGCGATTGTTGTTTGGCCGCATCATGGCCGCTGCCGTCGTCACAATATGCGTACAGCGGCGTGAGTCACAACAAATTGGCAAACAAAAGGGCTGGCATTATAGAGGAAAACCCCCATTTGGGTAAAATGGCCAGCAGCCTCCTTTGCCCTGTTTTTTACATCCCGGGGCAAAAAAAGGGGAAAATCGAGACAAACCCGCAGACAGGATCCCTCATGAGCCTCTTTTTGGGCCTGCCACAATGGTCGCACCCGGCCTGGCCCGGTCACTTGCTGGGGGTGGGTGCCAAGCCCGCCGAGCACCTCGCCCACTATGCCCGGGTCTTCAACACGGTGGAAGGCAATACCACCTTCTACGCCTCGCCGACCCCCGATACGGTCCGGCGCTGGGCCGATGCGGTGCCAGCTAGCTTTCGTTTCAGCTTCAAGTTTCCGCAAACCATCAGTCACCAGAGCGATCTGGTGAGCGCCGACAAACAAGTGAGCGACTTTATCCGCCTGCTGACCCCCCTGCATGACAAGCTGGGGCTGCTCAAGCTGCAGCTGCCCGCCCGCTTCGGACCCGACGGTCTTCCTCGCCTGGCGGCCTTCTTCGAACGGCTGCCGACACAATTTAACTATGCCCTCGAGGTGCGCCACCCCGATTTCTTCGCCAAGGGCGAGGCGGAGCGGCAGTTGAACCGGCTGTTGATGGAGAGAGGCATCAACCGCATCATGCTCGACAGCCGGCCGCTCTTCTCGGTGCCCGCCACCTCGGCGGCCATGAGCGATGCCCAGGGCAAGAAGCCGAGGCTGCCGGTGCACCTGCTGGCCACCGCCAACGCCCCCGTGGTGCGGCTCATCGGCCTGCCACATCCCGAGGACAACCACCCCTTCCTGCCAGGCTGGCTCCCTCACTGGCGTCAGTGGTTGGCGGAGGGAAAAGATCTCTACATCTTTATACATACTGCAGACAACGCCCAGGCCCCCGAACTGGCCCGTCAGGTGGCCCGCCTGCTGGGGCAGGAGATGGCCCCCTGGCCGGGGGAAAACGATCGCGCGCGCCAGGGCGTGCTGCCCTTTTGAGCGGCGCTTTCGCCGCCCCCGCTTCGGCGCGAAAAAAAGCCGTTTTTTTCTGATCTGACGGGGCTTGGCGTCAAGACAAACGGCCGCCTTTCCTCTACACTAGCGCCCCATGCAAGGACCCGGTCTGCCCGCCCATCGCACTTGATTGCAGGCGAGCATCCGGCTCCGGTAACAGGGCCCCGACGCCCCTTGACGACAACCGCTTGTCGCCCAGGGCGCAGCCCATCAAAAGGACCAGGATGATGGTCCATTGCGAACGGAAGCGGCCCGATGGATCTCAAGGCCCGCCACCCCGTTCGTGAACCGGTGACGACACGACCCGGACGGGTGTCACCCAACGATTCAATTGAACAAAACAGTCGGTTCGCGCACCGGCTGTCAGGTTGCGCCAGCATGCACGATCAGATTTTTGCCGCCCCCATCGCCCGATTGGGGGATTTTTGCTTTGACGAACAGGTCGTCGATGTCTTTCCCGACATGATCCAGCGCTCGGTGCCGGGTTACAGCAACATCATCTCCGCCATCGGCATGATGGCCGCCCGCTACGCCCAGCCCGAGAGCCGACTCTACGATCTCGGCTGCTCCCTGGGTGCCGCCACCCAGGCGATGCGTCGCCATGTTGCCCAGCCCGGCTGCCGCATCACGGCAGTGGATCTCTCCCACCCCATGATAGAGCGGGCCCGCGCCCACCTCTCAGGCTTCAAGTCCGAGGTGCCGGTGGAGCTCATCGAGGCGGACATCTGCGACATCGAGATTGAGAACGCCTCCGTGGTGGTGCTCAACTTCACCCTGCAGTTCGTCGCGCCCGAGAAACGGGCCGCCCTCATCCAGCGCATCTTTGACGGCCTGCGCCCGGGCGGGATCCTGATCCTGAGCGAGAAGTTTCGCTTCGAGGACGAGCAGGTCAACGAGCTGCTCATCGACTTGCACCTCGACTTCAAGCGTGCCAACGGTTACAGCGAGCTGGAGATCAGCCAGAAACGCACCGCCCTTGAGAACGTGATGCGCACCGACAGCCTGCCGGTGCATCAGGCCCGTCTGCGAGAGGCCGGCTTCGCCCATCAGGATCTCTGGTTCCAGTGCTTCAACTTCGGCTCCATGATCGCCATCAAATCCAGCGAGCCTGCCCAGCCATGATCGACTTTGCCAATTTCTATCAGCTGATCGCCAAGAACCGGCTGAGCCACTGGCTGCACACCCTGCCCGCCCAGCTGCACGCCTGGCAACATGACAACCAGCACGGCGATCTGCCGCGCTGGAACCGCGCCCTCAACAAGCTGCCGCTGGTGGCTCCCGGCCACGTCGAGCTGCACAGCCGGGTCGAAATCGGCTCGGCCGAGAGCCTCGGCGAAGGGGAGCGCAAGAAGGTGGAGAGCCTGCTGCGCCACTTCATGCCCTGGCGCAAGGGCCCGTTCACGGTGCACGGCATCCACATCGACACCGAGTGGCGCTCCGACTGGAAGTGGGATCGGGTGCTGCCCCACATCAGCCCGCTTGCCGGCCGTTACGTGCTGGACGTGGGCTGCGGCAGCGGCTATCACCTCTGGCGCATGGTGGGCGAAGGGGCCAAGCTGGCAGTCGGCATCGATCCGAGCCCGCTGTTTCTGTGCCAGTTCGAGGCCATTCGCCACTTCGCGGGCAACGACCAGCGCGCCCACCTGCTGCCGCTCGGCATCCAGGAGCTGCCGGAGCTGCGGGCGTTCGACACCGTCTTCTCCATGGGGGTGCTCTATCACCGCAAGTCCCCCATCGAGCACATCGAGCAGCTGCGCAACCAGCTCAAGGACGACGGCGAGCTGGTGCTGGAGACCCTGGTGATCGACGGCGGCGTCAACGACGTGCTGATGCCCACCGATCGCTACGGCAAGATGCGCAACGTCTGGTTCATTCCTTCCAGCGCGGCGCTCAAGCTGTGGGTCGAGCGCTGCGGGTTCACCGATGTACGGATAGTCGACGAGAATATGACCAGCACGGACGAACAGCGTCGTACCGACTGGATGATTAATGAATCCCTGAGTGATTATCTGGATCCAGCCAATCCGGCACTCACGGTAGAAGGACACCCGGCACCCAAACGTGCCGTACTGATTGCCAGAAAGGCCAAAGACTAGCCGATGGCCGCGGTGGAAGTTACACTGACCCAATTCCAGGAAGCACAGTTAAATGAATGACATGAAAAGCAAATTAAAAGGAATGACCCTGCTCTCCCTGCTCAGTCTCGGCGGGTGTGTCACGATGGAAAAAGCGCCCCCGGTACCTACCCTGACGCTGGCCGAGCTTCGCAACGAGATCAATCTGAGCGAGCAGCGCCTGCAAACATCCATGGAACAGCAACAGAAGCAGTATGTGCAGCAACAGCACCTGCTGGTTCAGCTCAACACTGATGTCAACAACATGAAAGAGTCCGTGAACAAAGTCGGCAGCAAGCTGGAACACCTGCCGCCCGAGCCGCCCAAACCCATGGCGATCCCGACCGAGAAGTGCCAGGCCCCGAGCCAGGGTCACACCGTCGACGGCAAGCTGCTGGTCGGCGAGGCGGAGTGGATCTGGGTTGACGCGGCCAACGACGCCTTCCAGGCGCGGGTCGATACCGGTGCCACCACCTCCTCCATCAGCGCCCAGGACATCACCATCTTCGAGCGCAACGGCAAGAACTGGGTGCGCTTCTTCCTGAGCCATCAGGAGATGGACGACAAGATCCAGATTGAAGCGCCGCTGGTGCGCCACGTGCGGGTGCGTCAGGCCTCCGCCGACGATCTCGACCGCCGCCCTGTGGTACGCCTCGCCGTACGTATCGGCGACATGACCGAGAAGGCCGAATTTACCCTGAAAGATCGCAGCGACATGGCCTTCCCCGTGCTGCTGGGTCGTGAATTCCTGAAAGACATCGCCGTGGTTGATGTGGCCCGCGAATATATCCAACCAAAACCCAAGCTCAAGGATGTGAAATAATCCATGGTTTCCCGTAAGCCGTTCTATTTGCTGGTTGCCCTGCTGTACATTGTCGGCCTGGGGATGACGTTCTATCACCACATCGCGCTGGACGTACCGCTCACGCCGGGTGAAAAACGCCAGATCTGGTCCATCGAAGCCAAGCTGGAGTTCGAGGCCACCGGCGAGCCGGTGATCGCCTCCCTGGCCATTCCGGGCACCCAGCCCGGTTTCACCCTGATGAACGAGAACGCCGCGAGCCCGGGTTACGGCCTCTCCTTCGTCGAGAAGGATGGCGATGCCCGCGCCGAATGGTCGATCCGCACCGCCTCCGGCCGCCAGGAGCTCTACTACCGCGTCGACATGATGGCCGATGCCCACGCCAAGCCGGCTGCCAACCCGCAGCCGCCGGCCATCGAGAAGCAGATCGAGAGCGAGCCCTACGCCACCGCCATGCAGCAGATCCTGGAGCGTGCCCAGGAGCGTTCCGCCGACGGCTACACCCTGACGCGCGAGATCATCAAGGAGATCGAGAAGCAGGAGCAGAACGCCGAGCTGCTGAAAAAGCACAAGAGCCGCGCTAACCTGATCGCCGAGCTGCTCAACAACGCCGACGTACCGGCCCGTGTCGTCCATGCCCTGAGCCTGGAAGACGGCCGCCGTCGTCAGGAGCTGGTGGATTACCTGCAGGTGTTCAACAGCCCGACCGACTACAAGCTGTTCAACCCGCAAACCGGTGAACAGGGTCGCCCGGCCAACCTGCTGCTGTGGGAGTACAACTCCGGTGCCCTGCTGGACGTGACCGGTGGTCACAACTCCAAGGTGAGCTTCTCGATGATCGCGCAGGAGCAACCGGTGAGCGTGGCGCTGGCCCAGAAGTTTGAAAAATCGGAGATGATGAACTTCTCCATCCACAGCCTGCCGCTGGAAGAGCAGACCCTGTTCAAGGGCCTGCTGCTGATCCCCATCGGCGTGCTGATGGTGGTGTTCCTGCGGGTCATCGTCGGTATCAAGACCTCGGGTACCTTCATGCCGGTGCTGATCGCGGTCGCCTTCATCCAGACCCAGCTGATCACCGGTCTGGTGGGCTTCCTGCTCATCGTCGGCACGGGTCTGGTGATCCGTTCCTACCTGTCGCGGCTCAACCTGCTGCTGGTGGCACGAATATCGGCCATCATCATCATGGTGATCTCGATGATCGGCATCTTCTCGGCGTTCGCCTTCAAGCTGGGGCTGACCGACGGCATGAAGATCACCTTCTTCCCGATGATCATCCTCTCCTGGACCATCGAGCGGATGTCCATCCTGTGGGAAGAAGAGGGTCCGAAAGAGGTGTTCCGCCAGGGCGGCGGCTCCCTGCTGGTGGCCATCATCGCCTACCTGGCCATGGACAACGAACTGATCCGCCACCTCACCTTCAACTTCCTTGGTCTGCAGCTGGTGCTGATGGCGACCGTGCTGTTGATGGGCAACTACACCGGCTACAAGCTGAGCGAGCTCAAGCGTTTCAAGCCGCTGGTGGACGAGATGCGCTCCGGTGCCACCCCGGGTAAGGACAAGTAACAGATGTGGTTCTGGGAAAAGTACACCACCCCGTGGAGCCTGTCTCAGTCAGGCATCCTCGGCATGAACAAGCGCAACCACTCCTACATCAGCCGCTACAATCCGCGCAGCCTCTATCCGCTGGTGGATGACAAGCTGCAGACCAAGCGCATCGCGCTGGATGCGGGGGTGACGGTGCCGGAACTGATCGGCACCATCCGTGCCCAGCACGACGTGAGCCGCATCACCGAGCTGGTGAAGGATTGGCCGGGCTTCTGCATCAAGCCGGCACGCGGCTCCGGCGGCAAGGGGATCCTGGTGATCCTGCGCCAGGAGGATGGCCTGTTCTACAAGCCGAACGGCAGTGCCAGCAACGGCCAGGATCTGGAGCGTCATGTCTCCAACATCCTGGCGGGGCTCTACTCATTGGGCGGCAAGCCCGACGTGGCGCTGGTGGAAGGGCTCATCAACTTCGATGACGTGTTCGACGGCTACTCGTTTGAAGGGGTCCCCGATGCCCGGGTGATCATCTTCAAGGGCTTCCCGGTGATGGCCATGATGCGCCTCTCCACCGCCGCCTCCGACGGCAAGGCGAACCTGCACCAGGGCGCCGTGGGGGTGGGTCTGTGCCTGCGCACCGGCCGCGCGCTGCGGGCAGTGCAGTTTGGCAATCCGCTGCGTCACCATCCGGATACCGGCCTCGATCTGTACGATCTCAAGGTGCCCCACTGGGACACCCTGCTGACCCTGGCGGCCTCCTGCTACGAGATGTCGGGCCTCGGCTACATCGGGACCGACATGGTGCTGGACAAGTTCCGCGGCCCCATGCTGCTGGAACTCAACGCCCGTCCGGGCCTCGCCATCCAGATCGCCAACGGCCGCGGCCTGGTGCCCAACCTCAAGACCATCGAGAAGCTGGGTCAGGTGAAGATGAACGTGGAGCAGCGGGTCAACTTCGCCAAGGATCACTTCGGTATCTTTGACGAGTAGTCCGGAGCTGGATGACAAAAGCGCGCCAAAGGGCGCGCTTTTTTATGCCTGCCGTTTATCGGCACGTAGCCGGCAACGGCAATCCTGCTGAGCAAGCGTTGCTGGACAAGGGTTGCTGGCCAACATTGTGAAACGAGAGTGCCGAATTACGGCCATAAAAAAACCGATGCCTGGGCATCGGTTTTTCATTATCCGGTGTACCGACCCGATTACAGGGAAGCGGCATTCTCGGACAGGTACTTGGCAACGCCGTCCGGAGAGGCGGTCATGCCCTTTTTGCCTTTTTCCCACTGAGCCGGGCACACTTCGCCGTGCTCTTCGTGGAACTGCAGGGCATCGACCATGCGCAGCATCTCGTCGATGTTGCGGCCCAGCGGCAGATCGTTGACAACCTGGTGACGAACGACACCGTTC
This sequence comes from Aeromonas sp. R5-3, assembly GCF_040908225.1. Classification (NCBI taxonomy): domain Bacteria; kingdom Pseudomonadati; phylum Pseudomonadota; class Gammaproteobacteria; order Aeromonadales; family Aeromonadaceae; genus Aeromonas; species Aeromonas sp. R5-3. Next base: position 111,844 of record NZ_JBFODH010000002.1, on the reverse strand, counting down.
TTGTCGATCAGGAAGGAGCCACGGAATGCCACACCGGCTTCCGGATGTTCAACGTCATAGGCTTTGCAGATCTCGTGCTTGATGTCGGCAACCAGCGGGTACTTGACCGGGCCGATGCCGCCGTCTTCGATCTTGGTGTTACGCCAGGCGTTGTGGGAGAACTCGGAATCGATGGAAACACCGATCACTTCCACGCCACGCTTGTTGAACTCTTCCAGACGGTGATCGAAGGCAATCAGCTCGGACGGGCAGACGAAGGTGAAATCGAGCGGATAGAAGAACAGGACGGCTGCCTTGCCCTTGATGTGGGATGCCAGGTTGAAGGAGTCAACGATCTGGCCATTGCCCAGAACGGCAGCAGCGGTGAAATCGGGTGCGGGACGGCCTACCAATACCATATTCAATTCCTCTTTATGTGAAGTGAACAATCCTGTCAGGATTGGGCTACCTAGAGCCAAGTCCGTCTAATTAAAGCGACAAACTATAACCCCGATGGTAGATTAGTTAAATCAAATTAAATAGATAGCATTAATCGGGTTTTCCTATGCAACGTTGGCCCAGCCTGAAACAGCTGCAATATCTGGTCGCTCTCGACGAGCACAAGAACTTCAACCGCGCCGCCAAGGCCTGTCATGTCAGCCAGTCGACCCTGAGTACCGGGATCCAGACCCTGGAGGACATGATGAACCTGCAACTGGTGGAGCGGGACCACAAGAGCTTCATTATGACCCCGGTCGGCATGGAAATCGTCGAGCGGGCTCGCAATTTGCTCTCCGATGCGCGGGATCTGATGGAACTCGGCCAGCATCAGGGGGGCGTCATGCACGGCACGGTGCGCCTCGGCTGCATTCCCACCATAGCCCCCTTCCTGCTCAGCAAGCTGCTGCAAGAGTGCGGCAAAACCTATCCTGAGCTGGAATTGTTGCTGCGTGAAGACACCACCACCAACCTGCTCAAGCAGCTGGAGCAGGGCCAGCTCGACCTGCTGATCCTGGCGCTGCCGGTGGAGATCGGCGGTTTTCACTGCAAGACGGTCGGCCAGGACCCCTTCCACATGGTGATGCCCGCCAGCATGGCGGCCAGCCTGCACACCCCGTTCGACTACAAGGAGCTGCCCAACCAGAGCATCTTCCTGCTGGAGCGGGAACACTGCCTCACCGAACACGCGGTGAGCGCCTGCCGGCTGCGGGACAAGAGCAAGATCAACCCGTTTGCCGCCACCAGCCTGCACACCCTGGTGCAGATGGTCGGCGCCGGGCTCGGCACCACCTTCCTGCCGCAGATGGCCATCGATGCCGGCATCCTCGACAACACGGATCTGGTGGCCATTCCGCTGCCGGGGGAGCACCCCTACCGCGAGATCGGGCTGGTGTGGCGCCCCAGCACCACCCGGGTGCAGACCTTCTACAAGCTGGCGGAGCTGCTCGCCCCGCTCATCGACAACAAGGGTTGAAGCTCACCCCCATAAACAACGCCGGCACATGCCGGCGTTGTTGTCATGGGCGCAAGGCCCTGCTCTGTCAGTGGCTGGCCGGTGGCCCGAAGATGCGGGTGTAGGAGGTCAGGGTCCGTACGCTCACATTCTGCGAATTGCCATTCTCGTCGTAGAGCCCCAGCGCCCCGCTCTGCTTGTCGTGACCCAGCAACTGGTGGGCACTCAGGTTGCTGAGCGCATCGCTGTCCGCTTTCCACTCCCAGCGCTGGCCCAGGCTCAGGCTGCAGCTCTGCAACTGGCCGAGGTTGTTGCCATCCAGGCAGCGGCGGGTATCCTGCGCACTGACATAACGGCCGTACTGGTCATAGATGAAGGACTGGGCGGCCGAGGTCTCGTCACAGGTCACCGCGCTCAAACCGTGGTTGGCATCCGCACTCAGGCAGCGGTTGTCAAAGCCCCCCAGCTGCAGGTTGACCGGGCGACCGCCGGTAAACACCGGGTGGTTCCAATCCACCTTGAAGCTGGTGGAGGCCGTCACCCGTCTGCGCTTGTCGGTATCCTCGAAGCCCTGGAAGGAGACATGGGCCCCCACCACGTAGTAGTGCTTGTAGATGCCGGTGTAGATGGGGCGGATGTTGACCGAGGAGTCGATCTTGAACTCGGTGCTGCCCGTCTCGTCCGGCGCTGCCTTGTAGATGACGTCCAGATTCGGCACGAAGCCCTTGTAGCTGAGCGGCTGGATGCGGTTGTGGTCCACGTCGTAGCCCATGCCCCAGACGGTGGCCGTCTTGGAGGAGAGCAGGGACTCCGCGGTCGCGTATTGATCGCGCACCCAGCTGAAACTCACCTTCTGGGCGCTCGGCGCCGAGCGTTCGACCCGGTAATCCTGGGTGTTGTAGGCGAGCTGGCGCTGCTGGCTGAACTTGGCCGAGGCCTCCAGCTTGGCCTTGGGCCCATCCTTGTTCACCTCGACCCCGCCGGTGACCCCCACCTCGAAGCCCGAGATCTCACGATGCTCGTACTTGCTGTTGAGGTTGGTCGGCAGGCTCTTGAGCACCGCCGCCTTGGTGTTGGACGCCTCGATGCTGAAGCGATAATCCTGGGCGATGGCATCGGTGGCATAGTCGCGGGCCCAGCCGTCCAGCAGCAGGTAGTCCGCGATGTTCTCGCTCCAGCTCAGATCCTCGTTGAGCTGGATGCCGGCACCGGCCGACTCTTCGTCCAGCGAGATCCGCACTATCTTGGCATCCGGCGTGGCGGAACCGGTGTTGCCAAATTGCAGGGAGCGCTCCAGGTTGACCCGGTAGACCAGCGAGATGTTCGGCGAATCGCAGAACAGCCGATCGCCCCGGCTCCAGGTGCGCGAGCGCGGGAAGGTGCACTCGGCATCGCTGATCTTGCGGTTGACGTTGAGGTAGAAGGCCACGTGGGGCAGACCGGCCTCGGCGGCAGGCGGCTGGGTCAGCGAGCGCTTGTGGCGCTTGCCCTGCCCTTCCAGGCTGTCGACCCGTTCCATCACCTGATAAAAGGCCGGGTCATCGACGCCCCCCAGCGGGGTGAACAGCAACTCCCCCTTGTAGCCGGACACCAGCACCCAGTCGGCATCAAAAGAGATGCCAGCCAGCTGCTCCATGGCCTTTCTGGCCTGCTGCCGCTCGGCCTTGTCGGTGACGGCGCTGAAATCGATGAACAGGCGTTCGCCCCGTTCCAGCACCCGCTCGCGCAGCTGATCCCGGGTCATCAGCGATGTCGCCCCCTGCCCCTTCAGCCAGACATCGGCATTGAGGTAAATCAGCCCCTGTTCGGATTGCAGGCTGGCCAGCATGGCGGTGCCCTGGTCGGTGCGCTCGCCAATATCTTCGGCCTGCACGCTGCCTGCCAACAAGGCCAGCGCGAGCAGACTGAGAGCGGGAGCTTGCGTGATGAATTTGCGTGGTTTTTTGTTTTTCATTGTTATCTCCTTGTCGAATCACGCCAAGCTATTTAAACAGCGAAAAAATATGGCATAACCATATTATTCACGGTTATATTTCGGGGCGTTATTCTGCTTGTCTGTCATAACATTCATTATTTTCGCCGTGAATTAACAGCGGGTGGCGAAGGTATTTATGGTTGACAGAACAAGGATCGCGAGGCGATCTAAGGTGGACGATTCGGCATGCGCCGATGCTATTACACGGGAGTCGCGACCTAATGGCGATCTTCCCTCAAGGCCGCCTGACTGCGCCTTGAACCTCGCATGGTACCCATTGGCTTTAACGTCGCGCTCATCGGCCTGAACGATGGCACAACAGCCAGATGCCGCAGGCATCCTGGTGCGAGGGAACACTCACTGCTATGGACCGGATATCATGGGGCGGCCCTCCTCTGTCTGGTGATATTGTCAGCCAACGCCAGTCATTGACCGAATATTATTATGTGAACCAGTTGCGGGAATATACCCAGAGATATCTTGTTTTTTGCCGTCATATTGGCGGTGAAAATGGCGGGGTCCCTTGCCATTTATTTCATGGCGTCATCATAACGAATTAGCCCTGAGACAGAACGTGACACAGATCACGGGGTGACGTCAACAAGGTTAATTATCATTTCATTGTCAGGCTGATTGGAATAACTACTTTAATATTGAAATACTCATTCAAGATAATCAAAAAATATTATTCAAATGAATACAAACAATATTATAAGCCTCTCCATTCGCGCCTCTTTTGAGGTAGCAACAGGTGGTTTCTTGCAAGCAAGGCTATGTTCGAGCCCCAAACCCCGTTTATGATGGAGAGGTTGTCGTCTCGAAGGAGCCCCCATGGATTGCAAGTTGCTGCTGCCCCTGCTGGCCCTGTTGCTGGCTGCCTGTTCCAGCACGCCCGAGCCTGCCCCACCGCGCCAGCAGAGCAGCGCCTTTGAAGGCTTTTATCAGCAGTGGCGCGGCGTCCCCTATCGCATGGGCGGCTCGGATCGGGCCGGTCTCGACTGCTCCGCCTTCACCCAGCTCGCCTACCAGCAGGTGATGGGTTTCAATCTGCCGAGGACCACCGAATCCCAGGCCAACCTGGGCCGACCGGTCGATCGCTACCGGCTGCAGCACGGTGATCTGGTCTTCTTCAAGACCGGCTGGCAGCAATACCACGTCGGCGTCTACACCGGCGGCGGGGAGTTCATCCACGCCTCCACCAGCAAGGGGGTGATCCGCTCGCGCCTCGACAACGTCTACTGGAACAGCCGCTACTGGCAGGCGCGCCGCCTGACCCAGTGACCGCCATAACACAACAGGGCCCACGACGGGCCCTGTTGTTGATCCAGTGGATGGCTCAGTGCTTGCGGTGCCAGCGCGGCGAGGTGGCCCGCTCCCCCCAGGGGGTGACGCAAGGCAGCAGCGCCCCCTCGATCACCTTGTCGCTGTCGGCCAGGGCTTCCGCAATCTTCTCGTGCAGCACCCGCAGCAGGCGCCCCTCCTGTTCGGCCAGGGAGTGACCCGCGGCAAAAAATTCGCGCTGATGCTGCAGCGCCAGCTTCTGGGCAAACTCATAGGTGTTGAAGCAATCCGGCATCCGCTCGACCACATCCTCGAGGCGGGCCAACAAGCTGTTCAGTTCCCTGGTCATCGTGCTCTCTCCTTGTCGATTGATAGCCAAAACTACCTCTTATTGGATAATTCACCAACCCTGGATCCACGAAAATGTGGTAGCCAGCACAGTCGCCGGGTGAGTCACCCGTGCGCCATGCCCAACCAGCACACCGAACTTTACATTTGATTAACACGCAGCTAGATTTAGACCGACCAATCAGTCGGTCCATTTATCAGCGGGGTATGCCATGGAAGCGATGCAGTTGCAGGAGGCCGCCGACAAGTTGTCGCTCCCGGCCAGACTGGCCAAACTCAGAGACGCCTGTCAGCAAAATCCCATGCCGAGCCTGAGCGAGCGCAGAGCCCATCTCAGCCAGCTCAAGCGCGCCCTGATCGCCCACAAGCAACCGCTGTGCGACGCCCTGGCCAAAGACTATGACCAGCGCAGCGACTACGACAGCATGATTGCCGACATCCTCCCCTGCGTCATGCAGATCAACTACACCCAGAAACGGATCAAGCGCTGGATGCGCCCGCACCGCCGCCACACCGGCCTGCTGCTGGCACCGGCCCGAGTGGAGGTGTTCTATCAGCCGCTCGGGGTGGTCGGCATCATAGTGCCCTGGAACTTCCCGGTGATGCTGAGCCTCGGCCCCCTCATCAGCGCCATCGCAGCCGGCAACCGCGCCATGCTGAAGCTCTCCGAGTTCACCCCCCACACCAACCGGGTGCTGCGCGAGCTGCTGGGCGGCGTCTTCGACGAGCGCGAGGTGATGGTGGTTGAAGGTGACGCCCAGGTGGCAGCCGCCTTCAGCGCCCTGCCCTTCGATCACCTGCTGTTTACCGGCTCCACCGCGGTGGGTCGGCTGGTGATGGCCGCGGCAGCCCCCCAGCTCACCCCGCTCACCCTGGAGCTCGGCGGCAAGAGCCCTTGCCTCATCGCCCCCGACATGCCGCTGGCGCTGGCGGTAGAGCGGATGATCTTCGGCAAGAGCCTCAACGCCGGCCAGATCTGCGTCGCCCCCGACTATGTGCTGCTGCCACGCGGCCAGGAGCAGGCCTTTATCGCGGCCTATTGCGATCACTTCGCCCGTCTCTATCCCCAGGGGCTGGCCAGCGCGGATTACGGCTCCATCATCAACGGCCGCCAGTATGAGCGGCTCACCGGCTGGCTGGCCGAAGCGGAGCGGGCAGGCGCCCAGATCCACCCCTGTGGCAGCCCGGCCCGCGACGATGGCGCCCATCGCCTGCTGCCCCATCTGCTGACCGAGGTGCCGAACCACTGCCAGCTGATGCAGCAGGAGATCTTCGGCCCGCTGCTGCCGATCGTGCCCTATGACTCGCTGGACGAGGCGCTCGCCTACATAGCCGCCCGGCCGCGCCCGCTCGCCTTCTACCTGATGAGCCTGGATCCCGCCCTGCAGCAAAAGGTGATCCGGGAGACCCACTCCGGCGGCATGGCCATCAATGACAGCCTGTTCCAGGTGGCAGCCGACGACGTGCCCTTCGGCGGCATCGGCGCCTCCGGCATGGGCCACTACCACGGCCACGAGGGGTTTCTCACCTTCTCCAAGGCCAAGACGGTGCTGAGCCGGGGGCGCTTCAGCACCGGCACCATGGTGCACCCTCCCTATCGGCGCTGGCACCAGCGGCTGATGATGGCCCTGTTCTTACGTTGACGAGATGAATATGAATACGCCCGTGACCGACAAGCGTCGCCAGATCCTGGATGCCGCCCTTGCCCTCTGTGCCGAAGATGGTTTGCAGGGGGCCGCCACCGCCCGCATCGCCAAAGCGGCGGGAGTGGCCAACGGCACCCTGTTTCACCACTTCCCCAGCAAGGAGGTGCTGATCCAGAGCCTCTATCAGGACATCAAGCAGCGCCTCGGCGCCGCCATCACAGAGGCAGACGCCACCTTGCCCCTCAAGGAGCAGGCGCACCACTACTGGAGCCAGGCGATGGCCTGGATGCAGGCCCACCCCCACGAGCTCAAGTTCGTGCTGGGTTTCTTCCACTCCCCCCTGCTGGCTCGCCCGCTGCGCAGCCAGATCCTGAGCGACACCCTTCGCTTTTTACCCCGCCTGCTGGCCCAGGGCCAGGCCAGCGGCGACTTGATGCAAGCCCCACCGGCCCTGATGCTGGAGGTGTGCCAGGGCCAGTTCCTGGCCTGCGCCTCCCTGTTTGTCGACCAACCTGAACTGGGACGGGACGCTCACTGGCAAGCCAGTGCCTTCGCCCTGTTCTGGTCCGCCATCTCGGGAGCTCACGCTGATGCACAACCAAAACCTTGATACCCTGGCGGCGCTGGGCCGCCGGCTCTGGATAACCAGCCTGCTCTGGATCATCGGCCGCACCCTGTGCCGCGCCGCCCGGGTCGACGAGGCGGTGCGCCGGGAGCTGGCCCCCTTGCCGGACGGGCTCACCATCCGGCTGGAGGTGGGCGGCATGGCCCAGGGGCTGACCATCCACAAGGCTGACGGCCGCTGGCAGAGCGGCCCCGCCCCCGATGCCGGCGCTCTGCACCCGCTGCGGGTACGTTTCAAGCATCCCGCCATCGCCTTTCGCGCCCTCAGCTTTCGGCTCGGGGTCAATCAGGCGTTCAGCGAGAACCGCCTGCTGGTGGAGGGGGATCTCACCGTCGCCATGCACCTGGTGCGCGCGCTGGAGCAGTTGCAGGCGCTGATCCTGCCCGCCTTCATCGCCCGCCCCTTGCTGCGCCACTATCCGGACCCGAGCCACAAGCTGAGCCGGGCCTGCCACATCTACCTGGGTCTGTTGACCGGCTGAACGAGAGGATGAGCCTATGAGTCGCTATTACGATTTTTTCTGTCCGGTCAAACTGATCGCAGGGGAGCAGGCGCTGGAGCAACTAGCCGGCGAGCTGGCGGGATTGGGGGCGCGCCGGCCGCTGCTGCTCACCGACAAGGGGGTCAGCGGCACCGGGCTGGCTACCTTGCTGGCCGGGGTGCTGGCCGAGGGAGAGCTGCCGGTGGCCGCCATCTGGGACGAGATCCCGGCCGACTCCTCCACCGCCGTGGTGGAGCGGATCGCGACCCGTCACCGGGAGCTCGGCTGTGACAGCCTGGTGGCGCTGGGGGGCGGCTCCGTCATCGACACCGCCAAGGCGGTCAACATCCTCGCCTCCATGGGAGGGGAGCGGCTGCTCGATTACGCCGGCGCCGGCTGCCTGACCCGGCCGCTGCAGCCGCTGGCGGTGGTGCCCACCACCGCGGGCACCGGCTCGGAGGTGACCCTGGTGGCGGTGATCAAGGATGAGGCGAGCGGGCGCAAGGTGCCCTTTACCTCCCCCTTCCTGCTGCCCCAGCTGGCGGTACTGGACCCGCGCCTCACCCAGGGGTTGCCGCTCAACATCACCGCCGCCACCGCCATGGATGCCATGACCCACGCCATCGAGGCCTTCATCGGCACGGCCAAGAACCCGGTCAGCGACGCCCTGGCCCTGATAGCGGTAGAGAAGATCGCCAACGCCCTGCCCCAGGTACTCAGCAACCCGCAGGACAAGCAGCTGCGGCTGCAGCTGGCGGAGGGCTCCACCCTAGCGGGCATGGCCTTCTCCAACTCCATGGTGGGACTGGTGCACGCCCTCGGTCACAGCCTGGGGGCCCGCTGCCACCTGCCCCACGGCCTGTGCATGAACCTCTTCCTGCCCACCGTGCTCGACTACAACCGGCCGGGCATAGACCCCGAACTGGCTCGCCTGCTGCTGCCGCTGGTGGGGGCCGAGCGCTTTGCCGCGACCCCGGCCGCCGTGCGGCCCCAGGCCACCATCGAGGCGCTGCAGGCGCTGCGCAATACCTTGTGGGAGACGGTGAAGCTGCCGCGCACCCTGCGGGAGGCGGGTCTCACCGACAAGGCGCTGCTGCCCGAGATCCGCGATCTCGCCATCAACGACGGCGCCCTGCTCTACAACCGCAAGGATGCCGACCGGGCCCAGCTGCTGGCCCTGCTGGAGCAGGCCTGGGAGTGATCAGGCAGGCGGCCCCGCCTCGCGGGGCCACCTGTTACCAGCGGATGGTGGCGCCGGCGCCGTAGTTGCCGCTATCTTCGGGCGTCTTCTCGCGCCAGATGGACTCCTTGTTGCGGCGCACTGCCTCTTCCCGCTCCTGATTGCGCTCCCAGACGGGTTTCACCTCGTCCTGCGGCCGCTCCTGTTTCTGCCCCTTGTGATCGGTCACCGAGCACTGCTTGTCGCCACACTGATAGGCATAGGGTTCGACGGTGCAGCCTGCCGTGGCCAGACAGAGGCCAAGCAGAGAAACACGAAGAGAGGAAGACAAGATCATGGGACGCTCCTGTTTGCAGCGGTCAACAAAAGGGGCCGAGTGTCAAACAGGAGGCAAATGGAATCAAGCCTGCCAGCAGGCTTGATTGTTACAAGGGGTACACAGTGCGATGTATCAGCAAGCTATTGATACATATCATGTTAAGCAGCATACCTACTCAGGCTCTCACCCCTGTTCGTCGCTGAACACCCCGGTTGAGAGGTAGCGATCCCCCCGATCGCAGATGATGGCCACCACCACCCCCTGTCTGATCTCTGCCGCCACCCGCAGGGCGCCGGCCACGGCGCCGCCCGAGCTGACCCCGCAGCAGATGCCCTCCTCCCGCGCCAACCGCCGCATCATGGCGAGAGACTCGTCGAGCGTGACGTCCAGCACCCGGTCGACCCGGGTGGGTTCGAAAATGGCGGGCAGGTAGGCCGCCGGCCAGCGCCGGATGCCGGGGATCTGGCTCCCCTCGGCCGGTTGCAGGCCGATCACCTGCACCGCCGGGTTCTGCTCCTTGAGGTAGCGGGAGACCCCCATGATGGTGCCCGTGGTGCCCATGGCCGAGACGAAGTGAGTGACCGCCCCCTCGCTCTGGCGCCAGATCTCGGGGCCGGTGGAGAGGTAATGGGCATCCGGGTTGGCCGGGTTGTTGAACTGATCGAGTACCAGCCCCTCGCCCCGTGCCTGCATCGCCAGGGCGAGGTCGCGTGCGGCCTCCATGCCCCCCTCCACCAGCACCAGCTCGGCGCCATAGGCCTGCATGGCATCGCGCCGCTCCTGGCTCATGGTATTTGGCATGATGAGTCGCATCCGATAGCCCCGCGCCGCCGCCACCATGGCCAGCGCGATGCCGGTGTTGCCGGAAGTGGCCTCGATGAGTCGGGCCCCAGGCGCTAAGTGACCGCTCGCCTCCGCACACTTGATGAGGTTCAGCGCCGGCCTGTCCTTGACCGAGCCGGCCGGGTTGTTGCCCTCCAGCTTGACCAGCAGGGTGACATCGGGGTGGGGATTGATGCGACGCAGCGCCAGCAGGGGGGTATTGCCGATCAACTCTTCCAGCGTGGCAAAAGCCATAATGGGATCCATCCTTCGTGAACTGTTCTATACCTTGGCTAGCGGGTATGTACCCGGCCGGGCTCGCAGTGTAAGCGACCCCGAACAGTTGGCAAAGGGGCGCCGACATGGTCAGATAACCCCATCCCCCGTACCGAGGAGCAAGCATGAGCGAGATCATTCATCAGGCCAACCAGCAGCAATTCATCTGTGTGGTGGATGGCAAGGAGTCCAGGCTGCGTTACCGGCGGCTCGACGCCAAGACCATCGACGCCTACAGCACCTTCGTTCCGCCCGAGCTCAGGGTTCAGGGGATCGCCGATCAGCTGGCTCGCACCTTCTACGACTGGACCCAGGCGGAAGGGCTCACCATAGTACCGAGCTGCAGCTACATCGACGTCTGGTTGCGCCGCAATGCCGGCTGACCCCCAGACGCGTCACCACACGCAAGCGTTCAACCTTCGCCCGGGCGCCCGGGAAGCCGATCTGCAGGCGAAAACCGAAGCCCTATTGCGGGCCGATGCCCAGCGCATGGATTGCCTCCGGGCAGCCCGTGAACTGGCACTGCCCGACTGGGCGCTGGGGGCCGGTTTTATCCGCAACCTCATCTGGGATCACCTGCACAACAAATCGACGCCGACCGCCCTCAACGACATCGATCTTATCTATCTGGATAGCGCCGACCCGGATGGGTTGGCGGAGGCCGATCACGAAGCCTGGCTCGCCGTCAGGATGCCGGGCCAGCAGTGGGAAGTACGCAACCAAGCCCGCATGCATCTGCGCCAGCGGGTGGCTCCGTTTACCAGCTCGCTGTCGGCCCTCAGCCACTGGGTGGAGGTGCCCACCTGCATCGGGGTCCGCCTGCTGGCAGACGACTCATTCGAGTGGCTGGCCCCCTACGGCTTTGCCCCCAACTGGTCCCTGCAGGTGGATCCCAACCCGCGCTGCCGCCAGGAGAGCCGGGTCTTTACCGAGCGGGTCAAGGCCAAGGAGTGGCAACGGCTCTGGCCTGACCTGGTGGTGAACTGGCCATAACCTGATTGCAATGTTTCGATAACCTTGGGCACACTAAGGAAAAGCTGTTTGTAACTCAATGGGTTAAATAATGCGCGACTTCTTTTCACTCGAACGCTGGCTACCGGGCCTCGCCGCCCTGCTGCAATACCAGCGGGCCTGGCTGATGCCGGATATGCGCGCTGGATTGTCGGTGGCCGCCGTGGCCCTGCCCGTGGCCATTGCCTATGCGGAGCTGGCCGGGGTGGGGCCGCTGGTGGGCCTCTACTCCTGCATCCTGCCCATGCTGGTATACGCCCTGTTCGGTACCTCCCGCCAGCTCATCGTCGGCCCGGACGCCGCCACCTGCGCGGTGATCGCCGCCGTGGTGACCCCGCTCGCCGCCGGGGACGCCACCCGCCACTGGCAGTTGGTGATGACCATGACCGCCATGACCGGCTTCTGGTGCCTCATCGCCAGCCGCTTCAAGCTGGGAGTGCTGGCGGACTTTCTCTCCCGCCCGATCCTGATGGGGCTGCTCAACGGGGTAGCCATCACCATCATGGTGGGCCAGCTCTCCAAGATCTTCGGCTTCACTTTCAGTGAGCGCTACCTCATCGAGCGGATCGCCGGCGGTGCCAGCTACATCACCCAGACCCATCTGCCCACCCTGGCCATGAGCCTGACCGCCCTGCTCACCCTGCTGCTGGCCAAACGCTTCAAGCCGGCCTGGCCCTCCTCCATGGTGGCCATGGTGGTGACGGCGGGGCTGGTGTGGGCGCTCGATCTCGGCCGGTTCGGCATCGCCACCCTGGGCGCCATCGGCTCCGGCCTGCCCACCTTCCAGATGCCGGAGTTTCCCCCCGGCCTGATGCGGGAGCTGGTGCTGCCGGCGCTCAACCTCGCCATGGTGAGCTTCGTCTCCATGATGCTGACCGCCCGCAGCTTCGCCGCCAAGAACGGCTACGAAATCGATGCGGACAAGGAGTTCCGGGCCCTCGGCATGGCCAATCTGGCGGCGGCAGCCTCTCAGGGCTTTGCCATCAGCGGCGCGGATTCGCGCACCGCGGTCAACGACGCCAACGGCGGCAAGAGCCAGCTGGTCTCCATCATCGCCGCCGCCGTCATCGCCCTGGTCACCTTCTATCTGACGGCGCCGCTGCAATACATCCCCACCGCCGCCCTCGGCGTGGTACTGGTGATGGCGTCTTTGTCCCTCACCGACTTTCGCGGCCTGTGGGCCCTGCGCAACTCCGACCGCTCCGCCTTCTGGCTGGCGCTCATCACCTTTGTCAGCGTGCTGGCCATGGGGGTCATTCCGGGCATCACCCTCGCGGTACTGCTGGGGCTGTTCCAGTTCCTGCGCAACGTGATGCGCCCCACCGACCAGCTGCTCGGCATGGACGACGAAGGGGTGGTGCGCACCCTGGGGGACAACGAGCAGGCCAAGGCCATTCCCGGCATCCTGGTCTATCGCTTCAACTCGCCGCTCACCTACTTCAACGCCCCCTACTTCAAGCGGCGGGTGCTGGCGCTGCTGGTGCAGGATCCCCACAGCCCCAAATGCCTGGTGGTGGACGCGGTGGCCTGCTTCACCCACCAGGACATCAGCGTGATGAGCATGCTGGGGGAGCTGCACCGCGACTTGAAACGGCGCGGCATCCACATGGTGATGGCCGGCCGCCACGGCCAGATGAGCCTGTGGCTCAAGCAGGCCGGGATCCGGGTCGGCGACGAGGGGATCATCCTCTGCCCCGACATGTATCAGGCGCTGCGCATGACCCGCTGCTACCGCGAGCCGGTGTTCAAGGACGACGAGGTGGTGGAGAGCACCACCGAGGCCATCCTGTCGCGCTGGCCCCAGGATGAGGCCCTGCCCGATTCGGCGCGCCTCACTCTGCCAAGCGAACAGGAGGCGGGCGCCACCCCGGCCTGATCCCGAGCGAGCCCTGCCCCTGCGGCAGGGCCGCGTCTCTTGCTCCCCCTGCTTGGCCACCGCCACGATTGCGCCTCGCACCCGCTTGGTGTTAAATGCCCGTCCAGATGGCGCCGACGAGGGCCATCCCCAGTATTTGGACACCCCATGCAAACTCAATCCCACGCAGGTCCGGGCACTCTCTTCTCCCTGACCTGGCCCCTGTTTATCGATCTCGCCCTGCACTTTCTGACCGGGGCCCTCAACACCTTCATGGTGGGTCACGTCTCCTATCAGGGGGTGGCGGCGCTCGCGGTCGGCAACCAGGTGTTCGATCTCGCCATCACCCTGTTCAGCTTCGTCAGCATCGGCACCAGCGTGGTGATCACCCAGTATCTGGGGGCCGGCGACAAGGAGAAGGCGCGCGTCGTCATCCACACCGCCATCGGTTTCAACCTGCTGGTGGGGCTGGTGGCCGCCGTCGGCGTCATCGCCGGCGCCAGTACCATGCTGGCGCTGATGAACCTGCCCGCCAACCTGATGAACGATGCCACCCTCTACCTGCAGATCATCGGCCTGTGCCTGCTGCCGGAAGCGGCGGCCCTCTGCCTGGCCGCCACCCTGCGTGCCCACGGCCACACCCGTCAGGCCATGTACGTGACCCTGACCGTCAACCTCATCACCTTCGTCGGCAACCTGCTGCTGCTCTACGGCTGGTTCGGCCTGCCCCAGCTCGGGGTGGCCGGGGTCGCCATCAGCACGGTAGCGGGCCGCATCGTCGGGGTGGTGCTGCTGGTGTGGCTGGTGGCGCGCAAGACCGGCATCCACCTGAAACTGCCGGAGATCGTCAAACCCAGCCGGCTGATGCTGGGCAAGGTGTTGCACATCGGTCTGCCGGCCGCCGGGGAGAACCTCTCCTGGATGCTGCAGTTCATGGTGGTGACCGCCTTCGTCGGCCTGCTCGGCGACAAGGCACTGGCGACCCAGTCCTACTTCTTCCAGATCTGCCTGTTCATCCTGCTGTTCGGCCTCTCCATCGGCCTTGGCAACGAAATCATCATCGGCCATCTGGCGGGGGCCCGCCGCTTTGAGCAGGCCTACACCCAGCTGATGAAGAGCCTGAAACTGGGGCTCGTCGTCACCGCGCTCATCGCCCTCGCCGCCGCCCTCAACGGCCGCACCATCATCAGCCTGTTCACCGATGACGCCGACATCATCACCCAGGTGGCGCAGCTGTTCTTGATAAGCCTCATTCTGGAACCCGGCCGCACCTTCAACCTGGTGGTGATCAACGCCCTGCGCGCCACCGGTGACGCCCGTTTCCCGCTCTACATGGCGCTGCTCTCCATGTGGGGAATTGCCGTTCCACTGGCCTATTTCCTTGGTATCATGCAGGGTTATGGACTGGTCGGTATCTGGTTGGCGCTCGCCTGCGACGAGTGGGTGCGCGGTCTGGCCATGTTCTGGCGCTGGCGCAGTCGTCGCTGGCAAAACAAAATTCTTGTTGAAACATAAGCGGAATCACAATGAAGAAGATAGGACTCTTGTTGGCGGCCATCCTGCTCAGCCCGCTCGCCATGGCGCAAACCGCCCCCGCCGCCCCCAAGGCGCAGGCGGCCCAGACCTGGTACGTGGCCCCCATCGCCATCGATGAAACCAGCGAGGCCCAGAAGGCGCTGACCAAGGACTTCATGGCCCAGATGATCAAGACCATCAAGATCAACGAGTACCAGACCGGCAAGGCGGTGGGCAAGACCAAGTCGCCCAAGTGGCTGATCCGCACCAAGCTGATGCCGGCAAGCAGCGAACCCCTGGTCGGCAAGAAGCACCCGCAGGGCCTCACCTACGGCAAGGGCATCCCCACCCAGGAGATCGTCGGCGAGCTCATCATGAACGGTACCCTGGTGGCCCATGTGGGTCAGGGCTGGCGCGAGCCCATCGTCCCGGGCACCCCGGTAGCCGAGAAGATCTCCATCGCCAACTATCAGTACGCCATCGGCAACGAAGCCAAGTCACCGGATCTGGAAGAGCTGGCGGCGCAAATCGGCTTCGAGGTGGGCAAGGTGATCGCCCGCGATGGCAAGCCGCTGCCCGAGAAGAAAAAGAAAAAAGAGTAAACGCGACACCTGTTACCAAGAAGGGGCCCTGCGCCCCTTTTTGCTGCCCGCCTGGCGGCCACAAGCTGTCATCCGGCCGTCACAATTGTGATCCATCCGGCACTTTTCAGACTCTCTGCTTACCGATAAAAGCCTTATCAGCTTGTGATTCAAACAGTTAAAAATCGCCCATCCCATGCAGCAAATCATTGGTCCCGAATTGGAGCCGGATCACATTTATCTCGCAGGGGACGCGGTAGTTTGGTCTTGCAGGCACAATCAAACGAAACCAAGGAGGCCGCATTACATGTTCCCAGAGTACAGAGAGCTCATCTCGAAACTGAAGAGCAGTGATGTCCATTTCCAAAAGAAGTTTGACTTGCATAACGATCTGGATGTGGAGATTAGAAAGTTGGAGAAACATCACGCCAGCGACTACAGCGCCGAGGTGAAGGATCTGAAAAAACAGAAACTCAAACTGAAAGAGGAGATCTACGACATCCTCAAACAACATCCACAATAGACGCCTCGACGAATACCTGGATAAGCAACTTATCCTGCCAGCCCGGCCCGACGCCGGGCTTTTTGTTGCCCGCTCATCAGGAGGCGACGGCCGCTTGCACCCCCTGGCGTCGATACTCGCTGGGGGTCTGGCCGGTATGACGGCGAAAAGCACTGTTGAAGGTGGACTTGCTGTTGAACCCGGCCCGATAACAGACAGAGGCCACCGTCTCGTCGCTCTCCTGCAACAGTCGCTTGGCCTCCGCCACCCGATATCGGTTGAGCCAGTCGTAGAAGTTGCCCCCCGAACAGGCGTTGATGGCGCTGGACGCCTGATGAAGGCTCAGGCCGCACTCCTCGGCCAGCTTGCCAAGGGAGAGGGCGGGATCCCGATAGGCACCGCGCCCGAGCTGGCGCTCCAGCGCCTCGAACAGGGGGCGCAGGCTCTCATCCCGTACCGGTTCCGATGCGGCGTCATTGGCGCGCTCGCGCACGCCCCCCTCCGGCGCACCTCCCTGTTGTGGCAGCCTGGCATGGGCCAGCACTTGCAGCAGCAGATAGGCGGTGACGGGGGCCTGCAGATAGACGGTAGAGAGCGGCCAGCCGAGCCAGCTCAAGGCGATGCGCACCAGCAACAACAAGGCCACCAGCAGTTGCAGCCCCTGCAGCTGGGCCACCCAGGCCCGCAGCGCCGGCTTGCGGCTGACCACCCCCAGGCGCCGCTGCTGCCACCAGTAAGCCAGCCCCAGCAGGGCGATGCAGGCCAGATAGCGGTTGCCATAGAGGGTCACCCCGGGCCACAACGCATCCCCCTGCTTGCCAAGCAGGATCCAGCTCACCTTGTCGGCCCCCGGCAGCAACCAGTAGGGCAACGCCAGAGCGGCAACCAGCAGCATGGGCAAGCCGTGCACCAGCCGCTCACGCCAGCAACCGAGTACCGACTCCCCCTGCAGAGCCCTGATGTAGCCATACAGGCAGAACGGCAACATCACCACCAAAGGGTCGGCCAGCTTGAGCAGATGAGGCCACTGCAGAAACCACTGCTGCTGGTGGTAGAGATACTCCAGCGCCTGCAAGCCGCTCAGGCTGAGCACAGCCAGCAGATAACCGGCGGCGACATCCCGCCGCATGCGCCGCAGCCAGCCGAGCGTGGCCAGCAGCAACATGCCGGTCAGGCTCAGACTGAGCACGGCGGCCACTTCTTCCCACTGCATATGCGTCCTCCTGCAGGTACGCCTCCATCGAGCTGTACCTGTTTATCCTTGTTTTTATTATGTTTTCCAACCATTGACCGGTTCCATCCAGCGAGGCGACAAGGGCGGAAGGGCTGCGCTTAAATACCTTCGCCTGCGGCTGAAAAGCAACAGAACAATAACAAGTCAGGACCACAGAAGGAACCAGGATGAAAACCCATTTTCCCCTAACCCTGCTCGGCTGCCTCGTACTGGCCGGCTGCCAGGAGAACAACAGCGAGCCGGATCCCGCTCGCCACTACGACGTCACCCTTACCTACACGGAGCAAGGGGTTCCCCACATCAAGGCGAACGACTACGCCAGCCTGGGCTTCGGGGCCGGCTATGCCCATGCCGAAGAGAACCTCTGCACCCTGAGCGAGCAGATCATGAAGCTGCGGGGAGAGAAATCCCGCTGGCTGGGCGCGGGGGAGCAGCAGCGCAACCTGCTCTCCGACGTGGGTTATCGCTCGCTCGACCTGCCTGCCCAGGCCGCGGCCCTGTATGGCAAGCTGGCGCTGGATGCCCGTGACCTTGTCGAAGGCTATGTGGCGGGGTTCAACCACTCCCTTGCCGGGCGAACCAGTCCGGCGGACTCCCCCTCCCCCTGCCGCGGGGCCGAGTGGGTCGAACCCATCACCCCGGTCCAGTTGCTGGCCTATCACCTGGATCTTGCCCAGCTGGCCAGCGGCCGCAGCTTTATCAGCGCCATGGCCAGCGCCCAGCCCCCCGCCACTGCCGGTGCACAGGGACGTGCCGCCCTGCCCGCCCCGGCGCTGGATCCTGTCTCGCTGCTCACCGCGGAGGGGATCGGCAGCAACGGCTGGGCGCTGGGGGCGGATCGCAGCAGCAACGCCAACAGCCTGCTGCTCGGCAACCCCCACTTTCCCTGGGATGGCGAGCTCAGATTCTTTGAACAGCACCTGCAGATCCCGGGGGAGCTCAACGTGACCGGTGCCACCATGATGGGCTTTCCCGCCATCCTGATTGGCTTCAACGAGCAGCTGGGCTGGACCCACACCGTCTCCCAGTCCAAGCGCTTCACCCTCTATCAGCTCACCCTGGACCCCGCCAATCCGCTGCGTTATCGCTACGGTGATCAGTGGTGGGAGATGAGCCAGAAAGAGATCACCGTGCAGGTACGCCAGGCCGATGGCAGCCTGCAGCCCCATGTCCAGACCCTCTATGCCAGCCATTTCGGCCCCATGGTCAACCTCGCCTCCCTCTCGCCCACCCTGGGCTGGACCAGCAGCAGCGCCGTCAGCCTGCGCGATGCCAACGTCGGCAACTACAAGATGCTGGAACAGTGGCTGGCCATGGCCAGGGCCCAAAGCACCCCGGCTTTCTTCGAGGCGCTGGCCGAGCATCAGGGGGTGCCCTGGGTCAATACCCTGCTGATCGACAAGCGTGGCCAAGCCAGCTATGTGGATGCCACCCAGGTACCCCGCCTCGGCGCCAAGGCAGAGGCCTGGTGGCGAGCCGCCTCCCAGACGCCGCAACTGGCGCCCATCTGGCTGGATGGCGAGGGCAGCGTGCTGTTGCCGGGCAACGACCCCGATTTCGAGTGGGTCGACAGCGGCCAGACCCGGGCTCCCGGCCTTGTACCCCTCAGCCAGGCCCCCCGCCAGACTCGCAGCGACTACGTCTACAACGCCAACAGCAGCCACTGGCTGACCAACCTGGCGGCGCCGCTGGAGGGATACTCCATTCTCTACGGGCCGGAGCAGACGGTACGCAGCCCGCGTACCCGCTACAACGCCCAGCTCATCAGCACGCCCGATGCAATGGGACTGACCGGGGCTGATCGCCGCTTTACCCTGCAGACACTGCAAGGTGTGGTGACCCACAACGGCTCCCTGTTTGCCCGCGAGCTTAGAGATCCCCTGCTGGCCCGTTGTCAGGCCCATCCGCTGATCCAGCTGACCAGCGGCCCGCTGGACTTGACGCCGAGCTGCAACGCGCTCGCCAACTGGGATGGCGAATATCAGCTTGAAAGCCGGGGGGCTCACCTGATGCGCGAATGGTTGACGGCGTTTCGCACCAGCGGCCACAGAGACATCAAGGATGCCCTGTTCGCCATCCCCTTCGATCCGGCCCATGGCGCCACCACGCCGAGCGGGCTGGCGCCCTGGAGCGGCGCGCCGGATCTGGATCCCGCCCTGCTGGCGTTGGCCCAGGCCCAGCAGCGGTTGCAGGCGGCCGGTATCGCGCCGGATGCCGAGCTCGGCGCACTGCAATTCGTGCAAAAAGCGGCCGGGCTGACCCCCATCGCGCTGCCGGGAGGCAACTCGTTCGAGGGCATGTTCAACATGGTGCAGACTAACCTGCCTTCGCGCAGCAGCTCGGATCTCGCCAACATAGTGACCGGCAAGGCCGTGGCAGGCACCACGCTGCGCACTCTGGATGATGACGGTGACGGCCAGCCTGAGCTGCGTTATCGCGCCAACTACGGCTCCAGCTTTGTGCTGGCCCTGCAGTTCGATGACGCCGGCCCCAAGGCGGAGCGCTTCCTGAGCTATGGCCAGTCCCACGATCCCGAGAGCCCGCACTTCACCGATCAGACCGAGCTGTTCGCCCGTCAGCAGTGGCAGCCCATGCGCTTCACCGAGCAGGAGATAGCGGCCCATCAGGAGCGCACCCTGCACCTCAAGGTGCTGCGTACCACCAGCCCCTGAGTCAACCCTCTCTATTCAGTCATAAGAAAAGCGGGCCAATGGCCCGCTTTTTCATGCCTGTTTCACCCCATCATCACACCGGCGGATGGAACTGGCTGGCCTCGCGGGTGGCCATCTCCTCGTAGGTGGCCCACTTCTGCCACGCCACCTGTTGCGCCACCAGCATCAGCCGCTGCGCTTCTTCCGGATGGCTCTGGGCCAGCACCCGATAACGAGTCTCCTCCTGCCGATATTCGGCAAGCGGAATGGAGGGGCGCAGGCTGTCGAGGCTGAAGGGGTTCTGCCCGGCACTGCGCAATACCGGGTTGTAGCGCATCAGCGGCCAGTGGCCGGAGGCCACGGCGCGTTTTTGCTGGGTCAGGCCAAACTCCATATCGATGCCATGGGCAATGCAGTGGCTGTAGGCGATGATGAGCGACGGGCCCGGATAGGCCTCCGCCTCACGCAAGGCCTGCAGCGCCTGCTGCGGGTTGGCCCCGAAGGCGATGCGAGCAACATAGACGTTGCCGTAGGAGATGGCCTGCAACGCCACATCCTTCTTAGCCAGCGTCTTGCCCCCCGCCGCGAACTTGGCGACGGCACCGAGCGGGGTCGATTTCGACATCTGGCCGCCGGTGTTGGAGTAGACCTCGGTATCCATCACCAGCACGTTCACATCCCGCCCGGAGGCGAGCACGTGATCGAGCCCCGCCGAACCGATGTCATAGGCCCAGCCATCGCCACCGATGATCCAGACCGAGCGACGCACTAGCTGATCGATAAGCGAGAGCAACTCGCGGGCTTTGCCGGATTTCACCTCTTCCAGCCGCTCGCGCACTTGCGCAACACGGGTGCGCTGGGCGCGGATCTCCGACTCCAGCCGCTGCGGTGCGCTAATCAGTGACTCGACCAGCTCTGCGCCCAGCTCTTCCTTCATCGCCTGCAAGGCCGCCACCGCCTGACCATGATGCTGATCGGCGGTGAGGCGAAAGCCAAAGCCGAACTCGGCGTTGTCCTCAAACAATGAGTTGGACCAGGCCGGCCCCTTCCCTTCGCCATTCTTGGCCCACGGCGTGGTCGGCAGGTTGCCGCCATAGATGGAGGAGCAACCGGTGGCGTTGGCCACCAGCATGCGATCGCCAAACAGCTGGGTCAGCAGCTTGAGATAGGGGGTCTCGCCACAACCGGCGCAGGCACCGGAGAACTCGAACAGGGGCTCGAGGAACTGGGCACCGCGCACCGTGGAGAAATCCACCCGCTCGCGGGCCGGCCACGGCAGGCTCTCGAACCAGCGCAGTGCCTGTTTCTGGCCAGCCAGATGCGGCGCCTTGTCCATCATGGCGATGGCACGCTCGCCCTCATGACTCTCATCTTCTCCGGCCCGCACCGGACAAGCCTGCACACACTGGCCACAACCGGTGCAATCCTCCGGATAGAGCTGCAAGGTGTAGCGGCTGTCGGGGAAGCCCCTGGCGGTGACGGGCACCGACTGGGCGGCCTCGGGAGCGCTCGCCAGCCAGTCCTGATGGTAGAACTTGGCCCGCAGCGCCGCGTGGGGGCAGACGAAGACGCAGTTGCCGCACTGGATGCAGATATCGGAGTGCCAGATAGGGATCTCGCGGGCGATATCCCGCTTCTCGAAGCGGCTGGTCGCGGTGGGGTAAGTGCCATCCACCGGCAGCATGGAGACAGGGATCAAATCGCCGCGCCCCGCCAGCATCTCGCCGGTGACGCGCTGGACAAACTCGCTGCCCCCCGGCGCCAGCGGCAAGGGGTAGTCGCTCGCCACCTCCTCACCGGCTGGAATGGCCACCTGGTAGAGGTGGGCCAGGGTGTCGTCCACCGCCGCGAAGTTGCGCTCGACTACCTCGGGCCCCTTGCGGGCATAGCTCTTTTCGATGCTCTTCTTGATAAGGGCGATCGCCTCGTCCCGCGGCAAGATGCCGGCCAGGGCGAAGAAGCAGGTCTGCATGATGGTGTTGATGCGATTGCCCATGCCGTTTTGCTCGGCCACCCGATCGCCGTCGATGCAGTAGAGCCGGATATTGAGGGCCCGGATGCGGGCGCGCAGCCGCTCGGGCAGCTCGGCCCAGACCCGGTCGGGCTCATGGGGAGCATTGAGCAGCAGGGTCGCCCCCTCGGCGGCAAACTCCAGCAAGTCCACCGACTCGACAAAGCCCCACTGGTGACAGCCGATAAAGCTCGCCTGCTCGATAAGCCAGGGGGCGTCGATGGGCTCGGGGCCAAAGCGCAGGTGGGAGACGGTGCGCGAGCCCGACTTCTTGGAGTCGTAGACGAAGTAGCCCTGGGCGTGGAAGCCCTCCAGCTCGCCGATGATCTTGATGCTGTTCTTGTTGGCGCCCACTGTGCCATCGGCGCCGAGGCCGAAGAAGAGCGCCCGCACCCGGCTGGCAGGCTCCAGATCACCGATGGGGTGCCAGGCCAGACTGAGGCCCGACACGTCATCGACAATCCCCACGGTAAAGCGGGGGCGCGGCGAATCAGATGCCAGCTCCTCGAACACCGCCGCGCACATGGCGGGGGTGAACTCCTTGGAAGAGAGGCCATAGCGACCGCCGCTCAGCCACGGCAGCCGCTTGATAAGACCGCGCTGCAAGCCATCGATGAGGGCGCTCTGCACATCCAGCAGCAGCGGCTCACCGCCCGCCCCCGGCTCCTTGGTGCGATCCAGCACAGCGATGCGACGCACGCTCGCGGGCAGCGCATCGAGCAGCGCCTGTACCGGGAAGGGGCGATAGAGGCGAATGACCAGTACCCCGGTCTTGCGATCCTGCCGGTTGAGCCAGTCCACGGTAGTGCGGGCGGTGGCAGCCCCCGAGCCCATCAACACGATGACCTCGGTGGCATCCGGGGCGCCGTGATACTCTACCAGCCGGTAGTGGCGGCCGGTCAGCTCGCCGAGGCTATCCATGCACTGCTGCACCCGCGCCGGCACCGCCTCGTAGAAAGGGTTGACGCTCTCGCGGGACTGGAAATAGGTATCCGGGTTCTGGGCGGTGCCGCGCATCACCGGATGATCCGGGTTGAGGGCCCGCGCGCGGTGGGCGCGCACCCAGTCGTTGTCGATAAGGGCCCGAATTTCATCTTTGTGCAGCGCAGTGATCTTGTTCACCTCGTGGGAGGTGCGAAAGCCGTCAAAGAAGTGGATAAAGGGCACCCGGCACTGCAGGGTGACGCTGTGGGCGACCAAGGCCAGGTCCTGCGCCTCCTGCACCGAGCCGGAGGCGAGCATGGCAAAGCCGGTGCTGCGCGCCGCCATCACGTCCTGATGGTCGCCAAAAATCGACAGCCCCTGCGCCGCCAGCGAACGGGCCGCCACATGGAACACCGCCGAAGTCAGCTCGCCTGCGATCTTGTACATGTTGGGCAGCATCAGCATCAGCCCCTGACTGGCAGTGAAGGTGGTGGCCAGCGCCCCCGCCTGCAGGGCGCCGTGCACGGTACCGGCCGCCCCCCCTTCGCTCTGCATCTCCACCACGGTAGGGATGTTGCCCCACAGGTTGGTCTGCCCCTCGGCGGCCCAGGCATCGGCCAGCTCGGCCATGGTCGAGCTCGGGGTGATGGGATAGATGGCGCACACTTCGCTCAGCTGATACGCCACCCGGGCCGCGGCTTCGTTGCCGTCAACCATGATCAGTTCGTGTTTCATAGGGACTCCTGTGGTTGGCGCAGCTCGATGGCGTGGCAGGGACACTGGTCGTGGCAGGCACCGCAGCCGGTACAGCGCTCGGCATCCACCTGATACCCCAGACCCGGCCCCAGCTTGGCAATGGCCTGCTCGGGGCAACTGCCATAGCAGCCGTCGCACTCGAAGCAGTTGCCGCAGGAGTAGCAGCGAGCCGCCTCATAGCGGGCCGCCGTCTCGTCCAGTCCGCCGATGATCTCGCCAAAGTCGTCCCGCGCCGAGGGCGGTTTGACCGGCTGGCTGCTGGCGGGGGCGTGGGTCTGGAACCAGAGCTGCAGCTGCTCGGGCCCAACCAGCGGCTTCCCTGCCTGCAAATAGGAGAGCGGCTTGTGGTAGAGGCGACCGCGCAGCCAGGCATCCATGTGGCGCGCCGCCTTCTTGCCGTGACCGGTGGCGATGGTGACGGTGCGCTCGGAAGGCACCATGTCACCGCCGGCAAACAGACCCGGTACATCCGTCATCAGGTTTTCGCCAACCTGCACCACCCCTTCCTGGTTGACCCGCACGCCGGGGATGCTCTCCAGCACGCTCAGGTCCACCTCCTGACCCAGCGCCAGAATGAGGGAGTCCGCTTCGAGGGTTTCAAACTGGCCGGTGGGCACCGGCTTGCCATGCTCGTCGAGGGTCATCACCTCCACTTCGATATTGGTGTTGTCGAGCTGGCGGATGGTGCGCAACCAGTTGATCTTGATCCCCTCCTCCTCGGCCTCGTCGGCTTCGAAGGCGTGGGCCGGCATATGATCCCGGTCGCGGCGGTAGATGATCATCGCCTCCTCCACCCCGAGACGACGGGCGGTGCGGGCCGCGTCCATGGCGGTGTTGCCGCCGCCGTAGATGGCCACCCGCCGTCCCAGTTTGGGTGGCGGCAAGCCCTGCTCCTCGGCCAGGCTGGCCTGTTCGAGGAAGCTCACCGCATCAAGGATCTTACCCGCCTCCCGGGCCGGAATGTCGACCCGCTTGGCCAGGTGGGCGCCGATGGCCATGAAGACGGCGTCAAAGCCCCCCTGGTCGCGCTCGCGCAGCACATCCTCCACCTTGTGGTTGAGGGTGAGGGTGACGCCAGCGGCGACGATGCGGGCCACCTCCCGATCCAGCACCTCGCGGGGCAGGCGGTAAGCGGGAATGCCAAAGCGCAGCATGCCGCCGGCGAGCGGGCCCGCCTCGCGGATCTCCACCTGATGGCCGAGTCGGTTGAGGTGCCAGGCGCAGGAGAGGCCGGAGGGGCCGGCGCCTATGATGAGTACCTTCTTGCCGCTGGCGGGCGCGGGGGCTGCAGGCTGCCAGCCCCGGGCCAGCGCCTCGTCGCCGAGAAAGCGTTCGATGGCATGAATGGAGACGGCATCATCCACCTGGGCCCGGTTGCAGGCGCTTTCGCAGGGGTGATAGCAGACCCGCCCGTGGACCGCAGGCAGGGAATTTTCTTCGATGAGAGTCTGCCAGGCCGCCTCGAAGCGGCCCGCTTCAGCCAGGGCAAGCCAGGCCTGGATGTTCTCGCCAGCCGGGCAGGCATGATTGCAGGGTGGCAGGGCCGGCCGCCAAACGGGTAGCCGAGTACGGACCGGACCTGTTCCCGTCTTCTGGGAGAGATCCGGCGGTGGGGTCATATCCAGTTGTTTGCTCATACATTGCTTTCTTCTTTTTGGGTGACAGGCCCCATCCGAATGCACTTGATACCGTTTAACCGAAGCGGACGGTGGCCGGAGAGGGAAGAAGCGAAAGCGTCAGAAACTGGAAGCTGACTCGATAATGGACTGATTTTTGTACTGAATGACGGATCAGGATCAAAAAATGTTGCACTTTATGAGGTATGGAGTGCACAACGTGACCCGTGTAACATCTTGCCCGTCTGCAGGAACTCCGCTCGGGCTCACGCCTCGCAAGCGACACCGCACCGTCGGCGACCCCGAGTGAACGCCATCCCTGCAACCATTGCTGCACGGAACGGGGCTCGCCCGCTTCTCTCCTGCACTGGAACCGCCACCGCACAAGGACCCGGCCATGCCCACACTCGCCAGCATTCATCTCTACCCCATCAAGTCGACGGCAGGCATGCCACTGACCCGCGCCCTGGTCACCGAAGAGGGGCTGCAGGGGGATCGCCGCTACATGGTGGTCAAACCGGACGGCAGCTTCATCACCGCCCGCACCCATCCCCAGCTGCAGCAGGTGGTGGCCACCCCCATCGAGGGCGGCCTGCAGCTGCGCTATCCGGGCTTCGAGCCGCTCACCCTGCAAGAGACCGAGTTCAGCCGCGCGTCCCGCGCCACCGGCGTCTGGAAAGACAGCTTCAACGCCCTGCACACCCACGCCCAGGCCGATGCGTGGCTGAGCAAGGTGGCGGGGGAGCCGGTGCAGCTGCTCTGGCTTGGCGAAGAGTCTGCCCGCTTTCGGGAGAAGACCGGCACCCGGGTCAGCTTTGCCGACGGTTACCCCCTGCTGCTGATAAGCCAGGCCTCTTTGGAAGATCTCAACCTCAGATCCGACGCGCTGCACCAGATGAGCCAGTTTCGCACCAACCTGGTAGCGAGCGGCACCCTCCCCTTCGAAGAGGACGGCTGGAAGCGGATCCGCATCGGCGAGGTGGAGTTCTTGGTGGCCAAGCCCTGCAGCCGCTGCATCATGACCACGGTGGAGCCGGGCACGGATCGCTTCAATGCCCTGAAAGAGCCGCTGGCCACCCTCACCCGCTACCGGCGCGGCGAGGATGGCGAGGTCTACTTCGGTCAGAACCTGGTGGCCCTCAACGAGGGGTGGATTGAGGCGGGCAGCGAGATCGAGGTGCTGGAGCGCGCCCGTGCCCCTGTCTACCCCAACGCGGCCCCGAAAAAACGGGAGCTGGTGTGCGTGGCCCGCGAGCCGCTGGCGCGGGATCTGGAGACCTTCTGGTTCGAGGCGGCCGATGGCGAGCCCCTGCCCGACTACCTGCCGGGCCAGCACCTGCCCATCAGCCTGGACATTGGCCTGGGTCTGCGGCGCGAGCGCCTGCAGCGCCGCTATACCCTGAGCTCCACCCCGGAGCAGCCGGAGCGTTACAGCATCAGCGTCAAGAAGGTGGGGGGCGGCCGCATCTCCCACTGGCTGCACCAGCAGTTGCAACCGGGTGACCGTCTACTGGCCGCCAACCCCGCCGGCGAATTTCATCTGGGCCGGGATCGCAATCTCTTGCTGCTCTCGGCGGGCTCGGGGGTCACTCCCATGCTCTCCATTGCCCGCACCTTAGGCTTGCGCGGTGAGCTCGGCAGCGTGCACTTCATGCACCTGTGCCGCAGCGAGGCTGACATTCCCGCCGCCGGCGAGCTGCACGCCCTGGCGCAGCAGGGGATGACCCTCACCCTGATCCTGAGCCAGCCCGGCGAGCAATGGCAGGGGCTCAGGGGGCGCCTCGGCGATGAGCATCTCGCGCTTGTCAAGAAGCTCGCCGAGCGGGAAGTGTTTATCTGCGGCCCCCACGGCTTTATGGCCGATGCGGCCACCAGACTGGCCGCCCTTGGCGTGCCGGCCGGGCGGATCCGCCAGGAGAGCTTTGGCGGCGCTATCCTCTCCCTCTCCCGCCCCCATCAGGCGGTGCAGCTGCGCATCGGCGAGCAGGCGTTTACCGGCAACAATCAGGGCACCGTGCTGGATCAGGCCCACAAGCAGGGGGTGGAGCTGCCCTGGAGCTGCCGCGCCGGCATCTGCGGCAGTTGCAAGCAGACCCTGGTCTCGGGTGAAGTGGCTCACCCGGATGCCCCGGCCATCACCGCCGCCGAGCGGGCCGCGGGCAAGATCCTCACCTGCTGCGCCGTCCCCCTCACCGACATCGTCATCAAATAAGGTGATCGAGGCACAATAATACCGCCGGCCGGGAGCATGCTCCCGGCCGCGCTTTTCCCCTCCTTTGCCTTCGCGCCTCCTTTCTCGCACCTTTTCGCCGACCCGCCGCAGCCTTGGCGAAGAGCGCTCCTATACTCACTGCAACAACAATAAAACCCCACAGAAGTACCGGCCTTCGCCGCGTGACAAAGGGGGTTATCGGTGAGAATAAGGACGCTCAAACCATGGAACAGAACAGACCCGCCTTTCAGCTCAATCTGCTGCTCTCAGTCATCACCCTGATCCTGCTGTCGCTGGTGTTTTTTGCCTACAGCTGGTCGGGAAAACAGATGGAACAGAGCTATCAGCAACGCTACCAATCCTATCTGCTGGCCGATGAACTGCGGCAATCCTCCGACGATCTGACCCGCCTCGGCCGCACCTATGTGATCACCAAGGATCCCGCCTACGAGCAGCAATACATGCGGATCCTGGCCATTCGCAACGGGGAGCAGAACCGGCCGCAGGGCTACAACCGCATCTACTGGGACTTCGTCGCCGCCAACGGCCAGAACCCACGGCCCGACAGCCAGGTGCGCCGCGGCCTCATCGATCTGATGAAGGATGCCGGCTTTACCGAGGGCGAGCTGGCCAAGCTCAACGAGGCCAAGAACAACTCGGATGCCCTGGTCAACACCGAGGTGGCCGCCTTCAAGCTGGTGCAGCAGACCGATGGCGATCTGGCCGCCAACCAGCAGAAGGCCATCGCCATGATGCATGACAAGGCCTATCACCAGAACAAGGGGCGCATCATGTCCCCCATCGACGACTTCTACGTCATGATGGAGACCCGCACCCAGCAGGCGGTGGATGACGCCACCAGCCAGTCCGCCATGCTGCGCTACCTGTTCATCGCGCTCGGCCTGGTGTTGATGTTCTTCCTCTGGCGCACCTACAAGGCGCTGATCGACCTGGTCGGCACCTCGGTCGATCAGCTCAGAAGCGATCTCAACCACCTGGCCGAGGGTGACTTCTCCCAGCCCATCAAGGTGCCGGCCGGTGCCAAGGAGAGCCTGATCGGCCTGCTCGCCACCATGCAAAGCACCCTCAAGGGGATCATCGCCCAGGTCTCCCACTCCAGCGAAGAGCTCTCAGGCTCGGCCGACAGCATCGCCCAGATAGCGGAGCAGACCGCCCAGTTCGCCACCTCCCAGCAGACCAGCACCCAGACCATGGCGGCCGCCATCGAGGAGCTGGTGGTGAGCATCAGCCACCTCTCTGACAACGCCACCCACGCCGACGAACTCAGCAACATCTCCGCCAACACCCTGGAAGAGGGCTCCGGGGTCATCAAGCAGACCCTCGACAGCATCCAGAGCATCTCGGATACCGTCTCCAACGCCGCCAGCAGCATCGCGGATCTCAACAGCCACACCCAGCAGATCTCGGAGATCATCGAGGTGATCCGCGGCATCGCCGATCAGACCAACCTGCTGGCCCTCAACGCCGCCATCGAGGCGGCCCGGGCCGGCGAGCAGGGACGCGGCTTTGCAGTGGTGGCCGACGAGGTGCGCAACCTCGCCAGCCGCTCGGCCGCCTCCACCCAGCAGATCACCGGCATGATCGGTAAAATTCAGAGCGGGGCGGACGCCTCCATCCGCAGCATGGAGAACACGGTCAACAACGTCTCCCGCGGGGTAAGCCTGGCCAGCCAGACCGGCGCGGCCATCGCCAGCATCCAGGATCACGCCTCCAACCTGACCGGCCTGATGGGGGAGATCAGCCACACCCTGCGCGAGCAGTCCACTGCCGCCAACGAGGTGGTCTCCACCGTCGGCAACATCACCTCCCTCTCCGAGCAGTCGGGGGATGCCGCCCGCCACGTCTCGCAGGAGGCGGCCAAGCTCAAGCAGCTGTCACGGCTGCTGCGCCAGGAGATGGCCCACTTCAAGCTGTAGCGCAAAGCGCACAAAGCAAAACGGCTGCCCGAGGGCAGCCGTTTTCATTGGCACTTTCGCTTAACCGCGCAGGGCGGCGATGCGCTGCTCGATGGGCGGGTGGCTCATGAACAGCTCGCTCATGGAGCGCTTGCCGTTGATGCCGAACGCCATCATGGAGCCTTCCAGCTGCGGCTCGGCACCGCGGGAGAGGCGCTCGAGGGCGGCGATCATCTTGTCGCGACCGGCCAGCTTGGCGGCGCCGGCGTCGGCGCGGAATTCACGCTGACGGCTGAACCACATGACGATGATGGAGGCCAGCACGCCGAACACCATCTCCAGCACGAACACGGTGATCATGTAGGCAAAACCGCCGGTGCTGCTGCTCTCTTCCTCGTTGTTGGAGCTGAAGAAGTTGCTGATGACGCCAGCCACGATGCGGGCGAAGAACATCACGAAGGTGTTCACCACCCCCTGGATCAGGGTCAGGGTCACCATGTCGCCGTTGGCCACGTGGCTCACCTCGTGGGCCAGCACGGCTTCCGCCTCGTCACGGCTCATGCTGTAGAGCAGACCGGAAGACACAGCGACCAGCGAGTCGTCACGGCGGGCGCCGGTGGCGAAGGCGTTCATCTCGGGGGAGTCGTAGATCCCCACTTCCGGCATCTTGATGCCCGCTTCACGGGCCTGACGGGCCACGGTACTGACCAGCCAGTGCTCGGTCTCGTTGCGGGGTTGCTCGATGACCTGGACGCCATAGCTGCGCTTGGCCATCCACTTGGACATCAGCAAGGAGATAAAGGAACCCCCAAAACCGAACACGGCGCAGAACACCAACAGACCGGAAATGCTGGACTTGTTGATCCCCAGAACCGAGAACAGGATATTGAGTACCACCCCCAGCACCAGCATGACGGCCAGGTTGGTCACCAGGAATAGCATAATTCGCTTCATATTGACTCCTTGTGAGATATGGATGCGTGGCCCGTCACCAGTTCGCTGCCGGCCGGGCCACACCTGTCACGCATAATAGACAGTTTCTATGAATGTTCGCTGAATGTCGGATTCAGAGCAGGGGCGAAATGTCGAGTCGCCCGCGCAGATCAGCCTCGAGCGGATTGTTTACAAAGGGTATTTCACCTAAAAACGGGGCCGGCAGCAAGCCCCGCAGGGTGTCCAGATTCTCCTGATAGTGGCTCATGGAGCCGTGCAGCCGGTTGATGACCCAACCCGCCACCGGCAGGTTGTTGTTGCGAATGGCGGCGAAGGTGAGCAGGGCATGGTTGAGACAGCCCAGTTTGGCCCCCACCACCATGATGACCGGCATGTTCTCCTGCTTGACCCAGTCCGACAGCAGGTGCTTGCGATCGAGTGGCAGGAACCAGCCCCCCGCCCCCTCCACCACCACCAGTTCGGCCCCCGCCTGCTCAATCTGGCGCAGCCCGTCAGACAGCCCCTTCAGGGTGATGGCGTCGCGCGCTTCGCTGGCGGCGATATGGGGCGCAATGGGTGGCTCGTAGGCGTAGGGATTGACCAGATCGTAGGGCAGCGGCAGGCTCGCCGCCTCCTGCAGCAGCACCGCATCCAGATTGCGCAGTCCCTCCGGGGTGCGGGCACAGCCGGCGGAGACGGGCTTGTAACCGGCACAGCGGATGCCGTGCGCGGCGAACTCCAGCAGCAGGGTGCGGGCGACCAGCGTCTTGCCCACATCGGTATCGGTGCCGGTGACGAAGAAGGATTTGACCATGTTGACTCCTCAATACGGCGCAGGTGCCCGGGCTCGATACGGCGGGGCACCCGCAGCTCAATTCTCTCGGCCAAGACCGCCGGTTAACGGCGGATCAGCTGGCCGAGGCAAACCTGATAACTGGCGGCCAGCAGACCGTCCGGCTGACGATGAGCCTCATAGGCCTGGCTCAGACGCAGCAAGCGCTGACGGCTGCCAAGGCCGGTATGACGCTCGTCATTGACCTGGCTGGCGCCGATCCCCTTGAGATCGCGCAGCAAGCCGTTGAGTTCGGGGTAGCCGAGCGACCAGGTCAGGCTCTCCAGCGCGGGGGCGACAAAACCGCCGGCGGCGATGGCATGCTGCAATTGTGGCAGGCTGAGGAAGCGATTGACATGATCACTCTCGTCAACCGTGCGCCAGGCCTCACGCAATTGCCAGAGCGACTCGGCCAGCAGGGTCGAGAACAGCAGCCGGCCGCCGGGTTTGAGCACCCGGTACAGCTCGGCAAAGGCCTGGGCCGGCCGCTCGCACCACTGCAAGGCCAGGCTGGAGAAGACCCAGTCAAACGTCTCGTCGGCAAAGGGGAGCTGCTCGGCATCGCCGCACAGCAGGCGGGCGCCGCTGCCGCGAAGGGCCGCCTGCGCCAGCATGCCGGGGGCGAGATCCAGCCCGGTCAGCTCGCTGCAGCGCCCGGCCAGAGTCGGCAGAAAGAAGCCGGTACCGCAGCCCAGATCGAGCCCGCGACCTTCCAGCCCCTCATGCATACCCGCCGCGCTCATCCGCACCAGCAGCGCCTGCCCCACCTCCTGCTGGAAGCGGGCGTGGGCATCGTAGTGACGGGCGGCGGCGCCAAAACGGCGGGCAAGCTGGGCCTTGTCCACCGCCTGAAAACGCTCATGGAGCATAGGCGCCCCCTCTCTCGTCAGTGGCTTGGCAGGGACCGAGGGCATCGAGCAGGCGATCCACGTCCTGTACGCGGTGAGCGGCGCTCAGGGTGATGCGAAGGCGCGCCGTGCCTACCGGCACCGTGGGCGGGCGGATGGCACTCACCCAGACGCCGCGCTCCCGCAGCCGCTCGGCCAGTTGCAAGGCGGCCCCGCTCTCCCCCACCAGCAGCGGCTGGATGGGGGTATTGCTGTCACCCAGCCGCCAGCCCAGCGCCTGCGCCCCTTGTCGGAAACGGGTGATGAGTTCATCAAGATGGGCACGGGCCTCGTCGGCGGCACGCACCAGTTCGATGCTCTGGTGCACGGCGCAGGCCTGGGCCGCCGGCATATGGGTGCTGTAGACGTAGTGGCGGGCGAAGTTGACCAGATACGCCACCAGCTCGCGACTGCCGCCCACAAAGGCGCCTGCCACCCCGAGCGCCTTGCCAAAGGTGCCCATCTGGATGTGCACGCCGGCCGGGTTCACCCCCTGTGCCGCCAGGGTGCCGCGCCCTTGCGGCCCCAGCACACCGAGGCCGTGGGCATCGTCGATCATCAGCCAGTTGCCGCTCTGGGCGGCCAGTTGGCTAAGCTCGCGCCAGGGGCCCTGATCCCCGTCCATGCTGAACACACCCTCCGAGACGATCAAGCCTCGACTTGGCTCAAGCTGCCGCTCAAGGACCGCCATATCGTTGTGACCGAAGCGCTTCATCTTGCAGGGCAGCTGACTGCCCATCTCCTGCAGGGAGGCGTGGTTGAGCCTGTCCTGCCACAGCAGATGCTCCTTGCCGAGCAGGGCCTTGAGCACCGCCTGATTGGCGGAAAAGCCGCAGTTGAACAACAGCACCGCCTCCAGTCCGAGCCACTCGGCCAGCGTCTCTTCCAGCTGCTGGTGGGCCCGGCTGTAGCCGGTCACCAGCGGCGAGGCTCCGGCCCCCGCACCATAACGCTCGATGCCCTCCTGGAAGGCGACCTTGATGGCGGGGTGATCCGCCAGCCCCAGATAGTCGTTGGCGGAAAAGTTAAGGTATTCTCGCCCCCCAACCTTGAGGCGCCCGCCACTCGCGCCGTCGGTGGCAACGCGACTGCGCAGCAGGCCGGCCTGTTCGCGTTCGGCCAGCGCTGCGCTCAACTCAAAGGGGCCCGTGACTGCGGGGCCCTTCATGACCGCGCGGCTCCAGCACGGGGGCGAGTGGCGTCATAAAACATCTCGGCGGGTTCGCTCTGGCGACTCACCTCGGCCAGCAGCTCCTCTTCTTGAACCTGATCCGGCTTCTGGGCCCGCTGGGCGGGGCGAATACCGAGGCGCTTGAACAGCTGCATGTCGCTGTTCTCGTCCGGGTTGGGGGTGGTCAGCAGCTTGCAGCCGTAGAAGATGGAGTTGGCCCCCGCCATAAAGCACATGGCCTGCATCTGCTCGTTCATCTTCTCCCGCCCGGCGGAGAGGCGCACGTGGGAGGCCGGCATCATGATGCGTGCCACGGCGATGGTGCGGATAAATTCGAACGGATCCAGGTTCTCCAGGTTCTCCAGCGGCGTCCCCTTCACCTTGACCAGCATGTTGATGGGCACGCTCTCCGGGTGGCGCGGCAGATTGGCCAGCGCCATCAAGAGGCCCGCCCGATCTTTTGCCTGCTCGCCCATGCCGACGATGCCGCCGGAGCAGACCTTCATGCCGGCGCCGCGCACGTGCTCCAGAGTATCGAGCCGGTCCTGATAGGTGCGGGTGGTGATGATGTCGCCGTAGAACTCCGGCGAGGTGTCGAGGTTGTGGTTGTAGTAGTCAAGGCCGGCGGCGCCGAGGCGCGCCGCCTGATCGGCGGTGAGCATACCCAGCGTCATGCAGGTCTCCATGCCGAGTCCGCGCACCTCCTCGATCATCCGCAGGATATAGGGCATGTCCTTCTCTTTGGGGTTGCGCCAGGCGGCCCCCATGCAGAAGCGAGACGAGCCGTTGGCCTTGGCTTCGCGGGCCCGCTCCAGCACTTTCTCCACCTCCATCAGCCGCTCGGCCTCAAGGCCGGTGTGATAACGGGCGCTCTGGGGGCAGTACTTGCAATCCTCCGGGCAGGCACCGGTCTTGATGGAGAGCAAGGTGCTCACCTGTACTTCGTTCGGATCGAAATGGGCGCGGTGCACGGTCTGGGCCCGGAACAGCAGGTCGTTGAACGGCAGGGCAAACAGGGCCTGAACCTCGGCGAGGGTCCAGTCGTGACGAAGGGCGTGAGCGCCCGCGGTGACAGCATTCATACATGGCTTCCAATTGTTATAAGTGGGATCCTGCGCCGCCTTGCTTGCAAGACCTCTTTGCAAAAGGTCCTTGCAAGAGAGAAGCGCAAAACCCGCCACCTGGCCCGGGCGAACAGGGATGCGCGCAGGGCCAAGTGGCTGAAATTGTTGGCTAGTGTAGAGAGCGCGCGTAGACTGTCAACACCGACCAGATCAAGCCAGTTGACAACAGAACAACAAATGACCAACCAAGAATTCGATTTGCACCATGTGTGGCACCCCTATACCTCTCTCACCCACCCCCTGCCCTGCTATGAAGTGGCCAGCGCCAAGGGGGTGACCCTCACCCTCAGCGACGGCCGCGAGCTGGTGGATGGCATGAGCTCCTGGTGGGCCTGCGTGCACGGCTATCAGGTGCCCGAGCTCGATGCGGCCGCCACCGCCCAGCTCGGCAAGATGTCCCACGTGATGTTTGGCGGCCTGACCCATGCCCCGGCGGTGGAGCTCTGCCGCAAGCTGGTGGAGATCACGCCAGCTGGGCTGGATCGGGTGTTTCTGGCGGATTCCGGCTCGGTGGCGGTGGAGGTGGCGCTCAAGATGGCCCAGCAGTACTGGCACGCCAAGGGGACGCCTCGCGCCAAGTTCGTTGCCCTGCGCGGCGGCTATCACGGCGACACCTTCGGCGCCATGAGCGTGTGCGACCCGGATGGCGGCATGCACGAGCTCTACCAGGGCTTCCTGCCCGAGCACCACTTTGTCGAAGCCCCCAGCTGCCGTTTCCACGCCGAGTGGGACGAGCAGTGCGTGGTGGAGCTGGCGACCCTGATGGCGGACCATCACGAGGAGATCGCCGCCATCGTGCTCGAACCCATAGTGCAGGGGGCGGGCGGCATGCGCTTCTACCACCCCCGCTACCTGCAGTGGGTGCGCGCCCTGTGCGACGAGTTCGGCGTGCTCTTGATTGCCGACGAGATAGCCACCGGCTTTGGCCGCACCGGCCAGCTGTTTGCCTGCGACTGGGCCGGCATCAGCCCCGACATCATGTGTCTGGGCAAGGCGCTCACCGGCGGCTATCTGACGCTGTCGGCCACGCTCACTACCGAACATGTGGCTCGCACCGTGTGTGATGGGAAGGCTGGCGTCTTCATGCATGGGCCGACCTTTATGGGCAACCCGCTGGCCTGCGCCGTGGCCAACACCTCCATCGAGCTGCTGCTGGCCTCGCCTTGGGCTGAGCGGGTGCGCGCCATCGAGCATCAACTGCGCACCGAGCTGGTGGAGCTGACCCTGCATCCGGCGGTGGCCGACGTGCGGGTGCTCGGCGCCATCGGGGTAGTGGAGATGAAGGAGCGGGTGGACGTGGCGCGCATCCAGCGCAAGTTCGTGGAGCTGGGCGCCTGGATCCGCCCGTTTGGCAAGCTCATCTACCTGATGCCCCCCTTCGTCATCAGCCCGGCACAGTTGACCGTGCTGACCGGCGCCATCGCCGCCGCCCTCCACAGCGGCGAGTTCTGAGCCTGACAGGTAGACCCTGCCGCTCAGGCAGGGTCTTTTGAATCTTTTTCATCAGAATGTGAGCAAGACACCAGACCCGGGCAGCCAAGACGCGTAGACTGCGCGGGTTTTACCCAACAGATGTACCGTTCCCATGCGCCTCTCCATTGCTGCCAAAATCAACTTCTTTCTGCTGTTCATCTTCTCCATGGTGCTGGTATTTTCCGCGGCCTATCAGGCGGTGCGCGAGCGCGACCTCATCCTGACCCTCATCAAGGAGCAGAGCCGCGAGCAGACCGAAGCCTATTTCGATGGCCTCAACATGCTGATGCTGACCGGCAAGATGGAGGCCCGCGATACCCTGCGCGACAAGTTCCTCGAGCACGCCCACGTGGAGGATGCCCGCATCGTGCGCAGCGAGGCGGTGAGCAAGCAGTACGGGGCCGTCCGCGAGCACGAGCAGTCCAAGGACAGGTTCGACGAGCTGGCACTGGCGGGTAAAGGGAGCCTGGAGGTGGTACACGACGGCATGCACAGCAAGCTGGTGGTGACCCGCCCGCTGCTGGCCAAGAAGGATTTTCGCGGCACCGACTGCACCAGCTGCCACCAGGTGCCGGAGAATACCGTGCTGGGAGCGGTGCGCTTTGATTACTCCCTCGACACCCTGTTTACCCGGGTCGAGCAGAACATTCTCACCTCGGCCCTCAGCCTCACCGTCATCTTCGGGCTGGGGCTGCTGCTCACCCTCTGGGTCATCCGTACCTGGATCGTCCGCCCTCTCAACCAGCTGACCCGCTCCATGGAGGAGGCCACCGATCTGCACGACTTCGGCCACCGGCTGGAAGGGGATGAAGGGGACGAGATTGGCCGGGTGGCGCTCGCCTACAACCAGATGCTCGACAGCGTGGAGCGCCAGCTCGGCAAGCGCTCCGCTGGCGAGCAGCCGCGGGCGGGGCAAGCGCCTTCCAGCCGCGACCGCTCCGGGCCGGCAGACTAGCCCAGGTAGTAGAACAGCAGGCTGGCGACGAGGATCAGCAGCAAGATAGCCAGGTGCACCCGCCCCGTGTCCTCCCGCCGCCGGCAGCGCCAACGCTCTGCCAGCAGCACCGCCAGGGTCAGCAGGCAGCATCCCCAGAGCCCGTGCAGCAGCCAGGGGGTGAGCTGGGGATCCCAGCTCTGGCGCACCTTGATCCCGCCATAGACCAGGAAACCGTAGGCCACCTCTGGCCGGGCGAAGTGGTAGAGGGAGAGCAGCACGATAAAGCCGCCCCAGCAGAGGATCACCAGCCCCCGCAACACCCGTGTCAGCCCGTCCGGCCCCCGTCGCCGCTCTTTCACGTCCATCCCCCGTTTCGCAGGCCCGCCAATGAAGTGATTGGCGCCGAAATCCCCCCCAGAGTCCGACATTTTTGCTTGTTTATCAAACCTGCGCGGGTAAGATGAACGGCTTAGTCTGCCATGGTGGGCCATCTGTGCCCGGGCCAGACCCCTAGTGTTGCAAATAGCGCTGCAAGAACAAGCTGGAGACAATATTTCGATGACGCACGCATCCGTAGTAGATGTGCTGGCCGGTAAGTATTCGGTCGGCACCACCCTGACAGTGAAAGGGTGGATCCGGACCCGCCGCGATTCCAAGGCGGGGATCTCATTTTTGGCCGTTTCCGATGGCTCCTGTTTCCATCCGGTACAGGCCGTCGTCCCCAATACCCTGGCCAATTACGAGAATGAAGTGCAGCGTCTGACCACAGCTTGCTCCGTCGAAGTGACCGGCACCGTGGTCGAGTCCCAGGGCAGCGGCCAGGCGTTCGAACTGCAGGCCACCGAGGTCAAGGTGGTAGGCTGGGTCGAAGATCCGGACACCTACCCCATGTCCGCCAAGCGCCACAGCATCGAGTATCTGCGCGAGCAGGGCCACCTGCGTGCCCGCACCAACATCGTCGGCGCCGTGACCCGGGTGCGCAACTGCCTCTCCCAGGCCATTCATCGCTTCTTCCACGAACAGGGCTACCTCTGGATCGCGGCCCCGCTCATCACCGCCTCCGACACCGAAGGCGCCGGCGAGATGTTCCGCGTCTCCACCCTGGATCTGGAAAACCTGCCGCGCACCCCGCAAGGCAAAGTGGACTATGACAAGGACTTCTTCGGCAAGGAGACCTTCCTGACCGTATCCGGCCAGCTGAACGTCGAGACCTATGCCTGCGCCCTGTCCAAGGTCTACACCTTCGGGCCGACCTTCCGCGCCGAAAACTCCAACACCAGCCGCCACCTGGCCGAGTTCTGGATGGTGGAGCCGGAAGTGGCCTTCGCCGATCTGGAAGACAACGCCGCGCTGGCCGAAGCCATGCTGAAGTACGTCTTCAACGCCGTGCTGAGCGAGCGCCGCGACGATCTGGAGTTCTTCGCCCAGCACGTGGACAAGGACGCCATCGGCCGTCTGGAGCGTTTCGTCGCCTCCGACTTCGCCCAGATTGACTACACAGACGCCATCGAAGTGCTGAAGAACTGTGGCAAGAGCTTCGAGTTCCCGGTCTCCTGGGGTATCGATCTCTCTTCCGAGCACGAGCGCTACCTGGCCGAAGAACACTTCAAGTCACCGGTAGTAGTGAAGAACTACCCGAAAGACATCAAGGCCTTCTACATGCGCCTCAACGACGACGGCAAGACCGTTGCCGCCATGGACGTACTGGCCCCGGGCATCGGCGAGATCATCGGCGGCTCCCAGCGTGAAGAGCGTCTCGAGGTGCTGGATGCCCGTCTGGCCGAGATGGGCCTGAACAAGGAAGACTACTGGTGGTACCGCGACCTGCGCCGCTACGGCACTGTGCCGCACTCCGGTTTCGGTCTGGGCTTCGAGCGTCTGGTGGTCTACGTGACCGGCATGGGCAACGTGCGCGACGTGATCCCTTTCCCGCGTACCCCACGCACCGCCGAGTTCTGATTACGGGACTTTGCCGACAAAGCCGACCTCAGGGTCGGCTTTTTGTTGCCCGCTCCCCTGCCACCGGCTTGTCTTGGCCACAATTAATCACTTTTTTTGCAACAAACCGCTCCCCTCGCCTTTTTATCCTGCTACCCTGCCCGCCTTCAAGCTCCATACGATGCCGCCTGTTACCCCTAAAATAACAAAAGGGTTAATACGTGGTTTTTATGGCGTTAAATCAAAAAGCGATGAGTTATTGAAGTACCTCAATTTTTTGCCCCCTTGTGGCAGGCAGAATAACCACTAACCCTTTAGGGCTAAATAAAAAACAGACAATCCCGGTCCATGCGCCCAACACAGCACTTACATGGATTAAATAACGCGAGGTAATGGAATGATCTTGATGGAATTTTTGGTGGTACTCGGCTGCTTGCTGCTGGGTACCCGGTTTGGCGGCATGGGGCTGGGTCTCATCAGCGGCATCGGTCTGTTCCTGCTGACCTTCGTGTTCGGTCTGGTGCCGGGCGAACCGCCGGTGCAGGTGATGCTGACCATACTGGCGGTGATCGGTTGTGCCGCCACCCTGCAGACCGCCGGCGGTCTCAACCTGATGATGCAGGTGGCCGAGCGTCTGCTGCGCCGTCACCCCCAATACATCACCATACTGGCCCCGCTCACCACCTGGACCCTCACCTTCCTGTGCGGTACCGGCCACGTGGTCTACACCATGTTCCCCATCATCGCCGACATCGCGCTGCAGAAGAACATCCGTCCCGAGCGCCCGATGGCGGTGGCCTCCGTCGCCTCCCAGATGGCCATCTGCGCCTCGCCGGTCTCGGTGGCCGTGGTCTCCATGGTCTCCATCCTGGCGGCCGGTCACGGCATCGGTCAGGCCTACGGTCTGCTCGACATCCTGATGATCGCCATCCCCTCCTCCCTGACCGGCGTCATCGTCGCGGCCCTCTGGAGCCTGCGCCGCGGCAAGGACCTGGACAAGGACGAGGAGTTCCAGGCCAAGATCCAGGATCCGGAGCAGCGCGCCTTTATCTATGGCGGCGGTGAAACCCTGCTCAACACCAAGTTCCCGAAAGAGGCCTACTGGTCTACCTGGATCTTCTTCGCCGCCATCGCTGCCGTGGTACTGCTGGGGGCCAACGAAGGTCTGCGTCCGGTCTTCACCATCAAGGACAAAACCGGCCCGCTCTCCATGAACCTGGTGATCCAGATGATGATGCTGATCGCCGGCGCCATCATACTGATGCGCTGCAAGGTCAAGCCGGGCGAGATCGCCAACGGCGCCGTCTTCAAGGCGGGCATGGTCGCCATCTTCTCCGTGTTCGGGGTCGCCTGGATGAGCGAAACCTTCTTCCAGGCACACATGCCGCTGCTCAAAGAGACCCTGGCCCACGTGGTACAGGCCCAGCCCTGGACCTACGCCCTGGTGCTGTTCCTCATCTCCAAGCTGGTAAACAGCCAGGCCGCGGCGCTGACCGCCATCGCCCCCATGGGGCTGGCGCTGGGGGTCGAACCCAAGCTGCTGATCGCCTTCCTGCCGGCGAGCTACGGCTACTTCGTGCTGCCGACCTACCCGAGCGATCTGGCCTGTATCGGTTTCGACCGCTCCGGCACCACCCGCATCGGCAAGTTCATCATCAACCACAGCTTCATCATTCCGGGGCTGATCGGGGTGGTGACCTCCTGCTCGCTGGGCTTTATCCTGACCAGCATACTGCTCTGACGGAGTCGCACCGCGCAATCCGTTCCACAGGCCCCCGCTCGGGGGCCTGTGCTTTTCGCTCACCTTCCTGCTTTGCCAACCGCCCGCACTCTGGGTAGCATGACCCCTCTTTTTCTTTGCGGAATCTCCCCCATGTCTCGCGTCATCGTGCTCTGGAGCGGCGGCAAGGATGCCATGCAGGCCCTCTGCCATGCCCGTGAAGCGGGTCATCAGGTGGTGGCACTGGCGACCTTTGCACCTCCCTCGCCCCGCTTTCTGGCCCATCCCCTGTCGCAAGTGCGTCGACAGGCGGCGGCCCTCGGGCTGCCCCACCTGCTGGTCACCATAGAGGCGCCGTTCGATCTCGGTTATGAGCGGGCGCTGACCAAGCTCAAGGAGGAGTGGCAACTGGATGGGGTCGTCACCGGCGATATCGACAGCGTGGCCGGCGCGCCGAACTGGATCCGCGAGCGTTGCCGCCCGCTTGGCCTCACCGTCCACACCCCGCTCTGGCAGCAACCCCGCGAGGCGCTGCTGGCGGATCTGCTGGCTCGCGGCATCGTCGCCCACCTCTCCTGCGTCGATACCCGCTTCCTGCCCCCCGAGTGGGTGGGACGCACCCTCGATGCCGCCACCCTCGCCGAGTTGCAGCAGCTGGCGGCCACCCGGGGCTTCGATGCCTGCGGCGAGCAGGGGGAGTACCACACCATGGTGACCGACGGCCCGGGTTTTGCGGCGCCGCTGGTGCTGGGCCGCTGGCAGGTTGCCCGTCAGGAAGGGCTTGCCTATCTGCTGGAGGATGAAGGGTAGCGCGCAGTTCCGTTCGACCTGTCTGCACCGGTACAACAGATAAAAAACGGGAGGCGATGGCCTCCCGTTTTGCTTGTCCTTAACGCCGACCTATTTGGCCAGCTTGCCCAGCACCCGCTGCAGCAGGCGGATGCGCGGCGCTATGCTCTCCAGCAGCAGGAACTCCGCCTCCGAGTGGAAGCCGCCCCCCATGGGACCGAAGCCATCGAGCGACGGTACCCCGGCCGCGGCCGTGAAGTTGGCATCCGAGCCGCCGCCGGCCTCCAGCCAGTTGAAGGAGATCCCCTCCTCTTTCGCTGCCGCCTCCACCAGTGCCATCAACGCCTCGGTGTCGCCGCTCGGGCGCATCGCCGGCTTGAAGCTCTGGCGATCCACCTCGACCCGGCAACCGGCGAGGAAGGGATTGTTGGCCATGAAGGTGAGCCGCTCGTGCACGGCGGCCGCTTCGTCATTGCTCCAGAAGCGCAGGTCAACGATCGCCTCGGCAAAGTCCGGCACCACGTTGACGCCGGTCCCTCCCTGCACCACCCCCACGTTCATGGTGGTGCCGGTATCGAGGTTGACCTGCTGGTTGATGGCGAGCACCCAATGAGCGAGCTCCGTGATGGCGGAGATCCCCTCGCTCAGCGCCGAGCCGGCGTGGGAGGCCTTGCCGTGGAAGGTGATGCGGTACTTGGCATTGCCCTTGCGGGCGCTGATGAGATCCCCGTTCGGGCGGGCCGCCTCGGCCACCAGCACGCACCGCTCTGCTTGGCTTTTTCCACCAGCCACTCTTTGGACCAAGGGGAGCCTATCTCCTCGTCACAGTTGCAGCAGACCAGCACCTTGAGCCTGGCCAGCACGGCCGGGTCCATCCCCTTGAGGGCATACCAGGTGGAGAGCAGGCCGCTCTTCATGTCCGACACGCCGGGGCCAAAGGCCTGATTGCCTTCGATTTTCAGCGGTCGCTTGGCCGCCGTGCCCTCGGGGAAGACGGTGTCCATGTGGCCCACCAGCATCACGTCGTAATGGCTGGCGCCAGGGGCATTGGTTGCCTCGAGGCAGGGGCCGCACTCGGCGGCAAACTGGTGGCGGGTCACCTGCCAGCCGATGGCCTCATATTTCTCGGTCATGATGTCGGCCACCGTCGCCACCCCGGCCGGGGTGCGAGTACCGCAATCGAGGTTGATGAGGGGGGCCAGATCCGCCAGGTAGGCGTCCAGGGAAAAAGCGTTGCGAGAGTCTGTCATTGTCATCTCCTGGGACGGGAGGGTACGCCTCCCGTCCGACAGCCGAGTGAAAGGGGCGAACGACCCATGCCGTCCGCCACCCGCTTACATAAACAGCAGATAGTTGAGGGTGAGCGCCGTCACCAGGGCGCCGGCCATGGGCACGCAGGTGCGCTTGACCACCACGAAGGGGGAGACCTTGGCGATGCCCGCGCAGGCGATCAGCACAGCCGCGATGGGGGAGACGGTGCGCCCTATGCTGGAGACGAGCTGCATCGGCAACAGCATGGTCACCGCCGGCACGCCGAACTTGGCCGCCACCGCGGGGGCCAGGGTCGAGAAGCTCAAGAAAGCCGCGTTGCCCGAGCCCATGATGACCGCCGCCACCATGATGAGTCCCACCATCACCAGCGTCATCAGGCCGCTGCCGATACCGGCATTGCTGGCAGAGTGCAGCAGGGTGTCGATGGCGCCGATGGCTTTGAGGGATTCGGCAAACAGCTCGGCACAGACGATGAGCGCCACCACGGGGCCAAACACCTTGCCCATGCCGTCGAGGAAGCTGGAAAGCCCGGCAAAGGCGCTGCGCACCGAACGGGTACGCAGCAGCTCGCACAGCATGCCGATAAAGACCGACAGCAGCATGGCCACCTCCACGCTCATCTTGATGTCGCTCACCAGCAGCTTGGAGAAGGTCATCATCAGCACGAAGGGGATGATGGGCAGCAGGCAGTACCAGGTCGGTGCGGGCACCTCGTCTGCCCCTTTCTCGTCCAGCTCGGCGTGCTCGCCGCGATGCTGGGCCGGATCCCAGCCATCCTGGCGGTCACAGTGCCGCTGCCAGAAGAAGTGCAGCACCATGGTCACCAGCAGCATGGGGGCCACCAGCCAGATCTGGTAGTCGACGAAATAGCTGGTGGGATCCATGCCGGACTGGCCGGCGGAGAAGATGGCGTTGGTCTGGGTCGGGCCGATTTCGAACGCCTGGGAGGTGGCGATGACACCGCAGGCGGAGGCCGGGCTGATGCCGAGGTTGCGCATCACTGGATACATGGTGACCATCAGCAAGAGGCCAAGGCCGGTGGCGGAGGTGACGAACAGGGAGACAAAGACCGCCACCAGGTAGCAGATGGCCAGCATCAGGTAGCTGGACTGGATGCCCGCCACCGGTTTGACCGCCACCCGCACCAGCGCCTGGGAGGCGCCGATATGGGACATGTAGGTGGCAAAGCCGGCCACCGCCATGATGGTGAGGCCGAGGCCCGCCGCCCGGTAGGAAAAGATCCCCTTGAACACTTCAAACAGGTCGAACAGGGCGAAGCCGGTGCTCTTGTCAGCGGGCAGAATGGGGTGCAATCCCAGCCAGTAGGCGACGGTGAAGATGGCCATGCCGGCCAGTGCCAGCACCGCCTGCGGGTTGTAATCCTTGACGATGCCGTAGACCACGGCCAGCAGGACGAGCAAGACGAAGACGAGTTCCAAATATTCACTCCTGATAAAGTTATCGAGGAGCGAAATCTAGTGGTCCGACCGCGCTTTCCCATTGATCCCTGTCAAGAAAGATGGCTTGACCGCACTTCGATAAAATAAAATGCTACACACTTAACAAAAAACGGTCTTTTAAACTAAAGGCAAACCTTTAGAATCCCTTTGCCACGCGTTCTGGCGAATAACCTCAGGCTTTTTTGCTTTGGATCAACGTCAGGGGCCAGTGAACTGGCCAAGATGCGCAACGACACACAGAGACCGTTTCGCGCCGGAGAGAGTTATGACAGACCGAGCCACCGCAGGCATGACGACCTGCGACTACAAGCTATGGGACATCCTCGTCGAGTCTGCAAAGGAACGCACCACCATTCGTTACTCCAAGCTGGCCAGGCAGGCCGGGCTGGAGAATTGCCAGGATGAGCTGCGCACCCTGTTGCAACGCATCCGCAT
Source organism: Aeromonas sp. R5-3 (assembly GCF_040908225.1). Classification (NCBI taxonomy): domain Bacteria; kingdom Pseudomonadati; phylum Pseudomonadota; class Gammaproteobacteria; order Aeromonadales; family Aeromonadaceae; genus Aeromonas; species Aeromonas sp. R5-3. Next base: position 67,704 of record NZ_JBFODH010000002.1, on the reverse strand, counting down.
GTACTGCACCGAGCATCAGTTGCCGATCCTCTCCGCCATCGTGGTGGACGATGTGGGCAAATATACCGGCCTCTCCTCCAGTCTGCCGGACGCCCCCTGGGAGCGGGCCAAGGTGTTTGACTACCAGTGGCCGGTTGCGCCCTGAGTGCTCAGCCCCTCACCATAACGCGCCCACCGGCGCGTTTTGTACTTCTTCGGGCCCCTTTTTCCTGAACCGCAGGCAAAAAAAACCCGCCGAGACGGCGGGTACTAAGCAAGCAACGCTCTGGATGACCAGAGTAAAGAGTTCAGGCTGTCGAATCTTGCCACCTCCGGCACCACGCGAAAGAGGTAACAGGACAACATGGGTTTGCATAAATCGCTGATTTACCCAAGCTTCATGCTGACCATCGACGGGAAATGAGACTAAAGTGAAGGCCCTGCTTAAGGAAATGATTTATTAGTATTCCATTATGCACAGAATGAATTTACGAGGCGTCGACCTCAACCTGCTGGTAGTGCTCAAGGCACTGCTGGAGGAGCGCAACACCACCAAGGCCGCCGAACGGCTCGCCATGAGCCAGCCGGCCGTCAGCCGGGCACTGGCCCGTTTGCGTCTGCTCTATGACGATCCCCTGCTGATCCGCACCCCCCAGGGCATGGAACCCACCGCCCGGGCAGAGGCCTTGCTGTTGCCGCTGCGAGAGATCCTGCGCGACATCGAGCAGACCTTCAGCCCGCCAGAACAGCTCGACCCCGCCCAGTTCGAGGGGGTGCTGCGCATCGGGGCCCACACCTATGTGGAATACGTGATGATGCCGAGCCTGCTGGCCCGGCTGCAGCAGCAGGCACCCAACCTGCGCATCCACATGGTGCCGCTCAATGCGGACTACGAGAGCCAGCTCGACGAAGGGGTCATCAGCATGGTGATCAGCAAGCAGGACGAGGTGCCCGGCCGTTTTCGCCGCATCCCGCTGTTCGAGGACAAGCTGATCTGCGCCGCCCATCGCAGCCATCCGCTGCAGGGCCAGGTGCTGTGCATCGAATCCTTCGCCCAGGCCCAGCACCTGCTGGTCGCCCCCCGCGGCAGCGAAGGGGGCATCGTCGATGATCTGCTGGCCGCCCACGGCATGACCCGACACACCCCCTTGATCGTGCAGAGCTTTCTGGCCGCCCCCTTCATCCTGCCCTGTGCTCCTCTGCTGCTCACCTCCCCCGCCCGGGTGCTGCGTCCGCTGATGCCGCTGCTGGATCTGGTGGAGTACGAGACCCGCTTCACCCTGCCCACCTTCGAGGTGAGCCTCATTCGCCATCGTCGCGACGACAACAACGCCATGCTCAACTGGTTCGAATCCGAACTGCACCTCTGGTGTCGCACCCAGAGCGAACTCTGATACCCGCCGGCGCGTCCTGCGCCGGGTACTTTTCCCCTCTTCCCAGGCCCGACCAGCGCCTCGCCTCACCTCCCCCATGCGCATCGGCGTTGCCTTGGGATCGCCACAATGCCAGAATCGGGCCTCTTCTTGATTTCCCGTTTCAGGACTCAAGTTTCGGCTTTCCGGGCCCATGCCCGCAGACAAAGGACTCCCCATGGCCACCACCCTCTATGGCATCAAGAACTGCGACACCATCAAGAAAGCCCGCAAGTGGCTGGAGCAGGCCGGCATCGACTACCGCTTTCACGACCACAGGGCCGACGGTCTGAACCCGGCCGACCTCGACCGCTGGCTGGACCAGCTCGGCTGGGAGGCGCTGCTCAACAGCCGCGGCACCACCTTTCGCACCCTGCCGGACGAAGCCAAGCAGGGGCTCGACACCGCCAAGGCGCGCGCCCTCTTGCTGGAGCACCCGGCCATGATCAAGCGCCCGTTGCTGGACCGAGACGGCGAGCTGACCCTGGGCTTCAAGGCCGATCACTACCAATCCCTCTTCTCTCGTTAAGGAAAAACGATGTCGGATGTCATCGCACTGGCCAAGGATCTGATCCGCCGCCCCTCCGTTACCCCGCTGGATGAAGGATGCCAGACCCTGATGGCGGAGCGCCTCGCCAAGCTCGGCTTCGTCATCGAGCCCATGGTGTTCGAAGACACCACCAACCTCTGGGCCCGCCGCGGCAGCGAGGGGCCGCTGTTCTGCTTCGCCGGCCACACCGACGTGGTGCCCGCCGGCCCGCTGGACAAATGGCACACCCCGCCGTTCGAGCCGACCATCCAGGATGGCGTGCTGTACGGGCGCGGCGCCGCCGACATGAAGGGCTCGCTGGCAGCCATGGTGGTGGCGGTCGAGCGCTTCGTGGCCGAGCATCCGGATCACGCAGGGTCGATTGCCTTCCTCATCACCTCCGACGAGGAGGGGCCCTTCATCAACGGTACCACCCGGGTGATCGACACCCTGGAGGCCCGTAACGAGAAGATCCGCTGGTGCATCGTCGGCGAGCCCTCCTCTACCGCCGTGGTGGGGGACGTGGTGAAGAACGGCCGGCGCGGCTCCATCACCGGCGATCTGCTGGTGCGTGGGGTGCAGGGCCACGTCGCCTATCCCCATCTGGCGGACAACCCGATCCACAAGGCGGCCCCGGCGCTGGCCGAGCTCGCCGCCATCGAATGGGATCAGGGCAACGCCTACTTCCCTCCCACCAGCTTCCAGATCGCCAACATCCAGGCGGGCACCGGCGCCTCCAACGTCATTCCCGGCGAACTGCACGTCCAGTTCAACTTCCGCTTCAGCACCGAGCTCACCGATGCCGCGATCCGCGAGCGGGTCGAAGCCCTGCTCGAGCGGCACGGTCTGGATTACCAGATCAAGTGGACCCTCTCCGGCCAGCCCTTCCTCACCGACACCGGCAAGCTGCTGGCGGCGGCGGTTTCTGCCATCGAGGCGGTGAACGGCCTGCAGCCGGCATTGCTCACCACGGGGGGAACGTCCGATGGGCGCTTCATCGCCCCCACCGGGGCGGAAGTGATCGAGCTGGGCCCGGTCAACGCCACCATCCACAAGGTGAACGAGTGCGTGAAGGCGGACGATCTGGATCTCTTGGCAGACATGTACCAAGGGGTGCTCGCGAGGTTGCTGGCATGACCCAGGATCAACTGCTGGGCCAGGATGAGGGTCACCTCATCCTGGTGGGGCAAGGCCCGCACCGGCTGACGGCCGCCACCGCGGCGGCCTTCAACGACATGCAGGTGGCCGCCGCCCACGCCGGCTTCAACCTGCAGCCCGCCTCCAGCTGGCGAGGCTTCGAGCGCCAGCTCGCCATCTGGAACGGCAAGTGGCGCGGCGAGCGCCCCCTGCTCGATGCCCACAGCCAGCCCATCGACCCCCTGCAACTGAGTGACGAGGAGCGGCTGCACGCCATCCTGCACTGGAGCGCCCTGCCCGGCACCAGCCGTCACCACTGGGGCACCGATCTCGACATCTACGACCCGGACTGTCTGCCCGCCGGCACCAGACTGGCGCTGGAGCCCTGGGAGTATGAGGAGGGGGGCTGGTTTGCCGACTTGAGCGAGTGGCTGGAGGATCGCATGAACGACTTCGGCTTCTTCCTGCCCTATGCCAAGCCGGCCGATGCCGGCAGCGGCGTCGCCTACGAGCCCTGGCACCTCAGCTTTGCGCCTGAGTCCCGCGAGCAGCGGCTCGACCCGGCCGCGCTGGCACTTTGCCTGCAACAGGCGGATATTGAAGGCAAGGCGACCATACTGGCCAACCTCGACGAGATCCTGGCCCGCTATGTCACCCTGGCCACCGACGAAAGGAGTAGCACATGAACCTCTGGCTCTGGATAGGCTTGCCCCTGCTCTTCCTGCTCGGCCTGTTTCTCAACGCCATCAAGGACATGAAGCGACTGGAGAAAGAGCTGCCCCGCTACAAGGACAAGATCCGGGAAGTGAAGGACGACGAGGACGACTGACGACCTCCGTCAGCAGGGGCCCGGCGTGGCCCCTGCCGTTTGCTGCCCGCTGCGGCGCCCGCCTCTCCCTCAAGTGTCCGTTTTGTGAACATCATCACGTTGTCGACCTCTCTGATCACCCCGCTGACCCCCTTTTGATGGCCAGAACCCTTCGCAGCAATCGCACTGAAAATGTAAAAAACTGCAAATAAATGCACAATTAAGCCACACGGAGCCGGTCAAACTGCATATAATGTGCCTGATTTGCATTTTGACAGAAGGAGTTCGCCATTGGATGCCGTCACCATCAACAGTTTCTTCCTCGTCGCGGCCTTGTTGGTGGGTGCCAGTGTCCTGTTGAGCGCGCTCTCCTCCCGTCTCGGTATCCCCATCCTGGTGATCTTCCTCGCCGTCGGCATGCTGGCCGGTGAGGACGGCCCCGGCGGCATCCACTTCGCCGACTACTCCATCGCCTACCTGGTGGGCAACCTGGCGCTTGCCATCATCTTGCTGGACGGCGGCATGCGTACTCGGGTCTCCTCGTTTCGAGTCGCGCTCTGGCCCGCGCTGTCGCTCGCCACGGTCGGGGTGGCCATCACCACCGGTCTGACGGGCCTCGCCGCCGCCTGGCTGTTTGACCTCAACCTGCTGCAGGGGATGCTGATCGGCGCCATCGTCGGCTCCACCGATGCGGCGGCGGTCTTCTCCCTGCTCGGCGGGCGCAGCCTCAACGAGCGGGTCAGCGCCACCCTGGAGATAGAGTCCGGCAGCAACGATCCCATGGCGGTGTTTCTTACCGTCACCCTGATCGAGGTGCTGGCCACCGCTCAGCAGGGGCTGGATGGCGGCTTTCTGCTGCTGCAACTGCTCAAGCAGTTCGGGCTGGGAGCCGGCATCGGCCTTGGCGCCGGCTGGCTGCTGTGGAAGCTTATCAACAGCGCCCGGCTGGCCCCCGGCCTCTACCCGCTGCTGACCGTCAGCGGCGGCCTGCTCATCTTCGCCCTCACCACGGCGGTAGGCGGCAGCGGCATCCTGGCCATCTACCTCACCGGCCTGTTGCTCGGCAACCTCTCCCTGCGCAGCCGCAGCACCACCTTGTCGGTGCTGGACGGCCTGACCTGGCTCAGCCAGATCGGCATGTTCCTGGTGCTGGGGCTGCTCGCCTCCCCCCACAAGCTGCTGCCCATCGCCCTGCCGGCGCTGGCGCTGGCCATGTGGATGATCCTGTTCGCCCGCCCCATCTCGGTCTGGATCGGCCTGCTGCCGTTCAAGAACTTCGCCCCCCGCGAGCGCTGGTTCATCTCCTGGGTGGGGCTGCGCGGCGCCGTGCCGATCATTCTGGCGGTGTTCCCCATGATGGCGGGGCTGCCCAACGCCCAGCTCTACTTCAATGTCGCCTTCTTCGTGGTGCTGGTCTCGCTGATCCTGCAGGGCAGCTCGCTGCCGCTGGCCTCCCGCCTCGCCCGGGTCGAAGTGCCGGCGCCCCCCTCGCCCATCAACCGCTCCGGGCTCGAGATCGATCTCGACAGCCAGTGGGAGACCTTCGTCTATCGCCTGAGCGACGAGAAGTGGTGCATCGGCTCGCCGCTGCGGGATCTGCGCATGCCCAAGGGCACCCGCATCTGTGCCCTGTTCCGCGAGCAGGAGCTGCTGCACCCCTCGGGCAGTACCTGTCTGCAATCCGACGACATCCTCTGCGTCATCGGCCACGAGCGCGACCTGCCTGCCCTCGGCCAGCTGTTCAGCCAGGCGCCGGAGCAGGATCTGGGCCCGCGCTTCTTCGGCGACTTCCTGCTGGAGGCGGCCGCCAAGCTGGTGGATCTGGCACCGCTTTACGGGCTGGATGTGAGCGAGGTGGCGGATCAGACCCTTGGCCATTTTATTGCACAGCAGTTGGGCGATAATCTGGTGGTCGGCGACCACGTCGAATGGCAGGGGCTGATCTGGACCGTGGCCGAAATGGAAGAGGGTGAACCCCGCAAGATAGGGGTGCGTTTTCTGGAAGAAGATCCGGTCTGATCGCCGTCTGCCTCGTCCTCTGCGAGAAGGGAGTTATCTATGCCTTACCAAACCCTGTTGTCCGGCCTGCAACCCCCTTCGCCCAACCTGGGGGTGATCGAGGGCTTCTTTGGCAAGGGCTGGAGCTGGGAAGCCCGCGCCCGCTACGCCCAGTGGCTGCCCCGCCACGGTTACGGCTTCTATCTCTATGCCCCGAAAGAGGATGGCTATCTGCGCAAGCACTGGGCCAAGCCCTGGCCTGCCGCCCAGCTCGAGGCACTGCGCCAGCTCGCCCGCCAGTGCCGCGACAGCGGCCTCGCCTTCGGGGTGGGGCTGAGCCCCATGGGTGCCCACCACGACTATGCCCGCCAGCGACCGGCCCTGCTGGAGAAGGTGCGGCTCATCGAGGAGGAGCTCAAGCCCGACATCCTGGCGATCCTGTTTGACGACATGAAGGGGGATACCCCGGATCTCGCCCACTGGCAGCTCACCATCACCCACGACATCGCGGCCCATACCAGTGCCGGCCGGCTGCTGTTCTGCCCCAGCTACTACAGCACGGATCCTGTGCTGGAGAAGGTGTTCGGCGCCATGCCCCCCCACTATCTGCAGGATCTGGGGCAGGGGCTGGATCGGCGCATCGACATCTTCTGGACCGGCCCCAAGGTCTGCTCCAGCGAGTACCCGGCAGCCCACCTGCGGCAGACGGCCGAGTGGCTGCACCGCAAGCCGTTCCTGTGGGACAACTACCCGGTCAACGACGGCAGCAAGGCCAGCAGCTTCCTGCACCTGCGCGCCTTCGAAAACCGCCCGGCGGAGTTGGCGGATCTCGTGAGCGGCCATGCGGTCAACCCCATGAAGCAGGCGGCGCTGTCGGCCCTGCCGCTGGCCACCCTGCCCATGAGCTACAAGCTCGGCAAGCAGTACGACCCGGACAAGGCGCTGCACGCCTCTCTCAACGCCACCTGCGGCCCGCAGATCTCCGCCATGATCCAGGCTGACCTGCCGCTGTTTCAGGACATAGGGCTGGCCCAGCTGACCCCTGAGCAGGTGACTCACCTCAAGGCCCGCTATCTGCCGTTTCGCGACCAATCCTGCGTCGACGAGATCCTGCGCTGGCTCGATGGCGAGTATGTGTTCGACCCGGACTGTCTCACCGACTGATCCCCACCCAGGCACATTGCCACAGGAGGCAGCATGGACGCGTCCCTGATTTACCAGAACCTGGCGGTGATCGCCGCCTTTCTGCTCATCTACAGCCTGATCGCCGGGCGCTTTGAATCCCGCCTCATCAACGGCCCCTTGCTGTTCTTGCTGATGGGCTGGCTGCTGGGGCCAGGCGGCATCGAACTGCTCTCCCTCTCCATCGACAGCGATGGCATCAAACTGCTGGCGGAGCTGACCCTGGTCATAGTGCTGTTCAGCGATGCGGCCAACACCAACTGGCAGGTGCTGCTGGCCAACCGCAGCCTGCCCATCCGGCTGCTGCTGATCGGCCTGCCGCTCACCCTGCTGGCCGGCACCCTGTTCGGCCGCTGGATCTACCCGGACCTGCCGCTGCTGGAGCTGGCCATCCTCTCCACCATACTCGCCCCCACCGATGCGGCGCTCGGCAAGGCGGTGGTGAGCAACCCGGCGGTGCCTGCCCCCATCCGCGAGGGGCTCAACCAGGAGAGCGGCCTCAACGACGGCATCTGCGTGCCCGTGCTGCTCCTGCTGCTCGCCCTCATCGCCCCTACCGAACAGCACAGTGGCACCGGCCTGCTGGCCATCACCCTGCTGCTGGAGGAGATCGGCATCGGCCTGCTGGTGGCCTGGGGGCTCACCACCTTCACCCTGCGCCTGCTCAAGACCTCCTACCTCAACGGCTGGCAGCTGCCGCTCTGGCGCCAGCTCACCATGCCGGGGCTGGCCTTGCTCTGCTTCGCGCTGGCCCAGACCCTGGGGGGCAGCGGCTTCATCGCCGCCTTCGTCGGCGGCCTGCTGATGGGCCGCAAACTGGGGGAGCACAAGCACGCCTACCTGGACAGCTGCGAGGGTTACGGGGATCTGCTCTCTGTGGTGATCTGGATGGTGTTCGGCGCCACCCTGATGCCCATGCTGGCAGAGCTGCTGCACTGGCAGTACTGGCTCTATGCCGCCGCCAGCCTCACCCTGCTGCGCATGGTACCGGTCTGGCTGAGCCTGCTCGGCACCGGCCTCAAGCTTGAACTCAAGCTCTTCATCGGCTGGTTCGGGCCGCGGGGGCTGGCCAGTATCGTCTTTGCGGTAATGGTGCTGCAGCACGAGCCAGCCCTCCTCGGCCAGCGCCCCATCATCGCCACCGTGCTCTGCACCATCATACTGAGCGTCATCCTGCACGGTCTCACCGCCAATCCCTGGGTCGCCCGCTTCAAACCCCGTTGAGGGGCGTCGCCAACAAAAAGCCCCGGGCACTGCCCGGGGCTTCTCTTTCTGTCAGACGCAAGGCGTGCTCATCTCGGCCAGGGCCCCTCCCTAGGAGCTCGCGTCCTCGGCCTGCGGCCGATAGACCAGGATCCCCGGCTTGTTCTGCACATACTCCAGGAAGGGAGAGTCCACCACCTGCATCTTGCTCGAGAGGGAGGAGGCATTGCGCAGCACGGGGCCGTTCTCGCCACGGATGAAGATGCCGGTGTGGGTGACGTCGAGCCCGGCCAGATCGGTGTAGATGCCGATGTAGTCCCCCTCTTCCAGCAGACTCAGGGTGTTCTCGTCGATGCTGGTGGACGGAATGTAGGTGATGTCCCGCGCCGTCACCCCCAGCCCCGGAATGTAGTGGCCGCCGTCCACCTTCTGGTTGAGCAGCTTGGCGGTGGTCACCGCGGCGCCGCCCACCAGATGGGTCACATCGCTCACCTTGTTGTCGCCATGCACCCAGTCTGAGAAGAAGTGCTTTCTGGTCAGATAGTTGACCTCACCGTTCACGTAACGAGTGTGCATCAGGTTCTCGATGAAGTGATGCACACTCGTTGCGCGACGCAGCGACTCGACGTAGTCCAGATAGGTGAAGCAATCGAGCCCGCCAAAATCCACCACCAGCTTCTCCTGCACCTCGTTCGACCCCACCAGCCGGTTGGCCACATAGGGATTGCCCAGAAACAGGCTGGAGAAGGTCTTGATCGTCTGACCCGGCGCCCCCTGCTGGCGGGCAAACAGCTCGATAAGTTGCGGCTCCTTGATGTTGTAGAAATCGAGGTTCCTCTCTTTGCCAGCAGCCGCCGCGCCGGCAAACAGGAGCAATGCAATACTGGTCAGCCTCATCATCCTTAAATCTCCTTGCTCGAAATGTTAATAAACGGACCCTGTGCACTCTCTCGCAGGGGCAAGAGAATGCCATTCGAGACTGACGGTATCCCGGCCGTTTGCAAACCGGATAAATGTAAGCAAATGTGGCCAACCGCCCGCCAGCATACGAAAAAGCCCCGCGGGAGCGGGGCTTTTCGGCAGAGTCAGGCCTGCTGGCAAGCGATGGCATCAACCCAGCGCCAGCCAGACCCCGACAAACAGCATGAGAGAGCCGGCGATCCGGTTCATCAGGGTGACGTTGCCGCTCTTGGCGAGGAAGTGGCGCAGGGTGCGACCGCCGCTCGCGTAGAGCAGCAGGCAGGAGAACTCGATGAGCAGGATCAGGGCCACCAGGGCGCTGATCTGGGGGGTCATCGGCTTGGCCGCATTGATGAAGGGGGGCAGCAGGGAGACCATGAAGGCCCACCCCTTGGGGTTGGCGATGGCGGTGACGAAGCCCTGCATGGCCAGCGCCAGCGGTCGCGTCTCCTGGGCCGCCGACAGATCCGCCGGGATCGCCAGCTTGCCCTTGGCCTGCCACATCTGGATACCGAGCCAGATAAGATAGGCGCCGCCCACGTACTTGAAGGCGGCAAACAGCGCCGGGTAGTTGAGCATCACGGCCGCCACCCCGATCACCGACAGCACAGAGACCAGGCCAACCCCGATGAGCTCGCCCCACATCATGTGCAGGGTGCGGCGAACCCCCAGACTCATGCCGAGGGTCATCGCCAGGGTCATGCACATGCCGGGGGTCACGGAGACAAAAAAGAACGTGGGAATAAACAGCGCCAAAATGGCAGGATCGATCCAGTCGGACACACAACACCTCCATGGTAACAGACCGACGATCTTGCCTATCACACTCATTTAACACAAGAAAAAACCTTTTCAAATAGCCGGTTTTGCACCTTAAAAACCTGTGACAAGCTTTGTCGCGCCTGTGTAAGATGCCGCCTTGTTTCTCTTTTGGGTCAGGATCTTTCATGTCATTGAATAATCTCTCTATCCGTCTGCAAGTACTCATCCCTCTCCTGCTCGCCAGCCTGTTGATGATCCTGATGATCGGGATCGGCAAACAGGACATCGACCGCGCCATCGACGACATGAACGAGACCACCGCCAGCGTGACCCGTCACAAGGACGACATCGCCACCCTGATCCACGCCACCTACCGGCTGCGCACCAACGCCATCTACGGCCTCTACGATCCCGCCCGCTTTGCCCAGCTGCCCAGCGAGCTCTCCGCCGCGGAGCAGGAGATAGGTGCCATCCTGGCCAGACTGGCCATCGCCGGTGCCGAGCAGGACAACAGCCGGGTCGCGGCCGCCCTGCAGGCCTACCTCGGCCACACCCGCAGCAACATGCTGCCGCTGCTGGCCGCCAAGCACCAGGGCGGCGGCGATCCTGCCGCCTATGAGCAGGCCCGCCTGCGCTTTCGCGATCTGGGGGAGGATCTCATCAAGCAGATCGATGCCATGTCCGCCCACGTCAACCAGCTGATCCTGGCTGAAATTGCCGAGGAGCAGGCTCACTACCACGCCACCCTGCTGCGTACCCTGCTGCTGATGGCAGCCAGTCTGGCCGCTGCCCTGTTTGGTGGCTGGTGGCTCTCCGGCCGCATCGTGCGTCCCATCGGTCAGCTGCAGCAGGTGATGCGCGCGGTGGCCCAGGGCCGCTTCAACGTGCGTGCCGCCAGCGATGGCAACAACGAGCTGAGCCAGCTGGCCGCCGACATCAACCAGACCCTGACCCAGCTTGGCAACACCATCCAGACCCTGACCGGCATCAGTGGCAACGTGGCCTCCGCCGCCACCGAACTCGCCGCCGTGATGACCCAGGCAGAGGTCAATGCCCAGCAGCAGCGCGGTGAGACCGAACAGGTGGCCTCCGCCGTCACCGAGCTGGCCAGCACCGCCGACAACGTCAACCACAACGCCGCCCTGGCCGACGAGCTGGCGCGCGATGCCAACCAGCGGGTCGAAGAGGGGCTGGCGCTGTTTGCCGAGAGCATCCAGGCCAACAGCCGCATGGCCAACAGTCTGGAGAGCGCCGCCTCCGTGGTGGCCAGCCTCAAGTCCCAGTCCGAGCAGATCGGCAAGGTAATCGAGGTCATCCAGGGGATTTCCGAGCAGACCAACCTGCTGGCCCTCAACGCCGCCATCGAGGCCGCCCGCGCCGGTGAAACCGGTCGCGGCTTTGCGGTGGTGGCCGACGAGGTGCGCATGCTGGCGGCCCGCACCCAGGACTCCACCAAGGAGATCCAGGCCATCATCGAGCAGCTGCAGAGCCAGTCTCTCTCCGCCAACAGCGGCGTGCAGGATACCCTGGCCATCCTGGCCCACAACCAGCAGCTCTCCGGCCAGGTGCAGGATCTGCTGGGCGGCATCACGGAGGCGGTCAACCAGATCAACGGCGCCAACGCCCAGGTGGCTACCGCCGCCGAGGAGCAGTCCTGCGTCACCGCCGACATCAACCGCAACATCACCAACATCCACGAGATCGTGAACCAGAACGCGGCCGGTATCAGCCAGAGTGCCGCCGCCAGTCACGAACTGTCACAGCTCGCCGAGCAGCAGCGCAAGCAGCTGTCCCAGTTCCAGCTGTGACGCCAACCCGCTGACCAGACAGAGAGGCCCCGCACGCGGGGCCTCTCTGTTAATGACGCTGACGACTTGTTATTGTTTTAAACGCTATTTTTTATGATCAGGCTTCATTGGGGGCTGGGCTACCTCACCAAATATGGGTATGGTAGAGGCACGTCACTCCCCCTCATGCGAGATCATCATGAAGCTGTCCTTCAAGAAACCGGCCTTCATCGGCCTCGGGCTCATCGCCCTCGTCACCGCCATCTGGCTCGACTACTACCTGCCGGAACACACCATCGCCACCATCACAGGGGTGGAGGTGAAACGCACCGACAAGGATGGCCCCATCAGCCAGAAGAACCCGGCCGACGGCCCCACCACCGACGTCTACTACATCTATACCGAGCGTCCCGGCGAGAAGATCCGCGTGTTCCGCAACGAAGACACCGAGTGGGGCTGGCCCTTCTACTTCAAGTTCAACGCCGCCGACGTGCAGGCCAAGGCCAAGTCGATGGAGTTCGAAAAACGGCTGGCCATCATCACCTCCTACGGCTGGCGCATCAACATGTTCTCCATGTTCCCCAACGTCACCAAGATTGAGAGCACCGAACCCGACGCCTCCACCTGGAGCTTCTTCCGCTGGTTCTGGTTCGGCATCTGGGCCCTGGTGATGGGCAAGGCGGCCATCGCAACCTGGCGCTACTTCGATCGTCTCGAGGACGAGATATGAGTGAGCCGAGCAAGACGCGGACCAGCTTCTATCGCCGGCTCTACGTGGCCTGGCTCATCAGCCAGGGCACGGATACGGTGCCGGCCATCATGGAGGCGACCGGCATGCCACGACGCACCGCGCAGGATACGCTCAGCGCCCTGGCCGAGCTGGACATCAGCTGCGGCTTCGAGCAGACCGAGGGGGCTCGTCATCTGCAGGGACACTATCGCATCAGTGACTGGGGGCCCATCAATCCGGCCTGGATCAAGGCCCAACTGCCGGTTATCAAGGAGACGCTAGGTTACCCCTAAAGACCTGAGCATCACTCGTCAGTGACTGGGGGACAATCCGAACAACCCGGCCTGGATCAAGGCCCAGCTGCCGGTTATCAAGGAGACGCTGGGTTACCCCTAAAGACCTGGGCATCACCGTCAGTGACTGGGGGACAATCCGCGAAAATAAAAGAGGGCCAGCCGACAAGGCTAGCCCTCTTTTTATCTCCGCCAAGGCGTCGGCCTTGTTTCTACTCGGGGAAAGGCTCCTCCGGCAGCGACTCCTGGCTCTCGCCCCGGGTGCAGTCGATGATGGAGCGCTTGGGGTTGTTGGGATCGCGCAGCAGCAAAGGGGCCAACCCCTCGTCGTGCTTCTGCTCGTCGGAAAACTCGCTGCCGTAGGCGTTGTGGGTAAGCCGGCGCGCATTGGCGATAGGGGTATCCACGAACAGGGCGTGCACCTCGAAGGTGGAGGCCGGAATAAGAAAACCGCTGATGGGCAGGCCGTGCAGCTCCTGGCGGGTCTTGTACCAGGCGAAGCCGTCCGCCACCTTGTAGGGGGTGTAGTGGTTGAGCTGCGGGTGCGCCGGCTTGCCCGTCTCGCTGTCGAGATAGAGATCGTCCAGCTCGCAGGTCGCCAGCCCCTGCCACATCGACTCGAACGGCGTGGCACACCCCGTCAGTTGCAACCCGGCCAACAGTGCCAGCCCTGTCTTCCACATCGCTTCGCCCCTTCTTGCAAGAGTGGAACTGCGTTCAGTCAAAGGCCCGCAGCCGCGTGACCAGCAGATCGATAAAGCCCGCCCGATCCAGCCCCAGCAGCACCAGCGCATTGGCCGGCTTGCCGGTCAGACCGTAGCGATCCACCACCGTCATGCCGCTAGTATGGGTGCCGCCGGTCTCGATATCGACCCGGCACTCGACCCCGTGGAACAGTGCGGGAGCCAGCAACCAGGCAATGGTACAGGGGTCGTGCAGCGGGGCGCCAGCAAATCCCCACTTGGGATCCCGGTGGTAGATCATGAAAAAATCGAGCAGACCGGCCACGCACTGGGCCACCGGATTGGTGATGGCGCGCACCCGTTCGATATCCTCGTCCATCACCTGCGCCTGGTGGGTCACGTCCAGCCCGCACATGGTGATGGGAAGCCCCGACTTGAACACCATATCGGCCGCCTCCGGGTCCACATAAATATTGAATTCCGCCGCCGGGGTCCAGTTGCCGGCTCCCGCCGCGCCGCCCATCAGCACGATGCGGGCGATCTTCTGCTTGAGCTCGGGGTGGGCCGCCAGCAGCAGGGCGATGTTGGTGAGCGGGCCGGTCGGCACCAGGGTCACGGGTTCCGGGCTCTCGCGCAGGCACTTGGCCATCAGCTCCAGGGCGGTCATGGCCACGGGGGAAAAGGCGGGATCCGGCAATTTGGGGCCATCGAGCCCCGATTCGCCATGGACGTTGTCGGCGATGATAAGCTCGCGGGCCAGCGGCTTGGGAGCCCCCGCCGCCACCGGAATGTCGTCACGCCCCAGCAGGGTCAGGATGCGCAGGGCATTGTTGAGGGTCTTGTCCGGCGTCTGGTTGCCCGCACTGGTGGTGACCGCCAACACCTTGAGCTCGGGGCTGGCCAGCGCCAGGATGAGGGCGATGGCATCATCGTGGCCGGGATCGCAATCGAGAATAACGGGCAACGCCATGGACAGGCTCCTTACAACATGACAGGGAGCCATACCTTAGCAAGCCGCGGCCGCATTAACTCTGGAAGGGGTCACAAAACGGCCCCTTCCCTGCGTTATCAAGCAGTTAGTCACAAGACGAGAGCCGCTTCTGCAGTTATTCGCCGCGCCCCGCCGGTTCGGGTATGATCCCCCTCCCTTTTCAGACCGTGCGCCCCATGTCCGCCATCATCGACACCTTCATCGCCCCGCCCTGTGCGGCCGCCATCGAGATCCTGTTTGAGGATGAGCACCTGCTGCTCATCAACAAGCCGAGCGGCCTGCTGAGCCTGTCGGGAAAGAACCCGCAGAACCTCGACTCGGTGCACCACCGGCTGGTGCAAGATTATCCCGGCTGCGCCCTGGTCCATCGCCTCGATTTTGGCACCTCGGGCATCATGCTGGTGGCCAGGAACAAGGCCATCAACGCCCTGCTCTGCCGCCAGTTCAGCCAGCGCACGGTGAGCAAGGCCTACAGCGCCCTGCTGTGCGGCCATCTGGCCGAAGACGAGGGGGTGATCGATGCTCCCATCGCCAAGGATCCGGCGCTGTTTCCGCTGATGAGCATCTGTGCCGTCAGCGGCAAGCCCGCCCGCTCCCGCTATCAGGTGATGACGCGCCTGATCTGCCAGGTACAGGGCGACGCCGTACCGCTAACCTCGGTGCGGCTGGTACCGGAAACCGGCCGCACCCATCAGCTGCGCATCCACAGTCGGCAGCTGGGTCATCCCATCCTGGGTTGCGATCTCTATGGCGGCCTGCTGCCGCCCGGCTGCGAACAGGCGCCCCGGCTGATGCTGCACGCCAGTGAACTCGATTTTGTTCATCCGGTCAGCGGCGAACCGATGCAGATCCGCTGTGAGGCACCCTTTGAGCAGGCGCTGGCGGCCATGACGGGGCAACAGGGATAACTCAGAAGGAAATAGAGGGGAAAAAGAGAAGGGGAAAAGCGGTAAACGGCGGATAAAGATAGGGGCCGTGCTTTCGCAACGGCCCCCACCCCCCACTCGGTACTCTTTGTTACAAAGAGGGCTATCAGATCAGCTTGCGGGCAGCGCCCAGCACGATCTTGATGGCATCAGATTCGGTCTTCGCCATGGTCTCGGCGTTCGGGATCTCTTGCTGGGTACGGTTCACGATGACACCGGCCACCATGCCGGCGCGCAGGCCCTGGCTGGAGCACATGGTCAGCAGGGTGGCAGATTCCATCTCGTAGTTCAGCACGCCCATGGCTTGCCACTCTTTCATGGAACCCTGGAAACGGCTCACAACGCGACCGGATACGGTGTCGTAACGCTCCTGACCCGGGTAGAAGGTGTCAGAAGAGGCGGTAACGCCCACGTGCAGCTTGGAACCCAGCTCCTTGGCGGTGTTGACCAGCGCAGTGGTGCAGTCGAAGTCAGCCACGGCCGGGAACTCCATCGGCGCGAAGTGCAGGCTGGCACCGTCGAGGCGCACGGAGCCGGTGGTGACGATCACATCGCCCACGTTCAGGTGCGGCTGGATGGCGCCGGTGGTGCCGATGCGCAGGAAGGTACGGATGCCCAACTGAGCCAGCTCTTCCACCGCGATGGAGGTGGACGGGCCGCCGATACCGGTGGAGCAGATGATCACGGCCTTGCCGTCCATCTCGCCACGCCAGGTAGTGAATTCACGATGGCTGGCCAGGTGCACCGGGTTATCCAACAGCTCTGCGATGCGCTTCACGCGCTCGGGGTCACCGGGGACGATCGCCAGGGTGGCGCCTTGCAGATCCGCTTTTTTCAAACCCAAGTGAAATACATCAGACATAGTGGACTCCTGGTTGCTCCCCACCAGCATGGTCAGGGGCAAGTTAAGGTGATTCTTTATGGTACTTTCAAGCCTTCACTCCCCTCGTCGGGGAGGCGCCAACTATGGTCGAAAGCGCTTTCCAATTCCTTGAAGCATCTCACACTTCCTTGCATTGACAGCCACAAATTCGGCGCAAAACGTTTGCTAACTTGATGAATTAATTGAAAAACGTTTTTCTGTTCGCGAACAGGCTAGCGCGCTTGTCAATCCCTGTCGCGGCCCATGTTTCCGGTACGTGATCGAGTCCATAAAGTTGCAAAGCAGATACTATTGACCCCTTTTCATCCCCCCTGACGGTGCTATGTTGGCGCCCGTATACCACTTAATGGCTAATCATACGGAGTCCATCATGGCGACATTCAAGTTCTACATTCCCGCAATCAACCTGATGGGAGCAGGCTGCCTGCAAGAGGCGGCAGCCGATATCAAGGGTTATGGCCATCGCAAGGCGCTGATCGTCACCGACAAGATCCTCAACCAGATTGGCGTGGTGGCCAAGGTGGCCGGCCTGCTGGCAGAACATGGCATTGAAAGCGCAGTTTTCGACGAGACCAAACCCAACCCGACCATGACCAACGTGGAAGCGGGCCTGGCCATGCTCAAGGCCAATGGCTGCGACTGCGTCATCTCGCTGGGGGGCGGCTCGCCCCACGACTGCGCCAAGGGGATCGCCCTGGTGGCCGCCAACGGTGGCAGCATCAAGGATTACGAAGGGGTGGATCGCTCCGCCAAGCCGCAACTGCCGCTCATCGCCATCAACACCACCGCCGGCACCGCCTCCGAAATGACCCGCTTTTGCATCATCACCGACGAGGCCCGCCACGTGAAGATGGCCATCGTCGACAAGCACGTCACCCCGCTGATGTCGGTCAACGACCCCGAGCTGATGCTGGCCAAGCCGGCCGGCCTCACCGCCGCCACCGGCATGGATGCGCTGACCCACGCCATCGAGGCGTATGTCTCCACCATCGCCACTCCGGTGACCGATGCCAGCGCCATCATGGCCATCCAGCTCATCGCCAGACACCTGCGCACCGCGGTCAACCACGGCGACGATCTGCACGCCCGCGAACAGATGGCCTATGCCCAGTTCCTGGCCGGCATGGCCTTCAACAACGCAAGCCTGGGTTACGTGCACGCCATGGCCCACCAGCTGGGCGGCTTCTACGACCTGCCGCACGGGGTGTGCAACGCCGTGCTGCTGCCCCACGTGCAAGCCTACAACGCCCAGGTGTGCGCCGCTCGCCTGAAGGACGTGGCCCGTCACATGGGGGTGGACGTGAGCGCCATGACCGATGAGCAGGGGGCTGCCGCTGCCATTGCCGCCATCCAGCAGCTGGCCCGCGGCGTCAAGATCCCGGCCGGGCTGGAGCAGCTCGGCGTCAAGGCCGACGACTTCAACCTGCTGGCCGAGAACGCCCTGAAAGACGCCTGCGGCTTCACCAACCCGAAACAGGCGAGCCACGACGAGATCGTCGCCATCTTCCGCGCCGCCATGTAAGGGCACAATGGGCAGAAAGGGTCGCATGGCGGCCCTTTTTATTGGCTGATGGATCAATGGCTTTTTACTTCCGTAGAGGGAGCCGGTATGATTTGCCGAGCTTAAAAAGACTTGAATGGATGATCTGAACTCGATATGCGGATGAAACACCTGATTGCCGCGGCCCTGACCGCCCTCACCCTGTCCGGTTGCAGCCTGGTCTATCGCATCGATATTCCCCAGGGCAACTATGTGGAACAAAAACAGGTCGACAAACTGCGCCAGGGCATGACCCGCGAGCAGGTCGAGTTCGTGCTGGGCTCTGCCATGCTGCGCGATGGCTTTGACCCGAACACCTGGTACTACCTCTATGAATTCCAGCCGGGGCGCGGCGAAAAAGAGCGCAAGGAGCTCACCCTGACCTTCGTCAACGACAGATTGGCCACGGTCACCGGCGACTTCCCGCTGCCAGCGGCCTTCCATACCCCGCTCTGATCCCATCCACAAAACCGGCCTCGCGCCGGTTTTGTTTTATTGCCGCCGGCCACCCATTACCCCCTTGCAGAGGGCAGCCCCTCGCCCAATACTGGCCTCGATTCAATCACACAGGGAGAGCAGCATGAGCAGGATCCTGATCGCCGGAGCCACTGGCCTCATCGGCCGCGAGCTGGTGCGGCAACTGCCCGCGGAGCATGAACTGACCCTGCTCTGCCGCAAGCCCGGAGAGCCGCAGCCCGCCCGCCACTGGCTGCCGGTCAATTTCGATATGCTAGCCGAGGTGAATCTGCCCGAGCCGGTGGATCTCGCCTTCTGCTGCCTTGGCACCACCCGCAAGGAAGCGGGCTCCGCCGAGGCCTTTCGCCGGGTCGACCTTGACTATGTGCTGGCCTTTGCCGAGCTGGCCCGCCGCCACGGCTGCCAGCGGCTGGTAGTGGTCTCGAGCCTGGGGGCCAACCCTCACTCCCCCGCCCTCTATCCCCGTACCAAGGGGGAGATGGAGCAGGCCCTGCTGGCCCAGCCCTGGCAGCGGCTCGCCATCGTGCGCCCCGCCATGTTGCTGGGGGATCGCCAGCCGCCGCGCCGCTCTGAACAGTTTTTCCAGGCCATCTATCCCTTGCTGAAGCCACTGCTGGTAGGCAGGTTGCGCCGCTGGCACGCCATCGAGGCCAGCCAGGTGGCCCGCGCCATGATCGCCCTCTCCTGCCAGCCCGCCGGCTGCGAAGTGGTCGAGAACGAGCGGCTGATCCAGCTGTAACGAAGCGCCCCGCTTGGCGGGATGACGGGATCAAAAAAGGCGCCAAGGCGCCTTTTTTAGATGCGGTGTCGTGCCAGAGGCACTCAGTCGGATTGTTTACGGTTGGCATTGGGCCGGCCGCCGGTCACCACGTCGGCACGCCCCTCCTCCTTGGCCTTTTCCGCGCGCTTCTTGCGCATCTCCTTGGGATCGGCGATGAGCGGGCGGTAGATCTCGATGCGATCGCCATCTTGCAGCAACTCGGAACCCTTGACCGGTCGACTGTAGATGCCGAACTTGTTGACCGCCAGATCGATCTCGGGATGCTTGCTCATGATGCCGGACTGCTCGATGGCGGCCTGCACCGTCGTGATCGGCGCCACCCGCAGCCGCAGCACTGTCTGTTGCTGAGGCAGGGCATAGACCACTTCGATATTGAGTTGATCAGGCACCATACACCACCTTGGCGCGGTTGGAGAAGGCCAGCACCATGGAGCTCACCAGGTCGCGGAAGATCTGGCCAAACGCCAGCTCGATGAGTTTGGAGGTGAACTCGAAGTCGAGATCGAACTCCACCTTGCAGGCATCCACATCCAGCGGGGTGAAGGTCCACCAGCCCGCCAGCTTGCTGAAGGGCCCCTCCACCAGCTCCATCTTGATCTGCCGGTTGGCCTCGAGCAGGTTGCGGGTCGTAAAGGTCTTGGCAATCCCGGCCTTGGCCACATCGACCGAGGCCGTCATATAGTCATCGCCGGTTTCGTGGACACGGCTGCCGACACAACCGGGCAGGAACTCCGGATAGGCGTGAACATCATTGACCAGCCTGAACATCTGTTCTGCGCTGAACATCACCAGGGCACTGCGAGTAATACGGGGCATGGCTTTTCCTCATCCAATCGCCGCGATTTTATCACCATGTTTGCGCTTTTGGAGGTAAAACCTCGGTCAAACTGCTCATAAAGCCATCAGTTGACCCGCTGCGCGTTTTACAGCCGCCCTTGCCCACGTATAATGCCCTCCTCCCAGTCATTGCCGGAAATCGCCCGTCATGAGCAAAAAAAACAGTAAAAACAAAGCCGGGTCCAACACCATTGCACTCAACAGAACCGCGCGCCACGAATACTTCATCGAAGAGAAGATCGAAGCGGGTCTGTCCCTGCAAGGGTGGGAAGTCAAATCCCTGCGGGCGGGCAAGGCCAACATCAGCGAAGCCTATGTCATCTTCCGCGATGGCGAGGCCTACCTGTTCGGCTCCAGCTTCCTGCCACTGCAGGCTGCCTCCAGCCACGTGGTGTGCGACCCGACCCGGACCCGCAAACTGCTGCTGAGTCGTCGTGAACTCGACAAGCTCGAAAGCCTGATCGCCCGTCAGGGCTATACAATCGTGCCGCTCGCCCTCTACTGGAAACAGTGCTGGGTCAAGGTCGAAATCGGCCTGGTGAAGGGCAAGAAAGAGCACGACAAGCGCGAAGACACCAAGGCCCGCGAATGGGATCGGGAAAAAGCGCGCATCATGAAGAACAAAAACCGCGGTTAATCCGCTTGATGCTGCAAGGTCCGGGCTCCTGCCCGGACTTTTTCTTTTCCGGCCCGCCGCTTACCCGCTCCCGCCAGGCGTGCGCACAATAAATCGGCAAACGAAGCGGCTCCCTGCGGGAATGACCATCAACGCCTTGCCATGGCAGGATTTTTGCGTACAATCCCTCTTAACAACTTGGGGCTGATTCTGGATTCGACAAGATTCACGAAACCCAAGGTGCATGCCGAGGTGCGGTAGGCCTCGTTAATAAACCGCAAAAAAATAGTCGCAAACGACGAAAACTACGCACTGGCAGCTTAATAACCTGCGCAGAGCCCTTCTACCCTAGCTTGCCTGTGTCCTAGGGAATCGGAAGGTCATCCTTCACAGGATCGTGTGGAAGTCCTGCTCGGGGCGGAAGCATTAAAACCAATCGAGCTAGTCAATTCGTGGCGTGTCTCTCCGCAGCGGGTTGGCGAATGTAAAGAGTGACTAAGCATGTAGTGCCGAGGATGTAGTAATTTTGGACGGGGGTTCAAATCCCCCCAGCTCCACCAAACGTTTGGAAAGGGCCACCTCGCAAGAGGTGGCCCTTTTTTATTTGGACTGTCTTTGCAGTGGGTCATTCAACAAGCCTCACGGCGCAAAGAGCATCTGCACAATAGGGGGAAGCGAGATCTTTTGAGTCTTGGATCAACCTAATCAAGCGGATTTTGTGAGATTATTCAGCACAATACTGTTTCTGGATTTATCCATCATCCATGACCGACGCCATTCCCAGCTATGAACACATGATGCCTGCCGTGCTTTTTTCATTGAAAGACGGCAACAGCTATACGCTTCGACAAGTGTATGAAGCTGTATGTGCTCATTATGCTTTTACTCCTGAACAACTGGCTCACACCCTGCCAAGCGGGCGGCAAACCACGGTTCGCTCCCGGGTCGGCTGGGCCAAGACCTATCTGGTCAAGGCAGGGCTCATCGAGCAACCCAAGCGGGGCGTCTGCCTTATTACCGAACGGGGTAAGGCTGCTTTGGCATCGGGCCAGACCATCGACAACCACTATCTGGCTCAGTTCAAGGAGTTCGTGACCTTTACTCTGGCGTCCAGTGAAAGCACAGGTAAGCTGCCACAAGGCACAACCTATGCCGCGGACGAGCCACATAACGTGCAAGCCAGCACACCACAAGAACAAATTGAGCAAGCGCTAGCAGCCATCAATCAGTCCCTTGCCGATGACCTGCTGGCCGAGATCCTTGGTCTTTCGCCTCGCTTCTTTGAGCAGCTAGTGGTCGATCTGATGGTTGCCATGGGCTATGGCGGCAGCCAGCAGGATGCCGCCCGCACCACCCGTTACAGCAGTGATGGCGGCATCGACGGCATCATCAAGGAAGACAGGCTGGGGCTCGACTCTATCTACCTGCAGGCCAAGCGCTACACCGATAAAACCGTTGGGCGTCCCGAGATCCAGTCTTTCGCTGGCGCCCTGGATCTGCACAAAGCCCGCAAAGGGGTCTTTATTACCACCTCCAGCTTTAGCCGTGAGGCGCAGGAGTATGTCGGGCTAATTGAGAAACGTATCGTGCTGATCGACGGCGTACATCTGGCCGCCCTGATGATCGAATACGGCGTCGGCGTCACTATTCGCCAGACCCTCACCATCAAGACCCTGGATTCGGATTACTTTCTGGAAGATTGAACATGGACAAGAGCAATTTCGAGTTTCTCAAAGGCACCAACGACTTCCTCTATGCCATCGCCTGTGCCGCCGAGAACAACTATCCGGATGATCCCAATACCACCCTGATGAAGATGCGGATCTTCGGTGAGGCAACCGCCAAGCATCTTGGCAAATTGTTAGGCCTGCCTGCGACAGAGAGTCAACTCGACCTGCTAAGAGAGCTCGGCAAGATCAACTTTGTCGATGACGGCATCATGGGGGTATTTCATACCCTGCGTCGAACCGGCAACAAAGCGGTCCATGACTATCACAACGACCTTGATGATGCCGCCATGACCCTGAGACTCGGTTTCCGCTTGGGGGTCTGGTACTACCGACTGATCAGCAAACAGTATGATTTTGCCGCTCCCATTTTTGTGCTGCCGCAAGGGGAGCGCCACGACTATCACCAGGAGGTGATGGCGCTGAAGCAAGAGTTGGAGCAACGCAGCCTGGCCCAGCAACAGACAGCAGCCGAGATCGCAGCCCAACAACAACAGCTGATAGCGCTCAATGGCTATATCGCCATCCTCGAAGGCAAGCAGCAAGAGACCGAGGCGCAAACGGCAGCGCGTATCGCTGCCCTGGAGGCCCAGCTGGCCGCCAGAGAGGCCGAGCTGGCGAAGCTGACTGCTACCGAACGCGCGCTCTACCTCCAACAGGTCAAGGAGTTTGCAGCGGCTCGTTCGCTCGATCTGAGCGAGAGCGAGAGTCGTTATCTGATCGATGCCCAACTGCGCAAGGCTGGCTGGGAGGCCGATACCAAACAGCTCAAATTTGCCAATGGCACCCGCCCGCAAGCGGGCCGCAATATGGCGATTGCCGAGTGGCCTACGGCTGAAGATGAAACGGGTAAACGGGGTTTTGCCGACTACGTGCTGTTCGCGGGGCTTGTTCCTGTCGGCATCATTGAAGCCAAGAGGGGCAACATCGATGTGGCAGGCAAGCTTACGGAGGCTTACCGCTACAGCAAATATTTCGATATGGCTCACCTCAAGGAGGAGCTCTATGCATCAGCCACCGACGCGCAGGCCCATGATCAGGTCACCGAGATGCATGCCAGCTACCTGCGCCAGTGGCATGAGCCCGACAGCCACGTAAGCTACAAAGTGCCATTCTGCTTCTCCGCCAATGGTCGCGAATATCGCGCCGCCATGAAGAGCAAGAGCGGCATCTGGTATAGGGATGTGCGTCATCCGGGCAATATGCCCAGAGCCCTGCCCGAGTGGCATCGCCCCGAAGAGCTGCTGGTCATGCTGGCGCGAGATCCCCAGCGCAACAACCTCTGGTTTGCCAGCCACAGCGATATGAGCGAACTGGGGTTGCGCTACTACCAGGAGGAGGCGGTACAAGCCGTTGAGCAGGCCATCATCGCCGGTCAGCAAGATATCCTGCTGGCGATGGCAACCGGTACGGGCAAAACCCGGACCGCCATTGCCCTGATGTTCCGCCTGATCCAGTCACAACGCTTCAACCGAATCCTGTTTCTGGTCGACAGAACCTCTCTCGGCAAACAGGCATTGGGCGCCTTTGAAGATACCCAGATAAGCGGCGATACCTTCAACGCCATCTTCAATATCCAGGGGTTGACGGACCGTTTCCCGGAAGACAGCACCAAGATCCACGTTGCCACCGTTCAGTCACTGGTCAAGCGCACCCTGCAGAGCGATGAGGTGATGCCGGTTGGCCGCTACGACTGCATCATCATCGACGAAGCACACCGGGGTTACATTCTCGACAAGGAGCAGACCGAGGGCGAGATGGCCTTTCGCAACCAACTCGACTACATCTCCGCCTACCGTCGCATCATCGACCATTTCGATGCAGTCAAGGTGGCGCTCACCGCGACCCCGGCGCTGCACACCATCGATATTTTCGGCGGGCCATCGCGCCAGCCTGTCTATCGCTACAGCTATCGCAAAGCGGTACTCGACGGCTATCTGGTGGATCAGGAGCCGCCCATTCGCATCGTCACCCGCCGCAGCAAGGAGGGGGTCTACTTCGCCAAAGGGAGTCAGGTACATCGTCTGAGCAATCAGGGCGAGCTGATTGACGATACCCTCGAAGATGATCAGAACTTCGAGGTGGCCAACTTCAACCGCGAGCTGATCGCCTCCAACTTCAACCGGGTCGTCTGCGAGGAGCTGGTCAATCACCTCGACCCCACCGGCAATCAGAAGACCCTGATCTTCTGCGTCAACAACAACCATGCCGACAACGTGGTCGAGGAGCTGCGCACCGCCTTCAAAGCAAAATTTCCGGCGCTGGAACATGACGCCATCATCAAGATCACCGGCGATGCCGACAAGGACGCCAACAAGGTGCAGTCGATGATCACCCGCTTCAACAAGGAGCGGCTGCCCAACATAGTGGTCACCGTCGACCTGCTCACCACAGGTATCGACATTCCCAGCATCTGCAATCTGGTCTTTATGCGCAAAGTGCGCAGCCGCATCCTCTATGAGCAGATGAAGGGGCGCGCGACCCGTCTCTGCCCCCAGGTGGGCAAGAGTGCGTTTCGCATCTTCGATGCCGTCGATCTCTACGCCACCCTGGAGCAGGTCGATACCATGCGTCCGGTGGTGGTGCGCCCTGACGTCCCGTTGCAGACCCTGGTCAACGAGATCACCGATTCCGAAACCTATCAGGTGAAAGAGGCCGATGGCCGCAGCTTTGCCGAGCACAGCCACGAGCAGCTGGTGGCCAAGCTGCAGCGCATCAGCAACCAGGCCAGCTACAACCGCGATCGCTCAAAAGAGGTCGCCGAACAGCTGGCACGCCTCGATGAACTCTGCCGCGAGTCGGCTGGCTGTGATTTCAACCAGCTGGGCCGAACCTTGCGCAGCAATGGCCCGCGCTGGTCTGCCGAGGTGTTCAACCAGTTGCCAACCCTGATCCCGCGCCTCGAGCACCTCAAGCGCACCATCAACGAGCTGCGGGATCTGCCCATCTTCAGCGATATCGACGATGAAGTGATTGAAGTGAGCCGTGCCTATGGCGATCACGACAGTGCAGAGGATTTCCTCGATGCCTTCGACCGGCTGGTCAGCCGCTCCCAAAACGAGCAGGCCGCCATCGACGCCATCATCAACCGCCCGCGCGATCTCACCCGCAGCGCGCTGCTGCAACTGCAGGAGTGGTTCGATAAAGAGAACTACAACGACTCGACCCTGCGCGCCGCGTGGAAGGCCGCCAAGAATCAGGATATCGCCGCCCGCTTGGTCGGCCATATTCGCCGTGCCGCCATCGGTGACCCCCTGCAGCCATTCGAAGAGCGGGTAGACAGGGCGTTGGCCCGCATCAAGGAGCGCCACGACTGGAACAGCGAGCAGCTAACCTGGCTCGATCGTCTGGCCGACTCCATCAAGGAGAAGGTGGTACTCGATGATGACACCTTCAAGGTAGGCAACTACCGCCGCCGGGGCGGCAAACCCAAGCTGATGCAGCTCTTTGATGACAAGCTTGATGAACTGCTCGCCGAGTTCAGCCAACTGATCTGGGATAAACCCGCCTGAAACGGGTACAATCCTGCCCACTTTGGTGGTGCCTGACAAAGGCGCCCCACTCACTCTATACAAGGCGGCCCACAGGCCGCCTGCTCAACGAGAAATACCGATGAACAACACCGATCTGGTCGCCAAGCTCTGGAAGCTGTGCGACAACCTGCGCGACGGCGGCGTCTCCTACCAGAACTATGTCAACGAACTCGCCTCCCTGCTGTTTCTCAAAATGTGCGAAGAGACCGGGCAAGAGGCAGATCTGCTGCCGGAGGGGTATCGCTGGCGCGATCTCACCAGCAAGCTGGGGCAGGAGCAGCACCGCTTCTACCGCAACATGCTGGTTCAGCTCGGGGTTGACGATCACGCCATCGTTCGCGCCATCTTCCAGAACGTCAACACTACCATCACCCAGCCCGCCCAGCTTAGCGAGCTGGTCAGCAACATGGACAAGCTCGAGTGGTTCGACGGGGAAAAGGGCAAGAGCCGTGACGACTTCGGCGACATGTATGAAGGGCTGCTGCAGAAAAACGCCAATGAGACCAAGTCCGGCGCCGGTCAATACTTCACCCCGCGCCCGCTGATCAACGCCATCGTACAGGTGATGCAGCCCGCGCCCCGCGAGGTGATCCAGGATCCCGCCGCTGGCACGGCTGGCTTTCTGATCGAAGCCGACCGCTATATCAAGGCCCACACCCGGGATCTCGATGATCTCGACGAGGCGGATCAGATTTTCCAGATGAAAAAGGCTTTCGTTGGCCTCGAGCTGGTGCCGGAGACCCGCCGTCTGGCCCTGATGAACTGCCTGCTGCACGATATCGAAGGGGATGACCAGCACGGCGCCATTCGCCTTGGCAACACCCTCGGCAAGGATGGTGAGACCCTGCCCAAGGCTCACCTTATCCTCTCCAACCCGCCCTTTGGCAGCGCCGCGGGCACCAATATCACCCGTACCTTTGTCCACCCCACCAGCAACAAGCAGCTCTGCTTTATCCAGCATATTTACGATGCGCTCGAGCCTGGTGGCCGCGCCGCCGTGGTGATCCCCGATAACGTCCTGTTTGAAGGGGGCAAGGGCACCGAGATCCGCCGCGACCTGATGGACAAATGCAACCTGCACACCATACTGCGTCTGCCCACCGGCATCTTCTATGCCCAAGGCGTCAAAACTAACGTCCTCTTCTTCCAAAAGGGCACCCCGGACAATCCGGCCCAAGACAAAAACTGCACTCAGGCAGTCTGGGTCTACGATATGCGCGCCAATATGCAGACCTTCGGCAAACGTACTCCCCTCACCCTGGCGCACTTTGCCCCCTTTATCACCGCCTATGGCTGCGATAAAAACGGTCAGTCACCGCGCACCGAAGGGGTCTGGCAACAATTGGGCGAATTGCCACAGGAATCCGTGCCGGTGCAGAGCCTCGAAACCGCCCGCTGGCGCAGCTTTAGCCGGGAGTGGATCCGCGATACCAAGGGGGATTCCCTCGATATCAGCTGGCTAAAAGATCAAAACAGTGTCGATGCGGCCGACTTGCCGGAGCCGCTGGAGCTGGCCAATGAGGCCAAGGATGAGCTGGAAGCAGCGCTGGCCGAATTGCAGGATCTGGTTAAGGCGCTGGGTGGAGAAGAATAATGATGGGAGTAACTCAGTATCCTGAAGAGTGGTTGTACAGCCCGCTCGAAAATATTCTTATCTCTATTGTTGGTGGCGGTACCCCCAGTAAAGCTAACTCTGACTTCTTTCAAGGTGATATTCCTTGGATGAGCGTCAAAGATATGAATAAGCATGTGCTTACAGACACGGTTGATCATATATCTGAAGAGGCGATAGCCAATAGCAGCACTAATGTAATTCCTGCTGGAATACCGATTGTCGCAACACGAATGAGCCTTGGTAAAATAGTGGTTGCTACTTTCGATTCGGCGATAAATCAAGATCTAAAAGCATTGTTTATTCCAAGTCAAGTTAACACAGGATACTTTGTTTATTGGTATCGTTCTATTGCAAAGCATATTGAAAGCTTGGGAACAGGGACTACAGTAAAAGGCATTAGACTTGATGACCTGCGAAACCTGAACTTTCCATTAATACCAGCAGCAGAGCAAAGAGAGATTGCCGACCGGCTTGATAAATTATTGGCTCAGGTGCAGGCAACCCAAGCCCGTCTGGCCCGTATCCCGGATGTTATCAAGCAGTTTCGCCAGTCTGTACTTGCCGCTGCAGTGAGTGGAAGGTTATCTTCAGACTGGAGAGAACAGCATGAAATTAATGAGTCTGCAATGCAGCTTAAAAAGCGCTGGCTAGAGGAAAGAAAAACTTGGTTTCATGCAACACAACAAGAGCTTTTGAAAACAGGGAAAATAAAAAAAATAAAACCAATGCCCCTCCCTGTGTTGCCAGACATGGATACAGCAACACCAGAATCAATACCAGAACATTGGATTTTTATCAGTGTGAACGAGTTTGCTCAATGTTTTGATAACATGCGTATTCCGGTTAAGAAAGAAGCTCGTTTAAATAATATTGGTTTATATCCTTATTTTGGAGCCAATGGTGAGGTTGATCGCGTCGATGAGTTCATTTTCGACGATGACCTCATTTTAGTTACTGAAGATGAAACATTCTACGGTAGAGAAAAGCCTATTGCGTATCGTTACACAGGTAAATGCTGGGTTAATAACCATGCCCATGTTCTCAAAGCTATGACAAAAGAGGCGAATGATTATCTCTGCTATGCCTTGATGTATTACAAAGTTATTCCTTGGCTTTCAGGGACTACAGGAAGAGCAAAATTAACTCAGGCAGCATTGAATTCATTGCCAATTGGTTTGCCTCCATACAATGAATTAGTTGAAATCGTCCGTCGGGTGGAACAACTTTTTGCCTATGCCGATACCATCGAGCAGCAGGCCAAAGCGGCCAAAGAGCGGGTCGATAAGCTGACCCAGGCCATTCTGGCCAAAGCGTTCCGCGGTGAGCTGACCGCCGACTGGCGCGCAGCCAACCCGCACCTTATCAGTGGCGACAATAGCGCAGCTGCCCTGCTGGCACGCATTCAGGCCGAGCGGGCCACTGCCAAGCCGCGTAAACGGGCATCCAAACCAGCTATCAGCCCCACATCATCAGGAGTCCCCCAATGACCCCAGCTCGCTCTTATAAAAATCGTTCCCGCCGCCTGCGCAAAAAACTCCATGTCGGCGAGTTTCAGGAATTCGGTTTTCAACTCATGTTTAGCCTGAAGCCTCAGCTGGTGAGTTTTGAAGAGGCGCTCGATCGCTGGCTTGAGTTTATCAAGTCGCAAGGCTGGGGCTTTGGCGGAGGTGGTACTCTCTCTGCACACGAGATCAGTGGCTACCTCTGCCAGTTTGCCAGAGGCTCCCTGACTGAGGCCGATCGGGAACAGGCGGCTTGTTGGTTGGCCAGCCAGCCCTGGGTTGCCACCCACCAGCTCGAGCCTCTGAGCGATGCCTGGTACGGCCCCTGGCCAGAGTGATCGAGCTGCCGGTTGAGTCTGCCTCCAGGCTCAACCTTTCCCTCATCCTGCGGATTTGATTAGCTTCGCTTGACGCCGCTCTTTTCAAGATCCATCACGACCTAAAGGGGATAAGTGGCCATGAAATGGATAGTCCTTGCGGGGTTGCTTGGCGCAGCGCCGGCTTATAGCAGCGAACAGCTATACAAGGCGTTGTGGCTTGATAGCAAGGGCAAGCATGAGGTCACGCTGTCGGTCGATGAGATCCCGGCTACGGAGAAAGACAGTCGCTCGCTGGCTATTACCGGATTGGGCACCCTGAACGGTGAGCAGGAGTGGGTCCTGCATGACAGCGTCACCAACTGCAATCTCGATATGTTCATCAATATCAACCCCACCGGATTTGAGGTCGTCGAGCTCACCGGCAAGGGAGATTATTATCTGCTGCTCTCTTATTCAATGACCTGTCGCGGCGGACTCGATCCCGGTGATGTGAAATATTTTGCTTACCGAGATGGCAAAAAGTTTGCTCTGCGTGGTGTTGAACACTTTGTCGCTGATGGCAAGCCCCTGTACCCAGAGGAAAAGCCTGTACCTGTTGCAGGAACAAATCTTAAAAAGCACCCAGAACTTTACCGTTACATGATGAAGAAATGGCCTGAGCTTTCCACCGTTGTGATCCAGTGACAGGCGCGATTTCCCAACCATCAGCTTGAACGAAAAAAGGGCCACTTCCCAAGAGGTGGCCCTTTCTATTTGCCAGCCCTTATCTACAAAACCGGCGCCCTCTCTCCCGCCTGCTGGCAGGCCCAGTCGATGAAGGCTTGCGCCTTGGGGTTCTGGCAATTGGGCAGAGTGGCGATGTAGTAGCGCTGGGCGCAGCGCACCGCCATGTCCGGGAAGGGGGCCACAAGCTCGCGCCGGGCCAGCCGCTTGCTCACCAGGTTCTGCCGTCCCATGGCGATTCCGGCGTGGTTCATGGCGGCGATGATGGCGAGATCGGAGCGATCAAACCCCATGCTGGCCCTGCATGCCGAAAGCGACACGCCGGACTGCTCGGCCCAGCTGGACCACTCGTCGCCGTCGGAGTCATGGCCCCAGGCTTGCCGATCGTGCAGCAGGCGGCAGTGCGCCAGGTTGGCCGGGTTGCCGAGCAAGCCGTGCTGCTCGGCATACTCCGGGCTGCACACCGGCACCATGTACTCGTCCATCAACGGATGGATGGCGAGCCGCGCAGGCGTCTTGTCGTCGAAATAGAGGGTGAGATCGATGCCGTAACCGTGCAGGTTGATGTTCTCGTTGCCGGTCATGATGTTGAGCTCGATCTGGGGATGCAGGCGAGAGAAATCCGCCAGTCGCGGCACCAGCCAGCACTGGGCGATGGAGGGACGCGAGTAGACGGTCAGGGTGCCCGACAGCTCCTGATGGCGGATCTCAAGGATCTCCTGGTTGATGAACTCCAGCGATGACTTGAGCGCCCAGAATACCCGCTGCCCGTCTGCCGTCAGCGCCACCTTGCGATGAAAACGCAGGAACAGCTTGAAGCCAAGCTCCTCCTCCAGCGCGCTTATCCGGTGGCTCACCGCACTCGGGCTGAGCGCCAGCTCGTCGGCGGCCAGCGCAAAGGAGCCGTGTCTGGCTGCCGCTTCGAAGGTGTGCAGCCTGGCCAGCTGATAGCCGTTGAGCAGCTTGTTTCCCGCAACACTGCTTCTCGCCACATAGTTCTCTTCGCCGTACATATGCCCCCCTTGCAAAACGGTACCGATGATACCGAAAAAGTGGCCAGCTGCATCAGCTCATACCACGCAAAACCACCTTCACACCATAAATGTGATGAATGCGACACCTTTGCATCAACCCAGCTCACCCAAGCTGCCGATTTCATCATTTGTCAGGGAACCTGCATTTTCATTCAATAGCGCCAACATCATTCCCATGACAGAGGCACGCCATGAATTCAGAAATGTGGATCGTCGGAACCTTGCTGACCAGCATACTGCTGATCGTCGTCACCATAGTGAAGGGCAAGGTCCACCCCTTCCTCGCCCTGCTGCTGGCGAGCTTCTATGTGGGTGTCCTGATGGGGATGAACCCGCTCAAGATGGTCAATGCCATGGAGGAAGGCATAGGCGGCACCCTGGGCTTTCTGGCCGCCGTCATCGGCCTTGGCACCATACTCGGCAAGATGATGGAGGTGTCGGGCGCCGCCGAGCGCATCGGCCTCGCCCTGCAGCAGTGCCGCTGGCTGTCACCCCAGGTGACCATGGTGCTGGTCGGGCTGGTGTGCGGTATCACCCTGTTTGTGGAGGTGGGGGTAGTACTGCTCATTCCGCTGGCTTTCTCCATCGCCCGCAAGACCAACACCTCGTTGCTGACCCTGGCCATTCCACTCTGTACCGCCCTGATGGCCGTGCACTGCATTGTACCGCCCCACCCCGCCGCCCTCTATGTCACCAACCAGCTGGGGGCCGATGTGGGATCCGTCATCGTCTATGGCCTCGCGGTCGGGTTGTTTGCCTCGCTGGTAGGCGGCCCGCTGTTTCTGAAGCTGCTGGGCAAGCGGGTACCGTTCAAGGAGGTACCTGCCGCCTTTGCCGACATCCAGGCCCGCAACGAGGCCGAGCTGCCGACCTTGGGCGCCTCTCTCTTCACCGTGCTGCTGCCCATCCTGCTGATGCTGGTCAAGACGGTGGCCGAACTCAACATGGATCACGCCAGCCACCTCTATACCCTGCTGGAGTTTATCGGCAACCCCATCACCGCCATGTTCATCGCCGCCTTCACCGCCTACTACGTGCTGGGGATCCGCCGGCGCATGCAGATGGAAGGGCTGTTGGACCAGACCGAGCAGTGCTTCTCCTCCATCGCCAACATACTGCTGATCATCGGTGCCGGCGGCGCCTTCAACGGGGTACTCAAGGCCAGCGGCCTGGGGGACGGCCTTGCCACCATCCTCTCCCAGCTCGACATGCATCCCATCCTGCTGGCCTGGCTGGTGGCCATCGTGCTGCACGCCGCCGTGGGCTCCGCCACCGTCGCCATGATGGGGGCGACCGCCATCATCTCCCCCATCATGGTGCACTACCCGAACATCAGCCCGGAGATCATGACGCTCGCCATCGGCTCCGGTGCCATTGGCTGCACCATGGTCACCGACTCCCTGTTCTGGTTGGTCAAGCAGTATTGCGGCGCCACCCTGAACGAAACGCTCAAGTACTACACTACCGCCACCTTTGTCGCCTCCCTGATGGCGCTGGCCGGCACTTTCCTGCTCTCCTGTATCGTGTAACGAGGCCGAGAACACCATGAAACACATCGACGTATCACAACTCACCCAGCAGTTTCCGCTGCTGCAATCCCTGATCGCGCTGGAGCCGGTCAGCTGGTTCAACCCCAAGGCCACTACCCTGGTGGAAGGTCTTCCCTATGTGGGGCTCGATGGCAGCGATGTGGCGGATGCCTCCGCCCGGCTGGCCCGCTTCGCCCCCTACCTGTGTGAAGCCTTCCCCGAGACCCGCGCCAGCAAGGGCATTCTCGAATCCGACATCGCTGCCATCCCGGCCATGCAGCACACCCTGAATGCCCGTTACGGGGTCGAGGTGAGCGGCCGGCTGCTGCTCAAAAAAGACAGCCATCTGCCCATCTCCGGTTCCATCAAGGCGCGCGGCGGCATCTACGAGGTGCTGGCCCACGCAGAGCAGCTGGCGATCAAGGCCGGTCTGCTCTGCGAAGAGGACGACTATCGCAAGCTGTTCACGGAGGAGTTCCGCCACTTCTTCGGCCAGTACAGCATCGCGGTGGGCTCCACCGGCAACCTCGGCATGTCCATCGGCATCATGAGCGCCCGCCTCGGCTTTCGCGTCACCGTCCATATGTCGGCCGATGCGCGGGAGTGGAAGAAGCGCAAGTTGCGTGAACATGGCGCCATCGTGGTGGAATACGCCGAGGATTACGGAGTGGCGGTGGAGCAGGGACGCAAGGAGGCCGAACGCGACCCCGCCTGTTTCTTCATCGATGACGAGAACTCCCGCACCCTGTTTCTCGGCTACGCGGTGGCGGGTGAACGGGTGAAAAAGCAGTTCGACGAGATGGGCATCAAGGTGGACGCCGATCATCCGCTGTTTGTCTACCTGCCCTGCGGTGTCGGTGGCGGCCCCGGCGGGGTGGCCTTTGGCCTCAAGCTCGCGTTTGGTGACCACGTTCACTGCCTGTTTGCCGAACCGACCCACTCCCCCTGCATGCTGCTGGGAGTCCACACCGGCTTGCACGATGCCATTGCGGTGCAGGATCTGGGCATCGACAACCTCACCGCCGCCGATGGCCTCGCGGTGGGGCGCGCCTCCGGCTTCGTCGGCCGCGCCATGGAGCGGCTGCTGGCAGGTTTCTACACCCTGAGCGATCAGGAAATGTACGACCTGCTGGGACTCTTGGCCCGCGATGAGCAGATCAGGCTCGAACCTTCTGCGTTGGCTGGCATGGCAGGCCCGTGGCGCGTCGCGGCCGACCTTGAGTGGCAGGCCGGTCAGGGGCTGGATGCAGCCAAAATGGCCAGCGCCACCCACCTGGTGTGGGCCACCGGCGGCGGCATGGTGCCCGCCGAGGAGATGGAAAAGTATCTGGCCAGCGCCCGCCTCTGATCTTTTTTCAGCCATAAAACCCGCCAGACTGGCGGGTTTTTCTCGTGTGAGATCAGCAACATGGCGTGCATATTCGGGCGCATACAAAGTGGACGGCCAGACAGCTGGACACCCTTAATTGCTGACAATCCCCCCAAGCTGGTTATTTTGTGATACGATAGTGACCGTTTTTTGACATCTGCACCCACGTTGGCGCCCTGTTCGGGCGAGATCGCGACCCAATCCGTCGATCACAACCATCGAGGGCATGCAGAAAAACCGTGGCCTGATGGCCCCGTCCGGCACAAAGCCTGGCGGCGGCCAGCAAGACACACGAGATAAGGAGATCGGGCAATGAAACAATATCAAAGCTGGCTGGGACAATATCTGATGAGTCGCCGCGATGGGGACCACGCCATGGCATCCGAACTCGCCAGCTCCATCTGCGAGTTCTGGCAGACCCAGGGGGACGAGGCCGAGCAGGACAAATGGCAGCAGATCTACCAGCACCATCTGGAACGAACCACCTAATCATCCGAATCCTTGCCTTGCAGCCCCAAACTGCAAGGCTCTCTTTTATCCAGCCCCTTCCTCCCCTCGCCTCCTTTGTGCTCTCACCATGACAGCGCAGATCTGCCAGCCTGCTTCATATCGTTGCCCGCATCCTTTCAACAGGTTACCGGGCAGGGCCGCCTGCCATGTGCAATTTGGCGTCACATCGGCACGTTCGCGCCTTGCCCCTGCCCCTCCCCTTTGTTAGAGTCGCGCGCCGCGCTGCCACCGCGCCCATAACGACAACACGCGCCCAGAGCGCCAGCAACGAGCGAGAACAATCCATGCGTGAGCGCATCAGACAAGAGTGGTTTGGCAACGTCAGGGGGGATCTGCTGTCGGGCACGGTCGTGGCCCTGGCCCTGATCCCGGAGGCCATCGCCTTCTCCATCATCGCCGGCGTCGATCCCAAGGTGGGGCTCTACGCCTCCTTCTGCATCGCCGTCATCATCGCCTTCACCGGCGGCCGCCCGGCCATGATCTCCGCCGCCACCGGCGCCATGGCCCTGCTGATGGTGACCCTGGTGCACGAGCACGGCCTGCAATACCTGATGGCTGCCACCCTGCTCACCGGCCTGCTGCAGATCCTGGCCGGCTACCTGCGCCTCGGCGCCCTGATGCGCTTCGTCTCGCGCTCGGTGGTGACCGGCTTTGTCAACGCTCTGGCCATCCTCATCTTCATGGCCCAGTTGCCGGAGCTGACCAACGTCAGCTGGCAGGTCTACGCCATGACCGCAGCCGGGCTTGGCATCATCTACCTGTTCCCGCGCCTGCCGCGCATCGGCAGCCTGCTCCCCTCGCCGCTACTGTGCATCGTGCTGCTCACCGCGGTGAGCGTCGGCCTCGGCCTCGAGGTGCGCACGGTCGGCGACATGGGCGCCCTGCCGGACACCCTGCCGGTCTTCATGTGGCCCGAGGTGCCCCTCAATCTCGAGACCCTGGCCATCATCTTCCCCTACTCCGCCGCCCTGGCCGTAGTGGGGCTGCTCGAATCCCTGATGACCGCCGCCATCGTCGACGAGATGACCGGCACCCGCAGCGATCGCCACCGCGAGTGCAAGGGCCAGGGGCTGGCCAACATCGCCGCCGGCCTGATGGGCGGCATGGCGGGCTGCGCCATGATCGGCCAGTCGGTCATCAACGTGAAATCCGGTGGCCGCGGCCGCCTCTCCACCCTGGTGGCGGGGGCCCTGCTCATCGTCATGGTGGTGTTCCTAGACGAGTGGATCCGCCAGATCCCCATGGCCGCCCTGGTGGCGGTGATGATCATGGTATCCATCGGCACCTTCTCCTGGGGCTCAGTGCTGCGCATGCACAAGACGCCGCTGGCCACCAACCTGGTAATGCTGAGCACGGTGGCCGTGGTGGTAGTGACCCACAACCTGGCCCTCGGGGTACTGACCGGGGTGCTGCTGGCCTGCCTCTTCTTCGCCCACAAGGTGGCGCGTACCCTGCTGGTGCACAGCGACAGCGAGCGCCACGGCGCCACCCGCACCTACCGGGTGCACGGCCAGGTCTTCTTCGCCAGCACAGAGCAGTTCTGCGCCGGCTTTGACACCGGCGAATCCCTCGAGCGGGTGGTGATCGACTTAAGTGACGCCCACTTCTGGGATCTCAGTTCCGCCGAGGCCCTGAGCACGGTGCGCCGCCGCTTCAAGGCAGCTGGCACCGAGGTGCAGCTGACGGGGGTGAGCGACGCCAGCGCCGCCCTGCTCGGCCGCTTCGCCCCGGCGACCTGACCGAACGCCGCTTCAGGCGCCACACGCCCATAAAAAAGGCCAGCCCCCTGGGGCTGGCCTTTTGCATCTTCACAGACTTACATCTGGTCGACCATGTCCTGGGCGAACTGGGAGCAGGAGCGCAGGGTGGCCCCTTCCATCAGACGCTCGAAGTCATAGGTGACGGTCTTGTTGCGGATCGCCGCTTCCATCCCCTTGATGATGAGGTCAGCTGCCTCGGTCCAGCCCATGTGGCGCAGCATCATCTCGGCGGAGAGGATGAGGGAGCCCGGGTTGACCTTGTCCTGACCGGCGTACTTCGGCGCGGTGCCGTGGGTCGCTTCGAACAGGGCCACGCCGTCACCGATGTTGGCACCCGGTGCGATGCCGATGCCGCCCACCTGGGCCGCCAGCGCGTCGGAGATGTAGTCACCGTTCAAGTTCATGCAGGCGATGACGTCATACTCGGCCGGGCGCAGCAGGATCTGTTGCAGGAAGGCGTCGGCGATGACGTCCTTGACGACTATGGTCTTGCCGGTTTTCGGGTTCTTGAAGGAGCACCAGGGGCCGCCGTCGATGAGCTGGGCATCGTACTCTTTCTGGGCCAGGGCGTAGCCCCAATCCTTGAAGGCACCTTCGGTGAACTTCATGATGTTGCCCTTGTGCACCAGGGTCACGGAGTCGCGATCGTTGTCGATGGCATACTCGATGGCGGCACGGACCAGACGCTCGGTACCGGCCTTGGACATGGGCTTGATGCCGATGCCGCAGGTCTCGGGGAAGCGAATTTTCTTCACGCCCATCTCGTTTTGCAGGAAGGAAATCACCTTCTTGGCTTCGTCGCTGTCGGCTTTCCACTCGATGCCGGCGTAGATGTCTTCGGCGTTCTCGCGGAAGATCACCATGTCGGTCAGATCCGGGCGCTTGACCGGGCTCGGGGTGCCCTCGTAGTAACGGACCGGGCGCAGGCAGATGTAGAGATCCAGCTCCTGACGCAGGGCCACGTTGAGGGAGCGAATACCGCCACCGACCGGGGTGGTCAGCGGGCCCTTGATGGCCACGCAGTATTCACGAATGAAATCCAGGGTTTCGGCCGGCAGCCAGGCACCTTCGCCATAGACATGAGTCGATTTCTCGCCGGTGTAGATCTCCATCCAGGCGATCTTGCGCTCGCCTTTGTAGGCTTTCTCGACCGCGGCATTCACCACATTCAACATGGCCGGGGTCACGTCCACGCCGATGCCATCCCCTTCGATAAACGGAATGATCGGATGGTTGGGAACCTGCAGCTTGCCGTTGGCATCGACTGTGATTTTCTGGCCCTGGGTCGGGATAACTACTTTGCTTTCCATCGGCATCTCCTAACTTCCGTTTGTTATCAATCTGTAAGTTGCGCGCGGCCATCTTAAGCCCATCCATTGGCAGAATCAAATGGCGAGCACGCATGTCAGACCATAGTCGCGCACTGGATCACAATGCGTCCATTCAGCCGGCTCCGGATCCGAAGCAGCCCCGCCGGCGCCTGAGCTGGGCAGGCTCCGGCGGCATCCCTGTTTATCCCGCCAGCCCCTCGGCCTGCCCCTGCGGCTGGCTGAGTGCCCGGTACTGGGAGGGGGTCAAGCCGGTCTTCTGCTTGAACACCCGGCAAAAATAGTTCACATCGCTGTAACCACAGCGGCTGGCCACCTCTTCGAGGCGAAAGCGGTATTTCTTGAGCATGAACTTGGCCCGATCGATGCGCACCCAGCTGATGTAATCGGCCAGGCGCATGTGCCCCTGCTCGCGAAACAGGTGCGACAAGTGGCTGGCCGAGACGTTGAAGCGATGGGCGATCGAATCCCGGCTGATGGGGCGGTGAAAGTTCTCCTGGATATAGATGCAGATCCCGTGAAACAGTTCGGCCCCCCGCGGCCGCTCGAAGGTCGACTCGGCCAGCAGCTGGCGCACGCTGGTGAGCAGCGCCTGCAACAAGTGGTTGTCGGTGGGGGAGCGCGCGGGATCCTCGGTCAGCACGTTCAGTGCCGCCAGTATGTGTTCGTTCACATGGCCAGCCCGGGCCATGATGCTGTGCTTTTGCACGTCAAAGAAATCGGGGTCTTCCCGCCGCTTGCTCACCAGACTGAAACCCAGCTGACGCTTGCCGAACAGCAGGCTCAGCACCGAGCAGTCGGTGGTCCAGAGCGGCTTGTTCCAGCCGTTGGGGGGGATGTAGAGCACCTGCCCCGGGGCGATGCAGATCTCCTGGCAGCCCTGCTCCCTGTCCCAGATCTGGTTGCGGTACTCGCCGCTGAACACCAGCTCGAGGCGGGGAAAGTTGACCTGATAGCTGAAACCGGGCGGCACCCCCTGATCCTGGGCAAACCAGATCTGGTCGAAGGGGGCCTGCTCGTGGAGGGCGCCATCGAGCAACTGGCTGAAGACAAGAGACATGCTGATCCTGATCAAGAGAGAGGCAAGCGGTTGCGGTGCCCGCGACCGCCCATGTTATAGTCCGGTCCACGGCAGCAATGCCACCCTTTTCTGCACCCGATTTTCTGCACACCAAATGAGGCATCCCTTATGAGCAGTCGCGATCTGCCCTCTTTTTTGTCAATGCAAAATCCGATTCAAGGCTACGACTGGGGCAGCCATGACGCCCTCACCACCCTGTTCGGCATCCCCAATCCGGCGGGCAAGCCCCAGGCCGAGCTGTGGATGGGTGCCCACCCCAACGGCTGCTCCGAGGTGGTGCTGGCCGGGCAGGCGCAAAAGCTCTCGTCCCTGATAGAGAACGCCCCCGCCGCCGTGCTGGGTGAAGCCACCCAGGCCCGCTTCGGCAGCCTGCCGTTCCTGTTCAAGGTGCTGTGCGCCGAGAAGGCCCTCTCCATTCAGGTGCACCCGAGCAAGGCGCAGGCCGAAGCGGGCTTTGCCAAGGAAGAGGCCGCCGGCATCTCGCCCAAGGCCGCCAATCGCAACTACAAGGATCCCAACCACAAGCCCGAGCTGGTGTTTGCCCTCACCCCCTATCAGGCGATGAACGGCTTTCGCGCCATCCCGGCCATCCTGGCGCTGTTCGAGCGGGTCAAGCTGCCCGCCCTTGCCGAGCTGGTTGCCGCCCTCGCCGCCAGCCAGAATGAAGCGGGCCTGCAGCACTTCTTCCACCAGCTGCTGGTGCTGGAAGGGGCGCGCAAGGAGGAGGCTCTGGCGGGCCTGCTGGCCTTTGCCGCCAAGCATCAGGATGAAGAGACCTTTGCGCTGATCACCAGCCTGGCCGCCCAGTACCCGGGGGATGTGGGGCTGTTCTCGCCGCTCTTGCTCAACGTGGTGACCCTGCAGCCCGGTCAGGCGATGTATCTGGACGCCTGTACCCCGCACGCCTATGTGCGCGGCACTGGCCTCGAGATCATGGCCAACTCCGACAACGTGCTGCGCGCCGGACTCACTCCCAAGTACATAGACGTGGCCGAGCTGTTGGCCTGCACCCGCTGCCTGCCCAAGCCGGACGACCAGATCCTGCTTGCCCCCCGCCTGGAAGGGGCGGTGCAGCACTTCGAGGTGCCGGTGCCGGACTTCACCTTCAGCGTCTACCCGGCGGGCGAGCACCAGCTCAACACCGCCAGCGCCGAGATCCTGTTTGCCATCGATGAGGCCGTGATCCTCAAGCGCGGTGACGACACCCTGCGTCTCGAGAAGGGTCAATCCGCCTTCATCCCGGCCGCCACCGGCCGCTACCAGCTGCTGGCCGAAGGCCGGGTCGCCCGCGCCGGCAACCGCTGCTAAGCCGGTTCAAATCGAGCCATGACAACAAGGGCCATCCAGGATGGCCCTTGTTGTTGGCAGTGACCGCCACTGTCCACTTCCGCCTTTGCCGACTAATTTCTTGATGTGCGGCATAAAATCATCAGATCCTGCTGTCGCCCTCTGCCGGGTTGGCTATCATGCCCGTCTGGCTATCACACGCCTTGATACCCGCCGGAGCAGCACTGCCAGCCGGCCCCAGTTCAGGAAGAACATCATGAAAGGCTACTGTGGACTATCCGTTTTACTGCTGGCGCTGCTGGGCGGCCCGGTGCACGCCGCCTGCGACAAGGGGGTGGCGCTCAGGCTGGCCAAGGCGTTCTGGAGCGAGCACAAGGATTTCTATTACGCCGATCCGGCGCCGCTCAAGGCGCTGCTCACCCCCGACTTCTTTGCCGTGCTGAGCAGCGAGGCCGAGTGCAACGCCGACGGCGAGGTGTGTGCCATCGATGCCGACCCCTGGATCAACGCCCAGGATGGCGAGGTGAGCGAGCCCGTCAGCTTCACCCTGGCCAAGGAGCAAGAGCAAGGGGTAACGGTCAGGATGCACTATCTGTTCGCCCTCTCCGACGCCCAGAAAGAGCCGCAGACCGTCAGCCTCCACTTTCAGAAGAGCGGCGACAACCGCTGCTACCTGATGGATGACTTCATCCCCCCCGGCGATGGTTCCCTCAAACAGCGCCTGCGCCAGTGGCAGAACCACAACGCCATCGAGTTGCAATAAAAAACCCCCGCCATACAGGCGGGGGTTTTGCATTCAGCCGGGCCACACGCATCAGCGCCGGGCCCATGGCGAGGTCACTCCTCTACTGCCTCCGACTGAGGCTCTTCAGCACGGATCTGCTGCAGCTCTTCGACCCTGGCCTGCCATTTGTCGTGGGCCTGTTTGCGCTCCTGTTGCTTGAACTCTTCGCGCATGGTGTCGATATTTTGGGCCAAATTTTCCATCAGGATGTCTCCTTACATCTGGGTGAACATGACAAGTAAAACGGGTTGACGGCACACTCCGCATCAAGGGCGTTGGCCTGTCGGTTCATCAAGTTTGACTTCCGGTTTGCCAAAACTGTCCAACTAAATAAACGATTGGATATGCACAAAGCAATCTAAAAAATGATTAAACGTCTCTCGTAAAACCGTCTAAAGGCGCTCAACAGACCCACTTCCCGCTCCTACACATGAGATGTAAACCATTAAATATCAGTATCTTAAAGTGATCCCGTAGCGAGTTCACACGCCCTTTTCAAGGCGCCGATTATGCACTAATTTTTCACGCCCCGTGTTTTCGTCCCTTGCAGCCCCGCCACCATAAGCGCCGCCCAGAGCCAGGCAGCCGCTTTTGCCGAGCGGCTCACAGTTTTGCTGACCACGGGAGCACACAAATCTCCATCCTTCAGCCCACAAAGAGCAGGCCCTCCAACCGCCGACTGGTGATGAATTGCCCCCACACCAAGAATAATCGCCTGTTTTTAAAGATGTTTTTGTTAATCCACAGCGACCGTCTTCAACCGGACAAAATGCGAGCAGGCTCACAGGTGAGCGCCATCAACACAAAAATCCAGTAAAGGGCACATATGTCCGATTTCGGCCGAGGCACTTGGGAGAAACAATAGGCAGGTCAACCAGTTGCACCACCGTTTTCAACAGGACCAGTTCCATTCGGACGGCACCAGCCAGGAGAGAACCATGCTCACCACCCTGATAGATGAAGGATTGATCTGCCTCGATCTTGCGGCCCGCGACAAGCAGGCGCTGTTTGTCGAACTGGCCGAGAGGCTCAAGGCCAGCGGCAAGATAGCCAGTCAGGATCAGTTTGTCCGCGACCTCTGGGCACGAGAGGCGCTCGACAACACCGGCTTCGAACAGGGGGTCGCCCTGCCCCACGCCAAGAGCGAGGCGGTGCGAGAGCCCGCCATCGTGGTCGGCATCAGCCGCCAGGGCATCGACTATGGCGCCGAGGATGGCGAGCCCTCCAAGCTGTTCTTCATGATTGCCTCCCCGGCAGGCGGCGCCAACCACCATATCGAGGTGCTGGCCGAGCTCTCCACCAAGCTGCTGGAACCCGGTTTCATCGCCAGCATGCAGGCGGCCACCAGCCGCGCCGAGGTGCTCGCCTTGCTGGCCGCATCAGGGCCATCCTCAGCCCCTGCAGCCCCCACCCGGGCGCAACCTGCCCAACCTGCAGAGCCGCAGGAGCGCGGCATCAAGGCCCAGCTCAATACCCTCAAGCAACACCTGCTGTTCGGCACCTCCCACATGATCCCCTTCATCGTCGCGGGGGGCGTGCTGCTGTCGCTGTCGGTGATGATCAGCGGCAAGGGCGCCGTGCCCGAGGCGGGCGTGCTCAAGGACATGGCCGACATGGGGATTGCCGGGCTCACCCTGTTTACCGCCGTGCTGGGCGGCTACATCGCCTACTCCATGGCGGACAAACCGGGCCTGGCCCCCGGCATGATCGGCTCCTGGATTGCCGTGCAGCAGTTTCATACCGGTTTTCTCGGCGCCATCCTGGTGGGCTTTATCGCCGGCCTCATCGTCAACCAGCTCAAACGCATCAAGCTGCCGGACTCCATGAGTTCGCTCGGCTCCATCTTCATCTATCCGCTGATCGGCACCTTCCTGGTGTGCGGCATCGTCATGTGGGTCATCGGCGCCCCCATCGCCGCCATGATGGAGGGGATGAACCACTGGCTCTCCGGCATGGCGGGCTCGGGCAAGGTGATGCTGGGGGCCATCCTCGGTGGCATGACCGCCTTTGACATGGGCGGCCCCATCAACAAGGTGGCCACCCTGTTTGCCCAGACCCAGGTCAACACCCAGCCCTGGCTGATGGGCGGGGTCGGCATCGCCATCTGCGTGCCGCCGCTCGGCATGGCGCTGGCCACCCTGCTCTCGCCCAAGCGCTACAAGAAAGAGGAGCGTGAGGCGGGCAAGGCGGCCGCCATCATGGGTATGATCGGCATCAGCGAGGGGGCCATTCCGTTTGCCGCCGCCGACCCGGTGCGGGTCATCCCGGCCATCGTCGCAGGCGGCATCGTCGGCAACATCACCGGCTTTCTGATGCACAGCATCAACCACGCCCCCTGGGGCGGCTGGATCGTGCTGCCGGTGGTGGAGGGCAAGATGGGCTATATCCTGGGCACCCTGCTCGGCGCCCTCACCACGGCCCTTATCGTCAACCTGCTGAAAAAGCCGGTCAGTGACACCGAAGAGAGCAACGAGCGCCTGGAGGAGTACCAGATCATCGAGGCGGAAGGGGAAGCCGAGGTGCTGGCCATCACCGCCTGCCCCTCCGGCGTGGCCCACACCTTCCTGGCCGCCAAGAGCCTGCAAAAGGCAGCCGCCAAGGCCGGCATCAAGTTGAAAGTGGAAACCCAGGGCGCCAACGGCATCATCAACCACATCAGCGCCAAGGACGTGGCCAACGCCCGCTGCGTCATCCTGGCCCACGACGTGGCCATCAAGAACAGGGAGCGCTTCGCCCATATCGAGGTCATCGACGTCAAGACCCGGGAGGCCATCCACAACCCGGAGGGGCTGCTGGCCCGCACCCGACCGGGGCGCCAGGTGGCCTGATAACGGACTTGAGAGTACCTGCGACAGAAGGGGCCGAGGGCCCCTTCTTTTATCCAGGCATCAGGCAGTAAACCCTGTTCGTCAGCCGCCCGAACGGGGATAGCACCCTCCCACTCAGGATCGATAAGATAGGAGCCATATCGTGCCTTCGCCTGCCAGCCGGCCTGGCGACCACACATGGACGGAGCCTTGCACAAATGGATCTGACGGACGTACGGCTCACCCTGCCCGAGTGCCTCGCCCGCCATCCCGAATAAACGCCAGTTGCTGTACCTGCGGTTCGCACAAGGTTCGGTTTCGAAGCCGCGCTATTCTCTGACAGATTCATATATCAACTAGATGAGTGAAGGGACGCCCAGTGAGTA
Organism: Aeromonas sp. R5-3; assembly: GCF_040908225.1. NCBI lineage: Bacteria > Pseudomonadati > Pseudomonadota > Gammaproteobacteria > Aeromonadales > Aeromonadaceae > Aeromonas > Aeromonas sp. R5-3. Next base: position 23,895 of record NZ_JBFODH010000002.1, on the reverse strand, counting down.
ATCGAACAGCCGCTGCCCGTTGGCGCTGGCTTCGCCAACATATAAAAACATTGCGCAATTCTGAGCTGGAACCCGAAGAAAAGGGGACAACTTGGCGCTTTGCGGGATTAGTCGTGGCGGCCATTCCTGCCCTGACAGCAGCAACCTATCTCCTGGGGATGGCCTATCACTATGGCTATACCTTGGCGTTTAACCTCGACTATGCCGAATTTTCTCCACCGGCGGATTATCTGCTGGCCCTTGGCCTTCTCACGACTCTCAATATGCTCAAGCCCTGGATGTGGCCTGTATTGGGTAGCATGCTCACGATTTTTTCAGTGGCGATCACCCTACTCATCTGCGCTCGCTGGCGAATTCATCTCACATGGCTGTGGCAAAGCTCAATGTTCTATCGTTGGCTGATCAAAAGAGCGAAAAAGATTGGGCGCTACCCAGCCCCCTCTCTTTTCAGAGCATTTGTTTGGATGGGGAATAGCTATGACAAATTTGCCTTCTTGTTGTTATCCGTATTGATCCCCGTCATGGGTGCGCTCTGGTTCTTTGTGAAAGGTGTCGAAGAGGCACAAACACAGATCTTCCGCCTCGAACAAGGCAAGTGGCCGCAGACAGAGGCCCATAGTCAGTCTCCCCTGCTGGGGGATGAGCCTCATATTCGCATCGCCTGCAACACTTCCCACTGCGCCTATCGCCTCAAGGGGGGTGATACCCTGATCCTGCGCTTTGATCAGATAGAAGAGACCCGCTATCGGCCTGACAAGGCCGCCTCGAAATAGCAACCGCCGCCCGAGGGCGGCGGCGCTCTATCTGGCCAGCAGCTCTTGCAGCGCACCGATCAGGGCATCAAGGCCTTTATCTACTTTCGAGCGAGGACAGCCGACGTTGAGGCGAAGATAGCCGTTGCCTTCGGGGCCATAGGTGTCGCCGCGCATGATGGCGACCCGGTACTTCTCCACCAGCAAGGTTTGCAGCGCATCCATCCGCTCGGTGGAGTCGATGCCAAGGCCGCGCAGGTCAATCCAGGCGAGATAGGTCCCCTCGGGCACCCGATAGTCGATGGCGGGGAAGGCGGTGTTGAGCCGCGCCGCCACCTGGGTCAGGTTGCCGTGCAGATAGGCTTTCAGGGCATCGAGCCACTCACTCCCCTCCCGATAGGCGCTGATATGGGCCAGCACCCCGAGAATGGGCGGTGATGAGAGGCCATGGGCCGCCTTGAGCCGCTGCAGATAGGCGGCCCGCGCTTCGGCGTTGGCAATAAAGGCGTAGGCGCCGCCAAGGGCCGGAATATTGAAGGATTTCGAGCCCGAGCTCACCAGTGCCCAGTTGTCATCCGGCGCCACCTCGCTCCACGGCAGGTAAGGGGCAAAGCTCATGTCCATATGGATGTCGTCCGAGATGACCCTGACCCCGTGGCGCTGGCAGATAGTGGCCATCCGGCCCAGTTCATCCCGCGTCCAGACCCGGCCGGTGGGGTTGTGGGGGCTGCACAGCAGCAAAATCCTGCAATCGGGGCGGGCCGCCTGGCGCTCGAAGCAGGCCCAGTCAATGTGATAGCTCCCCTCCCCCTTTATCAGCGGGCAAGGCAGCAGCACCCTGTCGTTGGCGGCCAGCATATTGCCGAAGGCGTCGTAGGCGGGGGTATGCACCAGCACCCCCTCCCCCGGCGCCGACCAGAGGCTCACCAGCTGGGCGATCACATAGATGACCGAGGGGCCGTAGACCAGGCTCTCGGGGTCAAGGCGAGAGCCGTAGCGGTGCGCAAACCAGTCGCTCACCGCCCCCTTGAAGTCGTCGTGATTCCAGCGACTGTAGCCAAAGACCCCGTGTTCGAGGCGCCTGGCCAGGGTCTGGCGAATGCAGGGGGCCGTCTCGAAATCCATGTCGGAGATGGTAAAGGGGAGCAGGTCGGCGTGGCCAAAACGGTCGGCCACATAGTCCCACTGGGTGCAGTAGGTGCCGTGGCGATCGACCAGGCGGTCAAAATCAAAGGATTCGGTAGTGGGCATCTCTTTCTCACCAGCAAAAACAGCAATGAACAAGGGGGCATGGCGCCCCCCAACGCAGGGTAACAGAGGGCCGACTCAGGCCCCCATCAGGCTCTGCAGCTGGTTTTTCACCAGATGGACCTGGGGCCCGATCACCACCTGCAGGTTGTGCTCGTCGAGCTTGATCACCCCGATGGCGCCATTCGCCTTCAATACCTTGTCATCGACCCGGCTCATGTCCTGCACCGACATCCGCAGGCGGGTAATGCAGTTGTCCAGCGCCAGGATATTGCCGGCGCCGCCCAGCGCATTGAGGATGATTTCGCCGTTGTAGCCACTGTTGCCTGCCTTCTTGCCCGCGGGTTGAGCCGCCTCGCTGGTCTCGATTTCCCGGCCGGGGGTTTTCAGGTTGAAGCGCACGATGGCGAAGCGGAACACGCTGTAGTAGATGGCAAACCAGATGGCCGCCGCGACCGGCACCAGATACCACTTGGTGGCGGTGCCCTGCAGCACGCCGAACACCAGGAAATCGATGAGGTTGCCGTCGGTGTTGCCGATGGTGACGCCGAGCAGCCCCATAGTCATAAAGCCGAGCCCGGTCAGGATGGCGTGAATGACGTAGAGCACGGGCGCCACGAACAGGAACAGGAACTCCAGCGGCTCGGTGATGCCGCCGATGACGCAGGCCACCACGCCGGAAACCAGCAGCGCCTTGATCTTGCCGCGATTTTCCGGGCGGGCGCAGTGATACATGGCGAGCGCCGCCCCCGGCAGGCCGCCGAGGAAGGCCGGCATCTTGCCCTGGGAGAGGAAGGAGGTGGCCGACACCGAGAACTGGGTGGTGTCGGCGCAGGAGAGCTCGGCGTAGAAGATGTTGAGCGCGCCGCTCACCTCGTTGCCGCACACCAGTTGGGAGCCGCCCGCCTCGGTGAAGCGAATGAGCGCCACCAGGATGTGGTGCAGACCGAGCGGCAGCAGCAGACGCTCGCCGGTACCGAACAGGAAGGGGCCGAAGGGACCGGCGTGGGAGATGAGCGCCCCTATGCCGTTGATGCCGGCGGCGAACCAGGGCCAGACCAGGGGCACCACCAGACCAACCACCCCCAGCACGATGGCGGTGATAATGGGCACGAAGCGGGCGCCTCCGAAGAAGGCGAGCGCATCGGGCATCTTGTAGGTGTAGAAGCGGGCGTGCAGTTTGGCGACGATCACCCCGACGATGATGGCCCCCAGAATGCCGGTGTCGATGGAGCTGATGCCGAGGATGGCTTTCACCCCGTAGGCCTTCTCTGCCGCTGCGTCACCGATGACGTTGGCCACGGTGAGGTAGAAGTTGATGGAGAGGTTGAGCGCCGCATAGCCGACGAAACCGGCAAAGGCCGCCACCCCCTTCTCCTCGCGCGCCAGCCCCAGCGGAATGGCCACCGCGAACATCACCGGCAGGTAGATAAAGGCCACCAGCCCCACCTTAGTCATCCAGAGGAACAGCAGCTGCAGCACGGTATTGTCGAGGAAGGGCATGCTCTGCTTGACCGCATCGCTGGTGAGCGAGCTGCCGACACCGAGCAGAATGCCCGAGAAGGCCAGCAGGGCGACCGGCAACATGAAGGTCTTGCCGAGGCTCTGCAGGAACTCCCAGATGGTGGATTTGGCGGGGGACTTGGCCATGTGTCAGATCCTTGTGAGGTGAAGGTCATTCGATACGCCTGCCCGGTGGCCTCCCTGACGGATGGCAACGACGAGCCGTATCTGGTTTTGCTGGATGATAAAACGTTTTATCAACTTACAAGTGCCGACAGGATCACAGAATATAAGTGCTGTCAGGGAAGCGCTTGCAAAACTGTGAGCCGGATCGGCCCGAGGGTGATGTAACGTTTCACTCAGGCATATGAGCAGGTATGCTGGAGCCTCGCTCTCAACTCGCCGTCGCCCGTTCGCCCTATGTCGCCCAAATCCCTCTCTGCCAAAGCCACCAAGATCACCGACGTCGCCCAGTGGGCGGGAGTATCGGTCACTACCGTTTCCATGGTGCTCAACGGCAAGGGGCGCATCTCGCCGGCCACCGCCGAGCGGGTACAGCAGGCGATCAGGGCGCTCGACTATGTGCCCAACAGCGCCGCCGCCAACCTGCGCAGCCAGCAATCCAATCTGGTAGGGCTGATCCTGCGGGACATCACCGACCCCTTCTATACCGAGGTGACCGCCGGGGTGAGCGAGGTGCTGGAGCAGCAGGGCTATCTGCTGTTTCTGACCCAGTGCGGCCACAGCCCCGAGCGGCTGCAACAGAGCATCCAGTCCCTCTCACGCCAGGGGGTGGCGGGCATCATCTTCAACCCGGTGCGCGGCGCGGCCGCCAAGCCGCTGGAGCACCTGCTCGACTCGGCGCTGCCGCTGGTGTGCGCCGCCCGCTCCTACTATCGGGACGACGTGGACTTTATCGGCCCGGACAACACCCACGCCGCCCAACAGGCCACCACCTACCTTATCGAACAGGGTCACCGCCACATCGCCTACGTCGGCGGGCGGGCCGACTCCCTCACCCGCGCCGAGCGCATCGGCGGCTACTGCGCCAGCCTGTTGCAATACGGCCTGCCCTTCAAACCGGAGTGGGTACTGGAGTGTGAACGCACCCAGCGCAGCGCCGCCGACACCATCGCCCAGCTGCTGCACCAGCACCCCAAGGTGACCGCCATTCTGTGCCACTACCCCGAGGTGGCCCTCGGTGGCATCTACGGCGTCGAGGCGAGCGGGCGCAGCGTGGGCAAGGACAACTACATCGGCCAGCAGGTGGCCCTGCTCGGCTTTGACGACGTGGCGGAGGCCGAGCTCACCTCCCCCGCCCTCACCTTCGTCAGCTCGCCGGCGCGAGAGATAGGCCGCCAGGCCGCCCTGCGCCTGCTGACCCGGATGCAGCAACCCGAGCTCGCCCCCAACCGTCATATCATCACCCCCAGCCTGCAGAAACGGGCGTCGGCTTGAGTTAGCAAGACTGGCAGATTCACGAGCCGCTACCTCTTCACTTTTCCTGCACCTTGATCCAGCGTCGATAGCGGGCGTTGCCAAGCAGGGTCTGCCACTGCTGGCAGGCCAGCGCCAGGGCGGGTGCGCTCTTGGGGCAGCTCGGCTGGCCGCGCCCCAGCCGCCGCAACTGGTATTTCACCATCGCCATATAACCTACCGAGGCCAGCACCTTGTTGCGCCAGGGGATGGGCCTGAGCTCGGCACTTGCCGCCTGCTCACGGTGCCATCTGGCGGGCAGATCCGGGGCGATGGCCAGCGCAGTGGCCATGCCGGCGACCGCCACCCCGCTGCCAAGCACCTGCTCCACCACCGGATAGCGGCGAATTCCCCCGGTCACCATCACGGGCATATGGGCAACGGAGACGATCACCCGAGCGAACTCTAGAAAATAGGCCTCCCGCGCCAGAGTCCGACCATCGCGGGCCTGGCCGTGCATGGCGGGCGCCTCATAACTGCCGCCGGAGAGCTCCACCAGATCTACCCCAAGCGGGTTGAGCATCTCCACCACCGCCTTTGCATCCTCGGTACTGAAGCCGCCACGCTGAAAGTCGGCGGAGTTGAGCTTGACCGACAGTGAGAAGCGCTCCCTCGCCTGCTGACGGATCCCTTCTACTATCTCCAGCAGCAAGCGGGCGCGATTCTCAAGACTGCCGCCCCAACGATCACTGCGTTGGTTGGTGAGCGGCGAGAGGAACTGGCTCAGCAGATAGCCGTGCGCGGCGTGGATCTGCACTCCGTCAAAACCGACACGCTGTGCCAACAGCGCCGTGTTGATGAAGCACGCCTTCACCTCGGCAATGTCGGCCTCGCTCATGGCTCTGGGCGGGGCGAACTGCCTCGAGAAACTGCCGAGCGCCATGGGCACGGCGGAAGGGGCCAGGGTGGGCTGCCCCAGCGCCGCCGGCATCTGGCGACCGGGGTGGTTGATCTGCATCCAGACCTGGGCGCCCCCGCTCTTGGCCGCCTCGGCCCAGACACTGAAACGCTCGGCCAGCTCTGGGGAGAGATCGTGGGAATCGAGTACCACGCCCCCCGGCCCCGTCATGGCGTGGCCGTCCACCATCACATTGCCGGTGATGAGCAGGCCGGCGCCACCCTCTGCCCAGGTACGATAAAGCTGGATCAGCGCCTCTGAGGGGGCATGGTCACGGTCGGCCATGTTCTCTTCCATGGCCGCCTTGGCGAGGCGGTTGATAAGCTGGCTGCCATTGGGCAGGGTCAGGGGAGTAAATGGATTCATGGCGATCTCCTCGGTAATGAGGACCCCACCATAAGTTTGAAGCTGACTTGAAGGTCAAGCCCCTTTATCGGGATGCCGTCGCGATGGGAGAAATGCTATCCACCCGCACAGTCCCTGCTCAGTGCCGTTGACATTCAAGCGGGCTTTAACCCTAGAATTCCCCTTGATCCCGCCGTTTGGCGGGCAAACCCGCCAACCCGCAACCCAGGAGGCAAGATGAAGATCGGTGAACTGGCCAGACAGACCGGCATGGCGGCCTCGGCCATCCGCTTCTACGAAGCCAGAGGCCTGCTCAGCAAGGTACGGCGGGGTACCAACGGCTATCGCGACTACCCGCCCGAGACGGTACCCTTGCTGACCATCATTGGCCAGGCGCAGCAGGCAGGCTTCTCCCTTGACGAGATCAAGCAGTTGGTGCCCGCAGATATCAGTTCTTGGCAACACGCCCCGCTACTGGCGGCGCTCGAGGCCAAGGTGAGCGACATAGAAGCGCTGGAGGCAAGGCTTGCCCACAGCAAGCAGCAATTGCAGGCCCTGATCCGGCTGGTGGAGTCCAAACCCGACGATATGCCGTGTGAAGAGAACGCCGCCCGGGTATTGGCCAGCATGGGTATTCCCTCCCCCGAGGGCATCGCAAAAAACACCATCGCAGCCAAGCCCGCTACGCGCCCCAAAAAGTGATCCCGCTTGCAACCAGCACACGCCCCCAGCATGGGGGATTGAGAGCCAACTGAAGAAGACTATGATGGGCGCGCCATCCATAACAGGTCATCATCATGACAACAGAGCGCACCGCCCAACCCCAAAGCGAGCCACCAAGCGAAGTCCATCGCTGTGACAAATGCCGGGAGCGCACCCGCCATATCGTGGTGTTGGTGCCACGGGATCACAGTCAGGACATCATGCCCAAGGATCCGCGCAAAGCCTTCTGGCAAGCCTTTCGCTCCAGCAGCCTGACCAACGCGGTATTCGGCCAGACCCTCGCCTATCAGGCCACTCATGTAAAGCACCTGATCTGCGAGCGCTGTGGCGAGAAGTTTCTGGAGTATTGAGGCCCAGAAGACGGCGCCCCCGGACAGTCAGAGCGAGATAAAAGAGAGAGAAAGATGAAGTTTGTCGAGATGGATCCCGGTCAACTGCCGCTGGCGCTGCTGCTGGAGGCCGATCCCGCAGAGCAGCGCATTGCCACCTATCTGTCCGGCGCCTGGGGCTTTGCCGCCCTGGCGGGCAACGAGGTAGTGGGCGCCTGTGTGGCGGATCTGGTGGGGGAGCAAACGGCCGAGATCTTCAATATCGCCGTTGCCCACAATCGCCAGCAGCAAGGTATCGGCTCCGGCCTGCTGCGCTTCGTGTTGACGAACCTGGCCGGGAAAGGGGTATGCCGCGTCGAACTCGGCACCGGCAGCTTCGGCCACCAGCTCACCTATTACCAGCGCCACGGCTTTCGCGTGGATGGCGTCATCAAGGATCACTTCCTTACCCACTACCCGGAGCCCCTGATGGAGCACGGCATCCAGCACAAGGATATGCTGCGACTCTACCTTGAACTGGGCTAGGCTATCCCTACCCTCAGCAGCCTGTACGCCCTGGGCATAAATGGTGGGGGGATCAATTCAGCGTCGCCACACCTCATCGAAAGCAACGAGAGCCATATCGATCGCCATGACACAGGTAAAGGGATGAATGCAGGATGCAGACAAGAAAAGCCAGCCCAGACGAACTGAATGCCATCTTCTGGATGGGCTTTGATGCTTGGGGCGAAGGACTGTCACCGACTGAACATCTGGCGAGCTGCCACGCCAGTCAAAAATACCGCTCCGGTGTGTGGTATGTCCTTATTGTGGGCAATCAGCCTGTCTCTTCCCTTATCGTCTATCGGGACCGATTTGGCCTTGGCCAGGGCTGTTTTGGCATAGGTTCACTGGCAACGGCACCGGCGATGAGGGGGCAAGGATTTGGCGCCCATCTGCTGCGTGGGGTGACAGGCATGCTGCTGGATAGTCCCAATGCCGTCGCCACCTTCCTCCATGCAGATATCGACCATCACTTCTACGAGAGGCTGGGGTATAGGCGCATTCCGGGGGGTGATTGCATGTATTTCTCTCATAGGCGGCCACGCTATGTCGGCGAACCGCCAACCTACTTTTAATCCACTCTCAGCGTCATCACCTCTACTTTCCAGCCTCCAGATATCTGTTCCAGAAAAGAGTACTCAAAGATGAAACGAATTCTCATTATTGGCAACTCGGGATCAGGCAAGAGCTGGTTGGCGGCTCGATTGGCTGAGCGGTTAACTATCCGCGAGGTCAATCTGGACACCATTGTCTGGCAGCCGGGCGGCTTTAACCAAAAACGCCTCCAACATGAGATTGACCATGCCATTCAAACACTTGCTCAAGAGCCCTCATGGGCGGTCGAAGGGGTATTTGGCGCCCTGGCCGAGCAACTGCTTGATGCTGCCGATACCCTGCTATTTCTGGATCTCGACTGGTCTGTCTGCCGTGATTCGCTACTATCGCGCGGATCACAAAGTGCCAGGCAACGGGATGCAGTGGCAGCGGAAAAGAACTTTCAACAACTGCTGGTGTGGGCATCGGAATATGGGCAGCGAGCCGGCACAAGCTCCCGCCAATTCCATCGCGAGCTGTTTGATCGATTCCCAAACGCCAAGCACCGTTTTACGACTCGTGCAGAGGTAAATTTCTATCTTAACCGACTAGTAACTAACCATTAAAGTTTGAGGTGCTGGTCACAACTACAGTGATTAGTCTCTGTCGGGGGAAAATATGGGACACAGAACAGAGTTAATATGTGTAGCATCAGGAATCATCAATTCCTTTTCAAGTAGAAACAATGATATAGATGGATACTGGGGATTAGGGAAGCTGTACAAATCCGTTGAATCTGAAGAGTCAAAAATCGTTACTATAGAGTTGACCACCAAGGTCGTAACTCCAGATATATATGAATTGAAGATCATGTCTCTATCATATTCAGAAATGCTTACTAAATTAGTATACAACAAGAAAATACCTATCAACTGGATAATGTCTGCCACAATAACATCTGAATTTGAGGCAAAATATCAACATCACCATTTCTGGCGTCGTGATCTTGGTAAACCTTGCAATCTGACTTGCACTATTGTTGATGATATGGGTAATATTCATACGGCTAAGGCATATGTTAATTGCTTGCCACACAATCCACATAAAGAGTTGAGAAGTACAAGAGCTGAATGAATTTTAAAACCTTAATATAAGTACAAATTTAAAAACAAAGACGAATTATTATGAAAATATGTGTAATTTACTTCTTATCCTTCCTCGGACTATCCAGCCAAACCACATTTGGTAGCGAAGCTGGATCTCAAGTGTCACCTCGGGCAGAGGACTACCCGGCCCCACCAGTATATAAAGGTAAGCCAGCCAAACTTTCACTAGACTCTGAATTGGCCAGAACATTCCGTACCCGACTTACCGCAGCATTGTCGCAAAAGCCAGTATATGCTGGTGAATATGTACTAACAGGTTGGGGATGTGGTTCATCAGGTTGTTATAATCAGGTCTTTGTCAACAAGCGCACGGGTAAGGTACTGGATACGGTATTTAATGCGTATAGCTCATATGATGTAAATGATGATCTTGATACCCGTGTGGGAGAATGGATAGAGTCTCCACAAATTGATAGCGTTCTTCTTACTACAACCAAAGTTGAAATTAGCCAAGATGGAGAGTCATTTATTTATTACATCAATTATTATATCGTTGATAAAAACAAGCTCACGCTCATAAAAACGATCCAGGACAGTAAATAAACTACGTAAGCAACACTTTTTGCGGAATAAATCAACATGAAATTATTTATTATTATCACAACTTTATTACTATGCTTCTCCATCTCTGCAAGAGCAGACTCCACATTTATAATTGACGGAGTAAAAATAGACATTGAAAAGGAAGGTGAATGCTTTTACTTGATAACAGCAGGAAAAGAAAAGCAGCAACTTAAATGTATTGATGATAACTTGGAGTCCGATATTATCATACAGGACTTCAACTTTGATGGTTATAAGGACATTGCCATTACCAACTATCTTGGCATGGTAAATAATATTTTTTATGTATTCTTATATGACCATGTAAACACTGCATTTAAAGAGCTAAAGATTGCAGACTCAAAGGCACCAACATCTGCCTGCGAAGATCTCTACAACCTTGCAGTTCGATTAGATGATCTTTCTTTGGTTAGCTCTTGCCGCTCCGGCCCTGTATGGTATTACGACACTTACCGATATAACGCCCAAGGTGAACTCTGGCTATATAAAACAACAGAGTATCAGATCCAAAACTCCGAGATTGATACCTTCCCTCTTTACGAGCATACATTTAATCAGAAGGGAGAGAAGCTGGACACCGTTGCGATTGACTTTGATGGCATGAAAATTCTCTGGCCAGTCACATCCGAGAAAGCCTTTCTCTACTCATCACCTGAAAAAGCATCAAAGACCAAAGCCTATCTTATTCATAACGACAAAGTAGAAATTCTCGAGCAGAAAGATGACTGGATTAAGATTCGGTTTGCCTCCAGAAAAGGCTCTCTTGTCCGCTGGCTTTACCTTCCAGAAGCAATAGCCAAAAGTTAACCTAGAACTTTTAATACCCAAGCGCACTTGGACATTCACATCATCCACTCGGTAGAGGTGCAATAAGCGCAGCGCATTGCACCTCTACCTTTTCTGCCCCCAAACAAGCGGTGCAATTCACTTCGTTCATTGCCCCCTACGGTGCCAATGCCTGTGGTTTCACTCGCGCGTTGTGGTGGGCTGTCTGGCACCAATGGTTCAACCCATTTCTCCACCTTTCCCCTCGCCTGTCTCCCCTTATCAAGCGCCCCGTCACCGCCATTTATGTGCGACAGCTCACACCCTGCGCCCTCTTTTCACCTCACAAATTTACAGTTTCACACCGTTTCCTGGCCGGATAACATCACACTCCATCATAAAAGCACGTTGAAAGAATAAATATCAAGACACTGATTATTAAAGACAAAAAACCAATTTCCGATTCAATTCATACCCATTTTGTCAGCTGGTCTGCTGTGCGATCAAGGTCACACTCGGGGTAATGGCGCACAAAAATCCAGTATTTCGCAGTTTTGTCCGATAGGTGCACTGCCCTGCGGGCGGGATAATAGTGGGGTCACTTTTGTCTGCATGTCCTGGGCGGTAGCCCAGGAAAAGATGCCAACAGGCTCCGGCCAGGAGCAGGGAGAACGCCATGATCACCACCCTTATCAACGAGCAGCTGATCGCGCTCGATTTAAAGGCCACGCGCAAGGAGGAGGTCTTCACCGAGATGACCCGTCTGCTCGCGGCGCAAGGCAAGGTCAGCGACGAACAGCAGTTCATCAAGGACCTGTGGGCCCGGGAAGAGCTGGACAACACTGGCTTTGAAGAGGGCGTTGCCCTGCCCCACGCCAAGAGTGCGGCAGTGAGCACCCCGGCGGTGGCCATCGGCATCAGCCGCGCCGGTATCGAGTACGGCGCCGAGGATGGCAAGCCCTCCCAGCTGTTTTTCATGATTGCCTCCCCGGCCGGTGGCGCCAACCACCATATCGAGGTGCTGGCCGAGCTCTCCGCCAAGCTGATTGAAGAGGGCTTTATCGATGCCCTGCTGGCAGCCAAGACGCCTACCGATGCGCTGGCCCTGCTGCTCGAGAAGAAAGAAGAAACAGTTCCGGCACCCGCCGCCGACAAGGGGCTAATCATCGGTGTCACCGGCTGCCCGGCCGGCATCGCCCACACCTATCTGGCGGCGGAATCCCTGGAGCGCGCCGCCAAGGAGCTGGGCTTTGAGGTGAAGGTGGAGACCAACGGCTCCATCGGCGTCAAGAACAGCCCAACTGCGGCCGAGATCGCCCGCGCCAGCGCCATCGTGGTGGCCTGCGACAAACAGGTGGACATGGCCCGCTTCAACGGCAAGCCCCTCATCAAGACCGGCGTGAAGGCTCCCATCAAGGATGGCAAGGGGCTGATCGAGCAGGCGCTGAAGGCCCCCGCCTATGTGGCAGACAAGGATGATAGAAAAGGTGAAGAGAAGAGCGCAGGCGGCAGCTCGGATCTCTACCGTTATCTGATGAACGGCGTATCCCACATGATCCCGTTTGTGGTCACCGGGGGTCTGCTGATCGCTCTGGCTCTGGCCATCGGCGGCGATCCGACCCCGAGCGGCATGCAGATCCCGGCAGGGAGCATGTGGAACCAGATCCTCAACGTGGGCGTCGCCGCCTTCACCCTGATGATCCCCATCCTGGCGGGCTACATCGCCTACGCCATCGGTGACAGACCCGCGCTGGCACCGGGCTTTATCGGCGGCTGGATCGCCAACAACGGCAGCTTCTACGGCGCCGATGCCGGTACCGGCTTTATCGGTGCCATCATCGCGGGCCTCTTGGTCGGTTATCTGGTGCGCTGGATTGCCACCCGTCACTACCACAAGATGGTGCAGCCGCTGGTGCCGATCCTGATCGCCCCCATCATCGGGTCGCTCTTTATCGCTGCCGTCTTCATCTTCATCATCGGCGCCCCCATTGCCGACATGATGACCGGCCTGAACGCCATGCTGCTCTCCATGAGCGGCGGCAGCCTGGTGCTGCTGGGGATCGTGCTCGGCGGCATGGCCGGCTTTGATATGGGTGGTCCGGTCAACAAGGTGGCTTTCCTGTTCTCGGTGGGCATGATCGCCTCCGGCCAGACCCAGTTCATGGGCGCCATGGCCTGCGCCATCCCGGCCGCCCCCCTTGGCATGTCGCTCGCTACCGTGCTCGGTCGCAAGCTCGGCATCTTCGATGCCACCGAGATTGAAGCGGGCAAAGCCGCCGGTGCCATGGGCCTGGTGGGGATTTCGGAGGGTGCGATTCCGTTTGCCGCCCGTGATCCGCTGGCCGTCATCCCGGCCAACGTGCTGGGCAGCATGACCGCCGCCGTGATGGCCTTCCTGTTTGGCATCACCAACAGCGTCGCCCACGGTGGCCCCATCGTGGCCCTGCTGGGTGCCGTCAACAAGCCACTGCTGGCGCTGCTCTGCATGATCTGCGGCGCCATCGTCACCGGTGTGGTGGCGGTTGCCCTGAAAAAACTGCGGGTCAAGAAGAGTGACGAGGTGACTCTGGCCAAGGCCGCCTGAACGACCCAACCGCATTGATACGGCAAAGGAACAAGAGAGGCCCCATGGCCTCTCTTGTTGTTCCTCAACTTATTGTCTGCAACCAGCACCGCTTTGAACAACAACCATTTTCTACAAATTGAGCACCGTTTAGTGACGGAGCACCTGCCGCCACCTTCATAGAATCCCCTCCATACACTCGCTCGGAGGTTCAATGCAGATCCACGCTCTACAATCACTCGTCAATCAGCAGATCAATCAGCTCGGTCATGCCGATCAGGCAGGCCGCCTGGGCAATCAGGGTCACGCCAACACAGGGGCGGGCATCTCCTCCCAAGAACGGACATTTGCCCAGACCGTCCTCGAGCAGGTGCGCAACATTTCCCTCAATCAGCAGGAGGTGGCGGGCTTGTTGCCCCATATCGCCAACTTCAAGCTGCAACAAGAGACAGGCGGCAATGCCGTTCTCGCCGGATTGCGCTCAGACCAGCTCTCCCTCGCCGATGCCAAACTGCTGCTGGATGCCGCCGCTCGTCAGCTGCCGCCACCAGTGCCGGATCGGGCAGCCAAGCCGGCTCCGGCTATCCCGGCGCGCCCCCAGAACAACACAGTGGATCTGTGTCACCACTTCGCGGGACAAGATGTGCAGGTATTGGCCAACAAACCCGCCCCAGGCACCAATACAGCCGCTATCTGGCCCAGTGCCAGCAAACCGGGACAATTTGGCATATTTCTTCCCGGCGAGGGGATGAAACATGCACCTACCCTGGCCGATGCCAAGAGTCAGTTGAGTGCCTACAACGCCAGTCAGCTGACCAAACAGCTGGAAGCACGTTGGGGCGGCGCCGTCAGTGTGCTCGCTGAAAAGCCGGCGGCCAGCTTTGACCGTCCGGCGATCTGGCCAAGTGCCAGTAAACCAGGCAGTTACGGTATCCACCTGCCTGGCAAGAGTGCCATGCGGGCAGAAGATCTTGCCAAGGCCGACAGTCTGTTTGCCAAAAATGGTGTTGCCGTTTGCCTGAGCGATGGCCAGCACATCAAGGTCAATGGTACCAATCTGCCTGAAGCAGCACGTGTTTCACTTGAGCGGCAACATCAGATCGCCATCACCCCCATCACCATCAATGGCAAGGAGATCGCCTATCTGTTCAGCGGTCAACAGCAGCTCAACCGGAATGTGCTGTTCTCATCCCACGGCAGTGGCGTCAATGAGGGCACCTTTACCAAGCCGGAGGGGATCGAATTTGACTTTGCCTCGACCCGCAACAATGTGCTGGTCTCCAACACCATGGCCTTCGCCGAGAAGCTAAAGGACGGGCTGGTAGCGTTCAAGGAAGAGAGCCAGATTTACGACACCCTTAGCCGGGAGGCAACCAACTACCGGCTGGATGGCGGCATTCGCACCCAGCCGGAGCAGGCGGCCGAGCTGATCGGCAGAATGAATCGCAACGGCGCCGAGCAACCTTTTGACTTCGTGCTGCTCAACCGTGAGGCCAAGGGCGTTCACTTTGCCGACCTGCTGCAAGGGTTCAAGGACACGCTGGGGTGGCTGCCCGATCAGCTGGTCTGCCACTTCTGCCGCCCGCAGGATGAGAACAAGGGTCGCTTCAACGTCAGCAACAACTATCTGGGATGAGTCACGCCATGAACCTTTACACCACTCGACTTGGCGAACTGGCGGCACACCTCGACATCGGGGCCATAGAGCAGGATGAAACGGGCCATGCCTGCCTGACGCTGGACAAGCTCTGGGCCATCCATCTGGCCCCGCTCAGCGAGGAGAGCATGGTCATGTTCTTGCGCGCTGGCACCCTTGCTGGCGAGGCGCAGGCCCGGGCACTGCTGCGAGGCAACCTCTTCAGTGCCGAGCACGCCATCATACGGGTGGCTCTGGGGCAGGACGATCACCTGATCCTCTGGTGTCAACAACGCCTTGAGTCGACCAATGCCGAGCAGCTCCATCAGGCCTTGGGGCAACTGATGGCACGTGCGGTGGCGCTAACCGGAGAAATGGATACCCCCTCATCTACCAGCATCCCGCCAAGCCTGAGGGTATGACCAGTCGCCAAAGCGGCACAGGGCGGCGACCAAACCGGACGAGGCCACCTGCGGGTGGCCTCCTCTTTTGTCGGGTTCGAGAGAGCCCGCTCACCTCTGCCGTACGACGCCGGCTTGTGATCCTCTTCACGCTTCGCGGCCGGATCCCGCCAAACTAGGAAATTTTCCTACCCCCCCTAGGGATGGCTCTCACGCCATTTGCAGCGCGCCTCATTAAAGTCACGCTACCTGATGTGGTTACCCGACCCGCGCCATGGCGCAAGGGACGGGCATGGGTTCAATCGACAGGGGCTCGCCGCGCATCGCGCCCGCTTCCTGTTGTTCTTTCCGTGGCGTGACCTCCAACTCCAATCAAAAAGGGTGGAACGCGGCGGAAACAGCGTCTATCTCGCAGAGGATGAACGAAGATGTTTAAACTACTCGAACAGGTCCGGGTCCCCACCCTGAACCTGCCGGTCGAAGCCCGGCGCAAGCTCTGGTTCAAACCGTTTATGCAATCCTATCTGGTTGTGTTCATCGGTTACCTGACCATGTATCTGATCCGCAAGAACTTCAACATTGCGCAGAACGACATGATCCAGGAGTACGGTCTCTCCATGACCGAGCTCGGCATGATCGGCCTTGGCTTCTCCATCACCTACGGGGTGGGCAAGACCATCGTCTCCTACTATGCCGACGGCAAGAACACCAAGCAGTTCCTGCCGCTGATGCTGATCCTCTCCTCCCTCTGCATGCTGGGCTTCAGTGCCAGCATGGGCGGTACCGGTTTCAGCCTCTACCTGATGATCTTCTTCTACGCGGCCAGCGGTTTCTTCCAGAGCTGCGGCGGCTCCTGCAGCTACTCCACCATCACCAAGTGGACACCCCGCAACAAGCGCGGCACCTACCTGGGCATGTGGAACCTCTCCCACAACGTGGGCGGCGCCGGTGCGGCCGGTGTGGCGCTGTTCGGTGCCAACTACCTGTTCGATGGCAACGTGCTCGGCATGTTCATCTTCCCCTCCATCATCGCGCTGATCGTCGGCTTTGTCGGCCTGCGCTTTGGTAGCGATTCGCCGGAGGCCTATGGCCTTGGCAAGGTGGAAGAGCTGTTTGACGAAGTGGCGAGCGAAGAAGACGTTGCCACCGAAGAGCAGAAGCTGACCAAGTGGCAGATCTTCGTGAAGTACGTGCTGCTCAACAAGGTGATCTGGCTGCTCTGCTTTGCCAACATCTTCCTCTACGTGGTGCGTATCGGTATCGACCAGTGGTCCACCGTCTATGCCCACCAGGAGCTCGGCTTCTCCAAGGACGTGGCCATTCAGGGCTTTACCTTCTTCGAAGTGGGTGCCCTGGTCGGTACCCTGATGTGGGGTTACCTCTCGGATCTGGCCAACGGTCGCCGTGGTCTGGTGGCCTGCGTCGCGCTGGCGCTGATCATCGCCACCCTGGGGCTCTACCAGCACGCCACCACCCAGTTCATGTTCCTGGGCTCCCTGTTCCTGCTGGGCTTCCTGGTGTTCGGTCCGCAGCTGCTGATCGGCGTGGCCGCCGTGGGCTTCGTACCCAAGCAGGGCATCAGCGTGGCCGATGGCGTCAAGGGCACCTTCGCCTACCTCATCGGTGACAGCTTCGCCAAGCTGGGTCTGGGCATGATTGCCGACGGCACCCCCATCTTCGGCCTGACCGGCTGGACCGGCACCTTCGCGGCGCTGGACATGGCCGCCGCCGCCTGTCTGGTGCTGATGGCCTGCGTCGCGGTCGCCGAAGAGCGCAAGATCCGCCGCATCAAACGTGAGCTGAAAGCTGCCACTTTGGCGACCCAGTCCGTCTGAACCAGCGGGAGCTGAAAGCTGCCACCCTGGCCGCCCAGTCCGCCTGAGCCCCGGCTTACTGGGCACTGATTGCCCGGTCTCAAGGTTTCACTCCGTAGTGTGCATTCGGCCCGCCCTCTGGCGGGCCGTTTTTTATCTCCGCTTCCCCATTTGTCCCTTTTGGGGCCATAAAAGCGCTCACCCCTTGCCCATCCCTTCAACAGAGCGCAGTCGGGATCCCATTTTTGCCTCCGCCCCTTTGGCAAGACCGCCCCTTGGCGCTATCTTGTTGCCCCACCCGAATTTGCCGTGAGAGCCCATGAAGATCCTCGCCGTCACCGCCTGCCCCACCGGCATCGCCCACACCTACATGGCCGCCGAGGCGCTGCAAAAAGCCGCCGACAAGCTGGGGCTCAAGATCAAGGTCGAAACCCAGGGGGCCATGGGGCTGGAGAACATCCTCACCGCCCGCGACATCGCCGGCGCCGATCTGGTGCTGATCGCCTCCGATATCGAGATTGAGCAGAAGGATCGCTTCCTCGGCTGCCCCATTCACCAGGTGGCGCTGGAGGCGGTGCTGCTCGATGCGGTAGCCGTGCTCAAGACCGCCGCCCCCGGCGTCTGAATGCTGATCCGCGAGATCTCCTTTCACTGCCGGCTGGGGCTCACCATCACCCAGGCCAAGCAGTTGAGCCGGCTGGCCGGGCTGTTCAAGTCCCATATCCAGTTCATCAACGTCACCCGCCGCCAGGCGGTGGAGGCGACCAACCAGCTCTCCCTGCTCACCCTGGCCACCCAGCCCGGCGATCTCTGTCTGCTGATGATCGAGGGGCTGGATGCCGAGCTCGCCCACATGGCCTTCACCTGCTGGTGCGTGGAGCTGGGCCAGCCGCTGGGGCGCCCGGGCAGCGCCGCCCTGGCCGAGCAGCGCCTCGGCCAGGCACTGCCCGACTATTGCTTCACCCTGGCCCAGCTCGGCCATGCCACGGCCCCCCTCGACAAGGGCCAGGCGCTGGCGGTGCTGGTGGATCTGCTGCCCGCCGCGCTGATAAGCGACAGGCCCATGCTGGAGCAGGCCATCGCCGCCCGCGAGCAGCTGGCCGCCACCATCATCCGGCCCGGCCTCGCCATGCCCCACGTCATCTGCCCCGCCATCCGCCGACCCGCGCTCTCGCTGCTCAGCAGCAGCGAACCCATCGAGTGGGGCTCCGCGCTCGGGCCGGTGCAGACCCTGATTTTGCTGGCTGTGCCCGCCGGCCTGGCCCCCGAGCAGTTGCGCCCCCTCACCCGGCTGGCCCGCGCATTGATAGACGAGCAGGTGGGCACGGCGCTGCTGCACGCCGGCTCCGCCCCCGCCCGTCAGGCCATCGTCATTGACGGCCTGCTTGGCTGAGCGACTGGCCTCCCGTCCCCGTCGTTCATGCCCGCGACAGCCCCCTGTGGTACACTCGCCCTTCCCCTGTTTTTGGTATGCATGCGATGAAATCAGCCCGCCCCCGTCTCTCCCTCTCCACCCGTCCCGACGCAGGCCGCACGGCCAGCGGGCCCACTGCCACGGCGCGCCCATCCCAGCGCAGGGAGGCGCAGCACGCCATGAGAGACAAGGAGGGCGAGCGCAAACCGGCCCCCGCCCCGGCCGATCGCAAGCTGCTGCTGTTGAACAAGCCCTACATGGTGCTCTGTCAGTTCACCGACGAGGCGGGCCGCGAGACCCTCAAGGATTACATCACCGAGCCCGGCATCTATGCCGCGGGCCGGCTAGACCGTGACAGCGAGGGGCTCTTGCTGCTCACCAACGACGGCAAGCTGCAGGCGCGCCTCACCCAGCCGGGGGAGAAGACCCCCAAGACCTACTGGGTACAGGTGGAAGGCATCCCGAGCGAAGAGAAACTGGCCGCCCTGCGCGCTGGGGTAGAGCTCAACGACGGCATGACCCTGCCCGCCGGGGCGCGCATCATGGAGGAACCCGCGGTGTGGCCACGCAATCCGCCCATACGCGAGCGCAGGGAGATCCCCACCTGCTGGCTGGAGATCAAGATTGTCGAGGGGCGCAACCGCCAGGTGCGGCGGATGACCGCTCACATCGGTCACCCCACCTTGCGCCTGATCCGCTACGCCATCGGGGAGTGGACCCTCGATGGTCTGGCGCCGGGGGAGAGCCGCGCCCTGCCCGCTCCCGAGCTGGCAGCGGCACCACGGCAATCGGCTGTGCACGGCAAGCCGCGCACAGCCGCCAGGCCACAGGGGGCCGGCAGCAACAGCAAGGCCCGGCCGACCCGTGACGCTCAACACCAGGAACAACGCCAGAAGCGGGACAGCCGCGAAGCAAGCCCCCGCCCGGCCAATCGCAGCGGCGGCCGTGGCACCGCGCGCCGTCCGGCCCGCAGCAAGCCATCGGAATAACACGAGTAAGCCATTTGGCCAGCGTGCCGCAACATAGATGGCGCAACCTGATCGAGTGCCACAGCAAGGCACAGTACACAAGACAAGGAGTCCCAATGAGCGATCATCCCCCCCTGCCCGCCCACCTCACCGTGGCCGCCCTGGTGCACTGGCAGGGCCGCTTCCTGCTGGTGGAAGAGGAGATAAAAGGCCAGCGCCGCTTCAACCAGCCCGCCGGCCACGTAGAGCCGGGGGAAGATCTCGTCCAGGCGGCCTGCCGCGAGCTGAAGGAGGAGACCGGGCTCACCGCCGCTCCTACCGCCTGGCTCGGGGTCTATCTCTACAAGCCGGCGGACAGCGAGGCCACCTTTGTGCGCATCGCCGTCATCTTCGACCTTGAAAAGGCGCCGGGCCAGCACCATCCAGAGGATCCCGACGGCGACGTGCTGGCCTGCCACTGGCTCACCCTGGAGGAGATCGCCGAGTGCAAGGCGGCCCTGCGCAGCCCTCTGGTGTGGCAGTGCATTCAGGACTATCTGGCCGGCACCCGCTTGCCGCTATCGGCCCTCAAGGCCTTTATCTAAGAGCCATTGGAGGCTCTCTTTGACGCCATGAGGCCGAGACAAGAAAAACGATTTCCTGCTGCCGGGTTCCTGATGGGAACGGCGGCATGGATATGTGACCGGGGGCGCGAAATTCTGGTAGAATACGCCCCGTTTAAACGAACTGGTAACTTCGACTAATGACAGACAACAGCCAAATCAAGGTGATCGTCGGCATGTCCGGCGGCGTGGATTCTTCCGTCTCGGCCTACCTGCTCCAGCAGCAGGGCTATCAGGTCGAAGGCTTGTTCATGAAGAACTGGGAAGAAGACGACACGGACGAGTACTGCTCTGCCGCCCAGGATTTGGCTGATGCCAAGGCCGTCTGCGACAAGCTGGGGATGAAACTCCACACCATCAACTTCGCCGCCGAGTACTGGGACAATGTGTTCGAGCACTTCCTCGAAGAGTACAAGGCCGGCCGTACGCCGAACCCGGATATCCTGTGCAACAAGGAGATCAAGTTCAAGGCGTTCCTGGAGTTCGCCGCCGAAGAGCTGGGGGCCACCTACATCGCCACCGGCCACTATGTGCGCCGTGACGACAGCACAGGCCGCCCGCGCCTGCTGCGCGGTCTCGACACCAACAAGGATCAGAGCTACTTCCTCTACACCCTGAGCGAGGCTCAGGTGGGTCAGAGCCTGTTCCCGGTCGGGGATCTCGAAAAGCCGGAGGTGCGCCGCATCGCCGAGCAGCTGGATCTCATCACCGCCAAGAAGAAAGACTCCACCGGTATCTGCTTTATCGGTGAGCGCAAATTCAAGGACTTCCTGGCCAAGTTCCTGCCCGCCCAGCCCGGCCCCATCGAAACCGTGGACGGCAAGGTGATCGGCGAGCATCAGGGGCTGATGTATCACACCCTGGGCCAGCGCAAGGGCCTTGGCATCGGCGGGCGCAAAGATGCCACCGAAGAGGCCTGGTACGTGGTCGACAAAGAGGTCGAGCGCAACACCCTGATAGTGGCGCAGGGGGAACATCCCCGCCTCTACTCCGATGGCCTGATCGCGAGCCAGCTGCACTGGGTGGATCGCACCCCTATTCGCGAACCGCGCCGCTGCACCGTCAAGACCCGTTATCGTCAGGAAGATATTCCCAGCCTGATCCAGCCCATCGACGATGAGACCATCCGGGTCATCTTCGACGAGAAACAGGCTGCGGTCACCCCGGGCCAGTCCGCCGTCTTTTACGACGGGGAAGTGTGTCTGGGCGGTGGCATCATAGAGCAGCGTTTCAGCCATCCGGTGTAAGGGCTGGACGCTCACAAGCGTCCGCGCTCTACTCCCTTCTCTCCTCGCGGGAGAAGGGTTGGGGATGAGGGGGTAACCACCCTCACCCTGACCCTCTCCCTGAGGGAGAGGGGACAAAGAAAAAACAGCACAAGGCAGTGATACATGATTGGCAACTTCCTGGCCGGATCATGGCATCGGCCGGTGAATGAACAGAACAGGGCTGTGAAGATATGAGCGACAAATTCCAAGACAGAACCATGGCCTTTGCCGGCATCTGCCAGGCCGCCTACCTGGTGCAGAAAGTGGCCCGCGACGGCACCTGTGACGAGGCCTCCCTGCGCGAGAGCCTCTCCAGCATCCTGGTCACCGACCCCAAGCAGCCGCTGGACGTGTTCGGCAACCACCTGGCCATTCGCGACGGCTACCGCGCCCTGGTCGAGCAGCTGGGCGCCGACGGCAGCCAGAAGAATGCCGAGCTGACCCGCTACGTGGTGAGCCTGATTGCGCTGGAGCGCAAGCTGGCCAAGCGCAAGGACATTCTCAACATGCTGGGTGAGCGGATCGGCCAGATCGGCCGCCAGCAACAGCATTTCGACCTGCTGGACGAGCAGATCCTGGCCAACATGGCGAGCATCTACAGCGATCTCATCAGCCCGATCGGCCCGCGCATCCAGGTGGCGGGCACCCCGCTATTCCTGCAGCAGCCGCTGGTGCAGCACAAGGTGCGCGCCCTGCTGCTGGCCGGCATCCGGGCCTGCGTGCTGTGGCGCCAGCTCGGCGGCAGTCGCACCCAGATCATCTTCGCCCGCAAGAAGATGGTGGAACTGGCCAAGCGTTACTAATCATTGGCTCGCGCAAAGGCAGAGGGAGAACAAGGTGAACAGCCGCACATCAGCCTTGATAGCCCCCGGCCCGCGCGCGAGTGGATACGAATCCCCCACACCAATCATCAGGAGTTCACCCCATGGAGCTGTCCGCGCTGACTGCTGTTTCCCCGATTGACGGTCGTTATGGCGACAAGGCCGATGCCCTGCGCCCTATCTTCTCCGAATTCGGTCTGCTGCGTTTTCGCGTCGAAGTCGAGGTGCGCTGGTTGCAAAAACTGGCCAGCCACGCCGGGATCCCGGAAGTCCCTGCCCTGAGCGCGGCTGCCAGTGCCCTGCTCGACGGTATCGTCAGCAACTTCAATGAGAGCGACGCCGCCCGCATCAAACAGATCGAGCGCACCACCAACCATGATGTGAAAGCGGTGGAGTACTTCCTCAAAGAAAAAGTCGAAGTGAACCCTGAGCTGGCCGCCGTCAGCGAGTTCATCCACTTCGCCTGCACCTCCGAAGACATCAACAACAACTCCCACGGCCTGATGCTGAAGACCGCCCGCGAGGAGGTCATCAAGCCTTACTGCGAGAAGCTGATTGCCGAGATCAAGCGTCTGGCCGCCGAGTACCGCGACATGCCGCTGCTGTCGCGCACCCACGGTCAGCCGGCGACCCCGAGCACCATGGGCAAGGAGATGGCCAACGTCGCCTACCGTCTGGAGCGCCAGCTCAAGCAGATCATGGCAGTGGAGATCTTGGGCAAGATCAATGGCGCCGTGGGCAACTACAACGCCCACATCAGCGCCTATCCGGAAGTGGACTGGCACCAGTTCTCCGAGGAGTTCGTCACCTCCTTGGGCCTGACCTGGAACCCCTACACCACCCAGATCGAGCCGCACGACTACATCGCTGAGCTGTTCGACGCCATGGCGCGCTTCAACACCATCCTGATCGACTTCGATCGCGACGTGTGGGGCTACATCTCCCTGGGTCACTTCAAGCAGCGCACCATCGCCGGTGAAATCGGCTCCTCCACCATGCCCCACAAGGTCAACCCCATCGACTTCGAAAACTCCGAAGGCAATCTGGGTCTGGCCAACGCCGTGTTCCAGCACCTGGCGAGCAAACTGCCCATCTCCCGCTGGCAGCGTGACCTGACCGACTCGACCGTACTGCGCAACCTGGGCGTGGCGGTGGGTTACTCCCTGATTGCCTATCAGGCGACCCTGAAGGGGATCTCCAAGCTGGAAGCCAACGCCGATGCCATGGCCGCCGATCTGGATGCCAACTGGGAAGTGCTGGCCGAGCCGATCCAGACCGTGATGCGCCGTTACGGCATCGAGAAGCCCTATGAGAAGCTGAAAGAATTGACCCGTGGCCGCCGCGTGGACGCCGAAGGGATGCGTACCTTTATCGACACCCTGGAATTGCCGGAAGCCGTCAAGGTCGAGCTGAAGAAGCTGACCCCGGCCAACTATATCGGCGACGCCCAGCGTCTGGTCGACCTGCTGAAATAAGCGGGCGAGAGAGTATCGGGGGCCCTGGGCGCTAGCCACAGGGCCCCCTGTTGTTTTCCCTGCCAAGGCGGGGCCACGAGTGGTGTT